>NZ_JASERH010000004.1:0-194550 GCF_030766975.1 Streptomyces sp. KL116D | reverse complement strand
ATGCTCGGGAGTTGCGGCTTTTTTGCGTTCTGGAGGTCGTGGAGGCAGACCCCTGCCGTCGTGCCGGCGGAGACGGAGGGTAAAGTCATGGGGCATCGTTGGCTCGTTTCCCACAGGAGGCCCCCGGGTGGAGGTCCAGGAGACCCGTGTTCAGACCGACCGGGTCCTCACCATCCCGAACATCCTCAGCATGGCGCGTCTACTCGGCGTACCCCTCTTCCTGTGGCTGATCCTCAGGCCTGAGTTCGGTGGTCCCAAGAGCGACGGCTGGGCGTTGCTCGTGCTCGCGCTGAGCGGTGTCAGCGACTATCTCGACGGCAAGCTGGCCCGGCGCTGGAATCAGATCAGCAACCTCGGACGGCTCCTCGATCCCGCCGCCGACCGGCTCTACATTTTGTCCACCTTGGTCGGTTTGACCTGGCGCGACATTCTTCCCATTTGGTTGACCGCCGTACTGCTGGCGCGAGAACTGGTTCTCCTGGTGATGGTGGGGATCCTCAGGCGGCACGGCTATCCGCCGCCGCAGGTGAACTTCCTCGGCAAGGCCGCGACGTTCAACCTGATGTACGCGTTCCCGTTGCTGCTTCTGAGCGATGGAAGTGGCTGGATCCATGAGCTCGCTGCTATTTTCGGATGGGCGTTCGCCGGATGGGGTACAACGCTGTACTGGTGGGCAGGGATCCTCTACGTGGTTCAGGTCCGCCGTCTTGTGAAGGCGGACTCCAAGGCCGATTGAGCCCGCCATTGCGTGTTGGTTGAGGCCAGATGACCCCGACATAGACAATCGAGGGTCATTGAGGACGGGCGAAGTCGGCTAGACCGTCGTCTCTTCAAGGAGGACGCTTCCGACATGAAGGCCGTCGTGATGGCCGGAGGCGAAGGCACCCGCCTTCGCCCCATGACCTCGAGTATGCCCAAGCCGCTCCTGCCCGTGGCCAACCGGCCGATCATGGAGCACGTGCTCAGGTTGCTCAAGCGGCATGGGCTCACCGAAACCGTGGTCACTGTCCAGTTCCTGGCCTCATTGGTCAAGAACTATTTCGGTGACGGCGAAGAGCTCGGGATGGAGCTCACCTATGCCAACGAGGAGAAGCCACTCGGCACTGCCGGCAGCGTGAAGAACGCCGAGGAAGCGCTGAAGGACGATGCGTTCCTCGTCATCTCCGGTGACGCCCTGACTGATTTCGACCTCACCGAGCTCATCAATTTCCACAAGGAAAAGGGTGCGCTCGTCACCGTCTGTCTGACGCGTGTGCCCAATCCTCTTGAGTTCGGCATCACGATCGTCGACGAAGAGGGGAAGGTCGAGCGCTTCCTCGAGAAGCCGACCTGGGGACAGGTCTTCTCGGACACCGTGAATACGGGCATCTACGTGATGGAGCCCGAAGTCTTCGACTACGTCGAGGCCGATGTTCCGGTCGACTGGTCCGGGGACGTCTTCCCGCAGCTGATGAAGGAAGGCAAGCCCGTCTACGGCTATGTGGCCGAGGGGTACTGGGAGGACGTCGGCACCCACGAGAGCTATGTGAAGGCTCAGGCCGATGTGCTCGAGGGCAAGGTCGACGTGGAGCTCGACGGGTTCGAGATCTCCCCGGGAGTCTGGGTCGCCGAGGGCGCCGAGGTGCATCCCGACGCCGTGCTGCGTGGGCCGCTCTACATCGGTGACTACGCCAAGGTCGAGGCCGACGTCGAGATCCGCGAGCACACGGTGGTCGGCTCGAACGTCGTCGTGAAGAGCGGGGCCTTCCTGCACCGGGCCGTCGTCCACGACAACGTCTACATCGGTCGGCACAGTAATCTGCGGGGCTGCGTCGTCGGCAAGAACACCGACATCATGGGTGCCGCCCGGATCGAGGACGGAGCCGTCATCGGCGACGAGTGCCTCGTCGGTGAGGAATCGATCATCCAGGGCAATGTGCGCGTCTACCCCTTCAAGACGATCGAAGCCGGCGCCTTCGTCAACACGTCGGTGATCTGGGAGTCCCGCGGGCAGGCGCACCTGTTCGGCGCCAGGGGCGTCTCCGGGATCCTGAACGTGGAGATCACCCCGGAGCTCGCCGTGCGGCTCGCGGGAGCGTATGCGACGACCCTCAAGAAGGGGTCGACCGTCACCACCGCCCGTGACCACTCCCGTGGTGCCCGTGCGCTCAAGCGGGCCGTCATCTCCGCGTTGCAGGCCAGCGCCATCGACGTACGGGACCTGGAGAACGTGCCGCTGCCCGTCGCCCGGCAGCAGACCGCGCGGGGCAGTGCCGGCGGGATCATGATCAGGACGACACCCGGGGTGCCGGATTCCGTCGACATCATGTTCATCGACGAGCGCGGGGCCGACCTGTCGCAGGCGAGCCAGCGGAAGCTGGACCGGGTGTACGCGCGCCAGGAGTACCGGCGGGCGTTCCCCGGCGAGATCGGTGACCTGCACTTCCCGTCGAGCGTCTTCGACTCGTACACGGGCTCGCTGCTGCGGAACGTGGACACGACCGGGATCGCCGATGCCGGGCTCAAGGTCGTGGTCGACGCGTCCAACGGAAGCGCCGGGCTCGTGCTGCCCAGCCTGCTGGGGCGGCTCGGCGTCGACTCGCTGACCATCAATCCGGGGCTCGACGAATCGCGGCCCACGGAGACGGCGGACGCCCGGCGGTCCGGGCTCGTGCGGCTCGGCGAGATCGTGGCGTCGGCGCGGGCCGCCTTCGGGGTGCGGTTCGACCCGGTCGGTGAACGGCTCTCGCTGGTCGACGAGAAGGGGCGGATCGTCGAGGACGACCGTGCGCTCCTGGTCATGCTCGACCTGGTGGCGGCCGAGCGGCGCAGCGGGCGGGTGGCCCTGCCGGTGACGACGACGCGCATCGCCGAGCAGGTCGCCGCGTACCACGGGACGCAGGTGGAATGGACGACCACGTCGCCCGACGATCTGACGCGCGTGGGCCGGGACGAGTCGACGATCTTCGGTGGTGACGGGCGTGGTGGGTTCATCGTGCCCGAGTTCAGCAGCGTCTTCGACGGGGCCGCGGCCTTCGTGCGGCTCATCGGGCTCGTGGCGCGTACACAGCTGACCTTGAGCCAGATCGACGCGCGGATTCCGCGGGCCCACGTGATCAAGCGGGACCTGGCGACGCCGTGGGCCGTGAAGGGGCTCGTCATGCGGCGGGTCGTGGAGGAGGCCGGCGACCGGTCGGTGGACACCACCGACGGTGTGCGGGTCGTGGAGGCCGACGGGCGCTGGGTCATGGTGCTGCCCGACCCGGCCGAGGCCGTCACCCACCTGTGGGCCGAGGGGCCCGACGACGCCTCCGCCCAGCAGCTGCTCGACGAGTGGTCGGCGGTCGTGGACAGCGCCGGACGCTGAGCCCGTACAGCACGCCGGTCGGTGCCCCCCAGGGGCGCCGACCGGCGCGTCGGTGGGGCCATTCGGAGGTAGCGGCCACCACGTGCGACGATGTGCGGCATGCCGCAGCAGCCCCCCGTTCGGAGCACCCCCAAGCGCCCCTCGCGCCCCGATGCTTCCATGTCGCTGCTGACCAATGTGATGGACCACAGCCTGGACGACGGTTACGCGGAGGCCGCGGCCCGTAAGCAGGCGCAGGGACAGAGCGGACTGCCGAAGACACTGCGGGCGAAACTGGGACTCGCGGCCGGGCTGGTACTCGCCGCGCTCGTGGTGACCGTGGGCGCCGCGGAGGCGCGGATCGCCGCCCCCGTCGTGGCCAAGGAGCGCGAGGAGCTCATCGACCGCATCGACCAGGAGACCGAGTCCGCCGACAAGTTGGAGGACCGGGTCGACTCGCTGCGGACCGACGTGGGGAACATGCAGCGCGAGGCGCTGAAGAAGCACGGCGGTGAGCAGGGCGAGCTGGTGGGTCTGCTGTCGGGGGCCGTCGCCGTGCACGGTCCCGGCGTGCGGCTCGTCGTCGACGACGCCAAGTCGGCGCAGACAGGTGGCGGTGGCGGGCCGCGGGAGAGCGCGGGCTTCTCCGACACCGGTCGGGTACGCGACCGGGACATGCAGAGGGTCGTCAACGGTCTGTGGCAGTCCGGTGCCGAGGCCGTCAGCATCAACGGACAGCGGCTCACCGCACTGTCCGCGATCAGGGCCGCGGGTGACGCGATACTGGTCGACAACAAGCCGCTGGTGCCGCCGTACACGGTGCTCGCGGTGGGGGACGGACAGCGGCTGAGCACCCGGTTCCAGAACAGTCCTGACGGGATGTATCTGCACGCCCTGCAGGAGAACTTCGGGATCCGGACCAGCATTTCGGCCCAGGACGACATCAAGGTTCCGGCCGCCCCCAGCGTGATCGTTCGTACAGCACAGCCGAGAGCAGAGCAGAAGGGCACATCGTGATCGCCGTACTGGGCCTCGTCGTGGGAGTCGTGGTCGGGCTGTTCGTCCGGCCCGAGGTTCCGGCGGTCGTCGAGCCTTACCTTCCGATCGCCGTGGTCGCGGCGCTCGACGCGGTGTTCGGCGGGCTGCGCGCCATGCTGGACGGGATCTTCGACGACAAGGTCTTCGTCGTGTCGTTCCTGTCGAACGTGGTCGTGGCCGCGCTCATCGTCTTCCTGGGCGACAAGCTGGGCGTCGGCGCGCAGTTGTCGACCGGTGTCGTCGTGGTGCTGGGCATCCGAATCTTCTCCAACGCGGCCGCCATCCGACGGCACGTGTTCCGGGCGTGAGGCCGATGAGCGACGCAGACGAGAACGGCGAGCGGAACACCCCCGCCGAGCAGGAGCACCGGCTGCGCAGGGAGCTGCCGGCCGAGGTCGCCTCGGAGCCGGGAGCGCCCGGGGCGCAGGCGCCGGAGCAGTCCGGCGAGCCGCAGCTGACCGGGCGTCAGCGGCTCGTGAAGGGACTGTGGCCGCCGCGCGTGTCGCGCGCCCAACTCACGGTGGCTGTGCTGCTGTTCGTACTGGGCCTCGGACTCGCCATCCAGGTGCGGTCCACGAGCGACAACAGCGCGCTGCGCGGTGCCCGTCAGGAAGATCTTGTGCGCATCCTCGATGAACTCGACGACCGTACGCAGCGTCTGGAGGATGAGAAGCAGGGTCTGGAGGACCAGCGCACCGAACTGGAGAACAGCTCGGACCAGGCCGAGGAGGCCCGCAAGCAGACGGTCGAGAAGGAACGTCAACTCGGCATTCTGGCGGGCACCGTGGCCGCGCAGGGCCCCGGGATCACGATGACGGTCACGGACACGAAGGGGGCCGTCGAGGCGGACATGCTGCTCGACGCGATCCAGGAGCTGCGGGCCGCCGGCGCGGAGGCGATCCAGGTGAATGACGTCCGCGTCGTGGCCAACACGTATCTGACGGACGGAACCGGAGGGAAGGGGGTGAGCGTGGACGGACACAAGATCAGTCAGCCGTATCGCTTCAAGGTCATCGGCAAGCCGCAGGACCTCGAACCGGCGCTCAACATCCCTGGAGGTGTGGTGCAGACGTTGGAGAAGGAGCAGGCCACGGTCGCCGTGAGCCGCTCGGAGAAGATCGTCGTGGACGCCTTGCGGGCAGCGCAGCGGCCTGACTACGCTCGGTCGTCCTCGCGGTGAGGCGGGGGTGTATGGGGGATGTCGTGCGTGGGCATGAGGTTGCGGGGGGTCGGCGCACCATACGCGGGGTGCGTGGTGGAAACTGTTTGGCGGATACGGACGTTGTGAGGATGTCCGTGTCAGTGATGTACGCCGATGTGTGCAGTCAGGGTTCGTCCTGCCCCACGGGCGGGTCTGTTTCGGTCAAGGGGAATCGCCCGTGAAGTTGTTTGCGAAGTTGTTCGGCAAGAGCGCACGTGAGGACAACCGTCATCGTGCGCCGCGCCAGGGAGATGTGCCGGAGACGCAGGTGGGCGAGCGCCCGCTCTTCCGGGATCAGGTCGGCGGTGACAATTCGGGCGGACAGGGCGCGTCGTCTGTTGACCCTGCCGGTTCCGGCCGCATAGGTTTCGGGGAACCGTCAACCTCAAGTACGGGTGGAGGGTTTGGTCCCGGCCCGTACGCGTCCCAAGCCCCCGCGGGGCAGCCGCGGCAGGAGGATCCGTCCATGTCGGCCCTGGTGTGTACGAGGTGCGGAAACCGGAACGGCGAGAACAGCCGGTTCTGCTCCAACTGCGGTGCGCCGCTGCGTGGCGGTGCGGCGCCGGAGGGGCCGTCCGAGACGACGTCCACGATCTCCATCTCGGGGCTCGAGTCGTACGACCCGGAGGCCACCGGCCAGACGCAGCTGCCGGCCCTGTCGCCCGAGGCGCAGGCCGCGGTCGACGCCCTGCCGCTCGGCTCGGCGCTCCTGGTGGTGCGCCGCGGTCCGAACTCGGGCAGCCGCTTCCTCCTGGACGGCGAGCTGACCACGGCGGGCCGCCACCCGCAGAGCGACATCTTCCTGGACGACGTGACCGTGTCGCGCCGCCACGTGGAGTTCCGTCGCCTGCAGGACGGCTCGTTCACCGTCGCCGACGTCGGCAGCCTCAACGGGACGTACGTGAACCGTGAGCGCATCGACTCCGTGACGCTGAACAACGGCGACGAGGTGCAGATCGGCAAGTACCGGCTGGTGTTCTACGCGAGCCAGCGAGGTATCTGAACCGTCAGCGAACCTTCAGGAAGGTCCATGCTTCACACACCGAGGGGCGGTGCCGCAGGCGGCACCGCCACCATGGACAGTCGGCTGATGAGCATCGGCACCGTACTGAACGTGCTGCGCGAGGAGTTCCCCGAAGTCACCATCTCCAAGATCAGGTTCTTGGAGTCGGAGGGCCTCATCGAGCCACAGCGGACGCCTTCGGGCTACCGCAAGTTCAGCCCGGACGACGTCGAGCGGCTCGCGCACGTCCTGCGGATGCAGCGGGACCACTACCTGCCCCTGAAGGTCATCAAGGAGCAGCTCGACGCCCTGGAGCGGGGCGAGTCCCTGCCCGTTCCCGCTCCTGGGCGACCCGGTGACGTGGGCGAGGAGGGCGACGACGGCCCGACGGCCGCCCGGGTCGGCCGGGACGAGCTGCTCGCCGCCGCCGGGATCGACGCGGCGGAGCTCGCCGAGTGGGAGTCGTACGGGCTCATCGCCCCGTTGCCGGACGGGGCCTACGACGCCTCGGCCGTACTCGTCGCCGAGCTGGTGAGCGAGCTGGGGCGGTTCGGCATCGAGCCCCGGCACCTGCGGGTCATGCGGGCCGCCGCGGACCGGGAGGCCGGGCTGATCGACTCGGTCGTGGCACCGCTCAAGGTGCATCGCAACCCGCAGACCAGGGCCCTCGCGCAGGCTCGCGCCAAGGAGATGGCGGGCCTCACGGTGAGGTTGCACGCGGCACTTGTGCAGACCGCTCTCGGGGTGCGTCTGCCCTGATCGCAGGGCGGGCGAGCGGCGTAGGCCCGGCTTGCGGCGCATGCCCGACTACCCAAACCGGCCGGGCACGTCCTAGGGTTGCTGTGTGAACGAGCTCGACGTCGTAGGTGTCCGGGTCGAAATGCCCTCCAACCAACCGATCGTGCTCCTGCGTGAAGTGGGAGGCGACCGCTACCTCCCCATCTGGATCGGACCGGGGGAGGCGACGGCCATTGCCTTCGCCCAGCAGGGCATGGCCCCCGCGCGTCCGCTGACGCACGACCTGTTCAAGGACGTGCTGGAGGCGGTCGGACAGGAGCTCACCGAAGTACGCATCACGGATCTGCGGGAAGGCGTCTTCTACGCGGAGCTGGTCTTCGCGAGCGGCGTCGAGGTCAGCGCCCGCCCGTCCGACGCCATAGCGCTCGCCCTGCGCACCGGAACGCCGATCTTCGGCAGTGACGGGGTCCTGGACGACGCCGGGATCGCGATCCCGGACGAGCAGGAGGACGAGGTGGAGAAGTTCCGCGAGTTCCTCGACCAGATCTCGCCCGAGGACTTCGGGACCAACAGCCAGTGACTGGCGTGCAGTGACCAGGAGGCGGTCGCCCTACGGCGGCCGCCTCGGCACATTCGGCTAGCCTTTCCCCGCGGTCGGACACGGGAAACCACTCCTAGGGTGATTATCACTCGGCGTGGCGAGTGTGGCGTTCGTTGACGCACCCCCTGCGACTGCCTACCGTCGAGAAGGCAGGTCAATGAGGAGGTCGGCGTGAGAAGCAGCGGCGACGGTACGGCGACGGGCGGTCCGTACTCGTTTCACGGCAGCGCGGCCGATCACGCTCCGCAGCGCCCGCAGGTGGTGCCTGCGGTGGCGGGGGAGAACGGCGACGCGACTTCCGAGCAGATCGGATACCGGGGGCCGACCGCGTGTGCCGCGGCCGGGATCACCTACCGGCAGCTCGACTATTGGGCCAGAACCGGTCTTGTGGAGCCCAGCGTGCGGCCCGCCTACGGGTCGGGGACGCAGCGTCTGTACAGCTTCCGGGACGTGGTCGTCCTCAAGGTCGTCAAGCGGTTCCTGGACACGGGCGTCTCGCTGCAGAACATCCGCACCGCGGTGCAGCACCTGCGCGAGCAGGGCTTCCGGGACCTGGAGCGGATGACGCTGATGAGCGACGGGGCGACGGTCTACGAGTGCACGTCGCCGGCCGAGGTGCACGATCTGCTCCAGGGCGGGCAGGGGATCTTCGGGATCGCCGTCGGCGTGGTGTGGCGGGACGTGGAGAGCGCCCTGTCCCAGCTGCACGGCGAGCGCGTGGACACCGGCGAGACGCTCGTCGGGCACCATCCCGCGGACGAGCTCGCGAGGCGGCGCAACCGGGCCGTGTGAGGCTCGTACGGCCGCGTTGTCAGTGGCGTAGGGCAGCATCGAGCACGTGAGAGCCGCGCCCACGATCCTGCATCTCGACATGGATGCCTTCTACGCCTCTGCGGAGCAGGCGGCGAAGCCGAGCCTGCGCGGGAAAGCGGTCGTCGTCGGCGGGCTCGGGCCCCGTGGTGTGGTGGCGACGGCGTCGTACGAGGCGCGCAGGTTCGGGGTGCACTCCGCGATGCCGATGGGGCAGGCGCGGCGGCTCGCGCCCCATGCCGCGTACCTCGTGCCGCGGTTCCGGCTGTACCGGGAGGTCAGCGAGCAGGTGATGGCGCTTCTGCGGGCGCTCTCGCCGCTGGTGGAGCCCTTGAGCCTGGACGAGGCGTTCGTCGATCTGGAGGCCGGTGAGGCGGCCTGGGACGAGGTTTCCGCCGAGGCCGTCGGGATGCGGTTGCGAGCCGACATCCGGCGGGTCACCGGGCTCACCGGGTCGGTGGGGCTCGCCGCGTCCAAGATGGTGGCCAAGATCGCCTCGGAGGAGGCCAAGCCGGACGGGCTCGTGCTGATACGTCCGGGCACCGAGCGGGCGCTGCTCGCCCCGAAGTCCGTGCGGATCCTGCCGGGCGTCGGGCCCGCGACCGGGGACCACCTGCGGCGGGCCGGCATCCTCACCGTGGCGGAGATCGCCGAGGCGGGCGAGGACGAGCTGGTGCGGCTGCTCGGCAAGGCGCACGGCGGCCATCTGTACGCCATGGCGCTCGCGCACGACGAGCGCCCTGTGGTCGCCGAGCGGGACTCGAAGTCCGTGTCGGTCGAGGACACGTACGACGTGGACATCCACGACCGGGTGCGGGTCCGCATGGAGGTGCAGCGGCTCGCGGACCGGTGCGTGGAGCGGCTGCGGGGGGCCGGGCGGTCGGGGCGGACCGTGGTGCTGAAGGTGCGCAGGTACGACTTCTCGACCTTGACGCGGTCCGAGACCCTGCGGGGGCCGACGGACGATCCCGCGGTCGTGCGGGAGGCCGCCGCGCGGCTGCTCGAGGCGGTGGACACGACCGGTGGGGTGCGGCTGCTCGGCGTCGGCGTCAGCGGCCTCGCCGACTACACGCAGGAGGACCTCTTCGCCCAGGCCGCCGCGGCCGAGGAGGCCGAGGACGTGGACCGGGACACCGCCGTGGCTCAGGAGGAGGCCGCCGAGGAGGCGGCCCCCGCCGAGCAGCCGGCCGAGCGGAGATGGATGGCCGGGCACGATGTGCGGCACGCCGAGTTCGGCGCCGGGTGGGTGCAGGGGAGCGGGGTGGGGCGGGTGACGGTGCGGTTCGAGACGCCGTACTCGACGGGGCCGGGGCGGGTCAGGACGTTCGCGGTGGACGATCCCGAGCTGGAGCCGGCCGACCCGCTGCCCCTCGTCGAGCTGTAGCGGCCCGGGGATCAGGTCGGGTCGTCCTCCGTGCCCGCGATGTGGCCGAACGTGACGTCGGGGGACTGCGGGGCCGTGATGTCCAGGCCGTAGTGGTGGTAGAGCTGGAGTTCCTGCTCGGGGGAGAGGTGGCGGCCCACGCCGAAGTCCGGGGCGTCCTTGATCAGGGAGCGCTCGAAGGGGACGTGCAGGATGCCGTCGACCAGTTCGCTCGGCTCCAGGGGGACGAAGGCGTCGCGGCTGAAGAGCCCCGTCCGTATCGCGGCCCATTCCGGGACGCCCGTGGCGTCGTCGAGGTAGACCTCGTCGATCGTGCCGATCTTTGTCCCGTTGCGGTCGAACGCCTTGCGGCCGATCAGATTGCGCGGATCGACATCGGTCTGCACGGTGCCTCCAGCTGATCGCAACTCATCTGTAAGCACTACGAAAGAGCACATTGGGGATGGCGGCCACTCGAGGGTTCGGGTCAAGTCGCCGCTGGTAGGCTGGCAGACGGCTGCTGACCCCGTGCGGGAGAGTCCTCCGACCGTCGTCGGAGGCGCCGAAGGAGCAACTCCTCCCCGGAATCTCTCAGGCCCCTGTACCGCACGGACGAGGTCACTCTGGAAAGCAGGGCGGGGTGCACGGTTCCCGCTCTCACCGACGGTGAAAGTCGGCGTGCTCCGTGTTCTCGCGGGCGGGCCGGTGAAGCTCTCAGGTTGAGATGACAGAGGGGGAGGCCGTCCGGGCACCCGCGCCGTGGTGCCCCTCGCAGGTCGCAATGACCAGGAGGCCTCCGCCATGACCGCCAATCGTATTCCGCTCTCCCGGCTGGAGCAGGGAATCCCCTTCGAGCAGCGCCACATCGGTCCTGACGACGCCGCGCAGGCCAAGATGCTCGCGCAGGTCGGCTACGGCTCGCTCGACGAGCTGACGGCGGCCGCGGTGCCGGACGTCATCAAGAGCGCCGAGGCGCTCGCGCTGCCGGGTGCCAGGACCGAGGCCGAGGTGCTCGCCGAGCTCCGCTCCCTCGCCGATCGCAACCAGGTGCTCGGTTCCATGATCGGGCTCGGCTACTACGGGACGTTCACGCCGCCCGTCATCCTGCGCAACGTCATGGAGAACCCGTCCTGGTACACGGCCTACACGCCGTACCAGCCGGAGATCTCGCAGGGCCGCCTGGAGGCGCTGCTCAACTTCCAGACCATGGTCGCCGAGCTGACCGGGCTGCCGACCTCCGGCGCCTCCCTGCTCGACGAGGGCACGGCCGCCGCCGAGGCGATGGCGCTGTCGCGGCGCATCGGCAAGGTCAAGAACGGCGTCTACGTCGTCGACGCCGACGCGCTGCCGCAGACCGTCGCCGTGATCGAGACGCGGGCCGAGCCGACCGGCGTCGAGATCGTCGTCGCCGACCTGAGCGACGGGATCCCCGCCGAGGTCGCCGAGCGCGGTGTGGTGGGCGTCCTCGTGCAGTACCCCGGTGCCTCCGGCGCCGTGCGGGACATCAAGCCCGTCGTCGACCAGGCGCACGAGCTGGGCGCGATCGTCACCGTCGCCGCCGACCTGCTCGCCCTCACGCTGCTGACCTCGCCCGGTGAGCTGGGCGCGGACATCGCCGTCGGTACGACGCAGCGGTTCGGTGTGCCGATGGGCTTCGGCGGGCCGCACGCCGGTTACATGGCGGTGCGCGAGAAGTTCGCGCGGTCGCTGCCGGGCCGCCTCGTGGGCGTGTCCGTCGACGCCGACGGGAACAAGGCGTACCGCCTGGCCCTGCAGACGCGTGAGCAGCACATCCGCCGCGAGAAGGCGACCAGCAACATCTGCACCGCCCAAGTGCTGCTCGCCGTGATGGCCGGCATGTACGCCGTCTACCACGGGCCGGAGGGCCTGAAGTCCATCGCGCGGCGCACCCACCGGTACGCCAACGTGCTGGCCGCCGGTCTGACGGCGGGCGGCGTCGAGGTCGTGCACGGCGCGTACTTCGACACCGTGACCGTACGCGTGCCGGGCAAGGCCGCCGACGTGGTGCGCGCCGCCCGCGAGGCCGGGGTCAACCTGCGGCTCGTCGACGCCGACCTGGTGTCGGTCGCCTGCGACGAGACGACCACGCGGGACCAGCTCGCCGCGGTGTGGGGTGCCTTCGGGGTCGACGCGGACATCGAGGCGCTGGACGCCGAGGTCGCCGAGGCGCTGCCCGAGGGGCTGCTGCGCACCGACGACTTCCTCGCGCACCCGGTGTTCCACCAGTACCGCTCCGAGACCGCGATGCTGCGCTACCTGCGCCGGCTCGCCGACCGGGACTACGCGCTGGACCGCGGCATGATCCCGCTGGGCTCCTGCACGATGAAGCTCAACGCGACGACGGAGATGGAGCCGGTCACCTGGCCCGAGTTCGGCCAGCTGCACCCGTTCGTCCCCGCCGAGCAGGCGAAGGGCTATCTGACGCTCATCAAGGAACTGGAGGAGCGGCTCGCCGAGGTCACCGGCTACGACAAGGTGTCGCTGCAGCCGAACGCCGGGTCGCAGGGCGAGCTGGCCGGTCTGCTCGCCGTCCGCGGGTACCACCGGGCCAACGGTGACGAGCAGCGCACCGTGTGTCTCATCCCGTCGTCCGCGCACGGCACGAACGCGGCGAGCGCCGTGATGGCCGGCATGAAGGTCGTCGTCGTCAAGACCGCCGACGACGGCGAGGTCGACATCGACGACCTGCGGGCCAAGATCGAGCAGTACGCCGACCAGCTCGCCGTCCTCATGATCACGTACCCGTCGACGCACGGCGTCTTCGAGGAGCACGTCGCCGACATCTGCGGTGCGGTGCACGACGCGGGCGGCCAGGTGTACGTCGACGGCGCCAACCTCAACGCGCTGGTCGGGCTCGCCAAGCCGGGGCACTTCGGTGGCGACGTCTCGCACCTGAACCTGCACAAGACGTTCTGCATCCCGCACGGCGGCGGCGGTCCGGGTGTCGGCCCCGTCGGTGTGCGCGAGCACCTCGCGCCGTACCTGCCGAACCACCCGCTGCAGCCGAGCGCCGGTCCCGAGACGGGCGTCGGCCCGATCTCCGCCGCGCCGTGGGGCTCCGCCGGGATCCTGCCGATCTCGTGGGCGTACGTCCGGCTCATGGGCGGCGAGGGCCTCAAGCGCGCGACGCAGGTCGCCGTGCTCTCGGCCAACTACATCGCCAAGCGGCTCGAGCCGCACTTCCCGGTGCTGTACACCGGCCCCGCCGGGCTGGTCGCGCACGAGTGCATCATCGACCTGCGGCCGATCAGCAAGGCGACGGGGGTCAGCGTCGACGACATCGCCAAGCGGCTCATCGACTACGGGTTCCACGCGCCGACCATGTCGTTCCCGGTGGCGGGGACGCTGATGATCGAGCCGACCGAGAGCGAGGACATCGGTGAGCTCGACCGCTTCTGCGAGGCGATGATCGCCATTCGCGGGGAGATCGAGAAGGTCGCGTCGGGCGAGTGGCCGGCGGAGGACAACCCGCTGCGGAACGCTCCGCACACGGCCGGGATGCTGGGCGGCGACTGGGCGCACGCCTACACCCGCGAGGAGGGTGTCTTCCCCGCCGGG
Source organism: Streptomyces sp. KL116D (assembly GCF_030766975.1). Taxonomy (NCBI): domain Bacteria; kingdom Bacillati; phylum Actinomycetota; class Actinomycetes; order Kitasatosporales; family Streptomycetaceae; genus Streptomyces; species Streptomyces sp. KL116D. The sequence goes on along the minus strand of NZ_JASERH010000004.1, from coordinate 180,892 downwards.
GTCGAGGCCTCCGACAAGTACTGGCCGCCGGTGCGCCGGATCGACCAGGCCTTCGGCGACCGGAACCTGGTCTGCTCCTGCCCGCCGCTGGACGCCTACGAGGCGTGACGGTCGAGGGGGCTGCGCGGCCGCCGGCTGAGTGCGGCTGGTCGCGCAGTTCCCCGCGCCCCTGACGGGGCGACTCCTACGCCGCCGTCACCACCGGGCCCAGCGGGCGGTGCGGAGCGATGATCGTGCCGTTGGGCAGCAGCTCGCCCGTGTCCTCGAACAGGAGGACCCCATTGCACAGCAGGCTCCAGCCCTGCTCCGGGTGGTGGGCCACGGGGAGCGCGGCTTCCCGGTCCGCGGATTCAGCTGTCGGGCAAGAAGGCTTGTGCTGGCACATGGATGGGATCTTTCGCTGCGAAGTGATGTCGATGACGTTGCTGTCCGTGCTGCGGCTCGAAGGCTTGTTCATGGCCGCCCCCCGTTTTCATTCGGTCCGGAACCCAGTGTTGCCCTGTGGGCGTCAATCCGCAGGGATTTCGTAGCAGCGGTCCTCACTGGATGGAGACGCATCACCCGCACGGACGGTTCAGTTCAACTGCACTGTCCCTTCGGGTGGTTCGGGGTGGCCGGACCGGGCTAGTCCGGTGGGGGCCCGGCGGGGCCGGCGCGCATGGCTGTGCCCCGCGACCGGACGGCGGACGGTGCGGGGCACAGGTCTGGTGGTGGGTCGGTCTCCGGTCGCGTCAGGCGAGCAGGGTGGCCCGGGCGGGCGTCAGTCGGTGGGTGAGGACGGGCAGCAGCTCCGCCACCCGGTGCGGGCGGTGGGCGGCGATGCCGGGGGGCGCGGGGGCGAGCGGGACCAGGAGGTCGTCGGCCGCCGGATGGCCGCTCGCGGCGTCGGCCGTGCAGTCGCCGTGCAGCCACAGCGTCAGCATGTAGAGCTCGGGCACCGAGAGCAGCCGTGGCTGGTAGCGCTTCGGCAGGGATTCCGCCTGGCGCAGGGCCCGCTCGGTGGACGTGACGTAGGGGCCTTCGAAGAAGTGCGAGAAGGTCCAGCCGTCGGGAGTGAGCATGGTGTCGGCCGCGGCCACCGCCCGATCCCCGCAGCGGATCAGGAAGCGCCAGCCGGTGAGGCGGGCGCGGGAGGGTCCGGTGGTCTCGGTGATGTGGTCCAACACGTGGACGGGCAGAGGGAGTTCGGGACTGGCTGGTCCCTGTGCGGCGCGCAGGGACGGGGTGCGGGCCTCACGGACGGCGGTGGGGGAACCGAGGGCCGTGAGAACGCTGCGCAGGGCGGGCGCGGGAGCCGGGGGGACATGCAGCGGCATGGTGGGTCGCCTCTCATTCGACAGGCACGTGGTACGAGGGCGGTGCGGGACGAGCGGACGGCGCTGTCAGCTGCGGAGTGCGTAGGAGTACGCGGGAGTGCGCGGGCCAGAGGGGGCGGGGGCCTCGGCCGCGGGCGCCAACTCTCTGTCTCGTCCGCGGAGTTTATACGACGCGTGTTCACACGGTGTTTCCGCTAGCACGTCCCGAGAGCTGGGCAAGGTGCTATTCGGTCGTCGTTCTGCCGCTGTTTCGTGGGTATTCTTCCGGGTATCCGGTGAGCAGTGCCCCGATGACCTCGGCGTCTTTCGAGCGGGCGGTCGGCCGATTCCGATCGGTGTTTTTCACCAGATCCGTGACGAATGAATCTGCGGACGGCCGCATGCCTAAGGAATGTGCCGCGGGGTAACTGCCAGGAGCGTACTGCTCCGCGCGCCCGCGCGGGGCGTTATCGATCACATTGCCTGGGCATCATCCACCGTGACACGCGGCCGGGACGGGATTTCGCCGGGTCGCCCATGCGAGGAGGGGACGCTTCCATGGGGGAGAAGGTCGTTGCGGGAGCGGTCGATCTGGCCGACCGGCGGCGCTACCGGGACAAGCTCAAGGAGTGTCTGGAGGGACTCGCGCGGCTGCTGGAGGAGAAGCGGTTCGACCGGCCGAGGAATCTCATGGGTCTGGAGATCGAGCTGAATCTCGCGGGGCCCGACGGCATGCCGAGAATGATGAATGCGGAAGTACTGGAGCGCATTGCGAGCCGTGATTTCCAGACCGAACTCGCGATGTTCAATCTCGAAGTGAACATTGCGCCGCACCGGCTCGGCGGGCGCGTTCTCGACCAGCTCGCGGAAGAGCTGCGCACCGGGCTCGGCTATGCCCACCGCAAGGCCAACGAGGTCGATGCGGGCATCGTGATGATCGGCATTCTGCCGACGCTGAGCCAGCAGGACCTGGTCTCCGCGAACCTCTCCGACGTCGACCGCTACACGCTGCTCAACGATCAGATCGTCGCCGCGCGCGGCGAGGACTTCGCGCTCGACATCGCCGGGGTGGAGCGGCTGACCTGCACGTCGTCGTCGATCGCGCCCGAAGCGGCGTGCACGTCCGTGCAGTTGCACCTCCAGGTCACCCCCGACCGGTTCGCGGACGTGTGGAACGCGGCGCAGGCGGTGACGGCGGTACAGATCGCCCTGGGCGCCAACGCGCCGTTCCTGTTCGGGCGCGAGCTGTGGCGGGAGTCGCGGCCGCCGCTGTTCCAGCAGTCCACGGACACCCGGCCGCCCGAGCTGGCGGCCCAGGGGGTGCGGCCGCGGACCTGGTTCGGGGAGCGGTGGATCTCGTCGGCGTACGACCTCTTCGAGGAGAACCTGAAGTACTTTCCGCCGCTGCTGCCGATCCTGGACGAGGAGCGGCCGCTCGACGTCCTCGACGAGGGCGGGGTGCCGAGCCTCGCCGAACTCGTGCTGCACAACGGCACCGTGTACCGCTGGAACCGGCCCGTGTACGGGATCGTCGACGGCGTGCCGCACCTGCGCGTGGAGAACCGGGTGCTGCCCGCGGGGCCCACCGTCACCGACGTCATCGCCAACGCCGCCTTCTACTACGGCATCGTCCGCGCGCTCGCCGAGGACGCGCGGCCCGTGTGGTCGCGGCTCTCCTTCGACGCGGCCGCCCGCAACTTCGACGAGGCCTGCCGGCACGGCATCGAGGCCCGGCTCGAATGGCCGCGCCGGGGCCGGTTCGGGGGCACGGAACGGGTGCCGGCCGTGGCCCTCGTACGGGACGAGCTGCTGCCGCTCGCGGCCGCCGGGCTCGACGCGTGGGGTGTCGAACCGGCCGACCGCGACCACTACCTGGGCGTGATCGAGGAGCGGTGCCGGCTGCGGACGAACGGGGCGGCGTGGCAGGCGGCGACGTACCACCGGGCCCTGGAGAGCGGACTCGCGCGGGACGCGGCGCTGGCGGCGACCACCCGCAGGTACTGCGAGCTGATGCACGTCGGGGAGCCCGTGCACAGCTGGCCGGTGGGGCTGCCCGCGCCCGCGGTGCCGCTGGGCTGAGCCGGGTCAGTTGGTCCTCGCGCCCGCTTCGATGATCGCCTTGAGGATCACCTGCTGGATGTCCGCCGGGTCGCTCACCTGGTGACCGGAGCCGCCGGTGGCCTCGGCGATCTGCTCGATCTCGTCCTTGTCGGTGTCGGGTCCGACGGCGATGGCGATGAGCGGCACCGGGTGCTCGGGGTCGGAGAGGCTCTCCAGCTGGGAGATGAGGCTGCTGCGGGAGACCGAGTCGGGGTCCTGGTTGACGCCGTCGGTGACCACCACCAGCGCGTTGAACTTGCCGCTCCTGTACGACGACGTGGCCTCCTTGTAGGCGGCCAGCGTGGTGTCGTACAGGCCGGTCGCTCCGCCGGGCACCGGCTGCAGACCGGTGAACGCGGCCGACAGCCGGTCGCGCTGGGTGCCGGCGCCCTTGCGGTCGCCGAGGCGCTCGGTGGGCACGAGCTTCTTGTAGTCGCGGGTCCTGTCGAGCAGCGTGGCGAACTCCCACAGCCCGATCTCGTCCTCCGGCGTGAACGTCGACAGGGCGGCCAGCATCGACGCCTTCGTCACCTCCATGCGGGACTGGCCGCGGCCCGGCACCAGGTTCGCCATGGAGGCCGAGGCGTCCACGACCGTGGTGATCCGGGCGCTCTGCACCGTGATCGTCCACATGCCGAGGGTCTCCTCCAGCTGTTCGCGGGTGGCCGGGTCGGAGGAGGGTTCCGCGTAGGGCTGCGGGGCGCGGGCGCCCGCCTCGGCGGCGACCGCGTCGGGCGAGGCGCCGCCCTCGGTGCGGAAGCCGTGCTTCTCCAGGATCGAGCGGCCCTCGGGCGCCCCGAGCAGTGTGATGAAGCGGACCGCGGCCCGGCTCTCGTCGGTGGTCATCGACTCCTCGTCGACCAGCGAGAACGGGTAGTTCAGCTGGGGCGAGCCGTCCTTGGGGTAGAAGAGGTCGAGGGCGCCGTCGTCGCCGACGTCGGAATTGTGGGCGTACGCGGCCTGCTCGGACAGGACCAGTGCCTCGTTGCGCCGGGGGTTGCCCTCCTCGGTGCCGGACGCGTCGCGCGCCACCGTGTCCATCAGCTGGCCGTCGGTGTCGGACGTGCGCTGCGAGAGGACCTTCGCCATCGCGGCGGCCTGGGTGCCGTCCTTGTCGCCCGAACTCTTCGCCGACGCGGCCAGTTTGGTGAGCGCGAGCAGACCCGTGGCGCTGCGCGCCGGGTCGGCGGCGCCAAGCCGCAGCTTGTCGTCCTCCATCGCGGCGCCGGTCAGCTGGGTCCAGCTGTACGTCTTGCGGGGGAAGCCGAACGCCTTCGCGGCGGACGGCACCATGCCCACGCCGATCGGCGACGACGCGACGTTCCCCGCCGTGGCCACCTTCGTCGCCTTCGCGTTCTGTTCCACGCGCTGGAGCCACAGGTCGGAGTCGGGCACCCACACCTGGAAGCCCGGTTTCCCGCGGCCGGACCGCAGGGTGTCGGCGACCTTGTACGCGTCGCGGGCGGTGACCCGGACGTCGAGGCAGTTGCCGTCCGAGGTGATCTGCTCGTCGCGGGCGTGGTCGGCCGCTTCGCGCAGCGCGGGTGCCATGTCGGGCGACGCCACCACCTCCAGGTGGACCTCGTCGCCGCAGGCGTCACCCAGGTCGAGCAGGTCGCTCCGGACCGCCAGGGCCGTGCCCGCCGCGACGACGAGGACGAGGGCCGTCGCGATGGCCACCATGCGGCCGCGCGACCGAGGCCGCGGGCCGGCGGTGGCCGTCCCGTACTCGTCGGGCATGCTGCTGTGACGTCCCATGGCGGTGGAGCCCTCCCTGAGCCATAAAGGCAGTTGCGATATAAGCGGTGAAGCAAGGGAGGGGAGCGGTGCGGCGGTCTGCGGCGCACCGTCCCCCTCGGCCTGTCGCGCGCGATCTTCGTACCTGCATTCGAGACCCTAGCGGGGCGACGTGAGGGATGAGGCGGGATTACTGAAGTGGAGTCAGGTGTGCAGGTGGAGGCGGGGTCCGTGGCCGGTTCTTTTCCCAACGAGGGGCTCTCACGGCGTTTTCTCCGGGACGAGACGCTGCTCGTACTGGGGCTTTCGCTCGGTGCGAGCGGCGTGTCCGCCCTGATCAGCTTTGTCGGATCGGTCACCAAACCGGGTGGTCTGAAGGATCAGGCGGCGACCCTCAACGCGTCGGCGGCGCCCGGCCGTCCGTGGCTGGATCTCGCATGGCAGTTGTTCGGGATCGCGAGCGCTCTGGTGCCCGTCGCACTGGTCGCGCACTTCCTCCTGCGCGAGGGCGAGAGCCTGCGGACGATCGGCTTCGACCGGACGCGGCCGTGGTTCGACGGCGCGCGCGGCGCGGCGGTCGCCGCCGTCATCGGCAGCACCGGGATCGCCTTCTACCTGGCCGCCCGGGGCCTCGGCTTCAACCTCACGGTGGTGCCGGAGGCGCTGCCCGACGTGTGGTGGAAGTACCCGGTGCTGATCCTCTCGGCGGTGCAGAACGCCGTACTGGAGGAGGTCATCGTCGTCGGGTACCTGCTGCGCAGGCTGGGCCAGTTGGGCTGGACGCCGGGCACGGCGCTCGTCGCGTCGTCCGTGCTGCGCGGCTCGTACCACCTGTACCAGGGCATCGGCGGATTCTTCGGGAACCTCGCGATGGGCGTCGTCTTCGCCTACCTGTACCGGCGGTGGGGGCGGGTCGGGCCACTGGTGGTGGCCCATTCCCTGTTGGACATCGGGGCGTTCGTCGGATACGCGCTGCTCGCGGGGAAGGTGGACTGGCTGCCCACCGCGTAGCCGTCAGGCGGTCAGCTCGCCGTCGATGACCGTGACGGCGCTGCCGGTGAGCAGGGTGCGGGCGCCGCGCAGACCGACGCGGACCAGGCCGGTGCGGGCCGACGCCTGCAGTCCCGTCAGGTCGGCGCGGCCCAGCCGTCCCGCCCAGAACGGGGCGAGCGCCGTGTGCGCGCTGCCGGTCACCGGGTCCTCGTCGATGCCGACGTTCGGGAAGAAGCAGCGCGAGACGAAGTCGTGGTCGGCGGCCGGGTCCGCGGCCCGGGCCGTGGCGATCACGCCCCGCCGGGAGTGTGCAGCGAGCGCCCGCAGGTCGGGCGCGAGACTCCGCACGGTCCGCTCGTCGGCCAGTTCCACCAGCAGGTCGCCGACCGAGGGCCCGTGTCGTGCACGGACAGCGGCCGGGCCCCGAGCGCCTCGGCGAGGCCGGCGGGCACCGGCTCCTCGGTGAGCGGCGCGGTCGGGAAGTCGAGGGTGAGCGAGCCGTCCTCGTGCGGGGTGGCCACCAGGACGCCGCTGCGGGTGGCGAACCGGACCGGGCCCTTCGTCGTCCCCGTGGAGTGCAGTACGTGGGCGGTGGCGAGCGTGGCGTGGCCGCACATGTCGACCTCGGTGGCCGGGGTGAACCAGCGCAGCGCCCAGTCGGCCTCGCCGCCCTCGGGCAGCGGGTGCGCGAAGGCGGTCTCGGCGTGATTGACCTCGACGGCGACGCTCTGCAGCCAGGCGTCGTCCGGGAAGGCGTCGAGGAGCAGCACTCCGGCGGGGTTGCCGGCGAAGGGCCGGTCGGTGAAGGCGTCGACGATACGAATACGCATGTCGGAGACGGTAGTTGAGGTCCGCGGCCGGTGCCCAAGGCCAATCCGGTACGTCTGGCCTCCTTCTCGACGGCCGGCGGGCCGTCCTCGGCGGCGGACGAGGCGGACGACACGGACGGCACGGGCGAGGCGGGCGAGGCGGGCGAGGCGGGCGCGCGCCGCTGTCTGCGAGCCGATGGTCCGGCGACGCGACAGCTCTCGATGCGGGCCTTGCCGGGGCCGGTGCCGAGGCGCCCCTCGGTGGCGCCCCGGATCGACGGGCATTCCGACGGTTTCCTCGCCGGGTGTTGCCAAGCGAACTGTTCCGATATATCGTTGAGACATCGCGATCGGTTGATGATCGCGGTCAATGAAACCCACGATCAGTTGTGAAAGGACTGATTCCCATGCGTACCCACGGACACGACCACGGACATGGACACTACGGACCCGGCCACCAGGGCCGGGGCGACTTCGAGCGCGGCGGCTTCGAGGGCCGGCGCGCGGCGTTCGGCCCCTTCGGCCCGGGCTTCGGTGGGCCCGGCGGCCCCTGGGGCGGGCGCGGCGGCCGAGGCGGCGGGCCGCGCGGCAGGGCGCGGCGCGGCGATGTGCGCGCCTCGATCCTGGCGCTGCTGAAGGACCGCCCGATGCACGGCTACGAGATGATCCAGGAGATCGCCGAGCGCAGCGGCGGCGCGTGGAAGCCGAGCCCCGGCTCGGTCTACCCGACGCTCCAGCTGCTCGAGGACGAGGGCCTGATCACCAGCGCGAGCGAGGGCGGCAAGAAGCTCTTCTCGCTCACCGACGCGGGCACCACCGCCGCCGAAGAGGGGCCCGACGCCCCTTGGGAGGAGGCCGGTCGAGGCGTCGACTGGGAGGCCATGAACGAGATCCGGCAGGCCGGCTTCGGTCTGATGGAGGCGTTCGGCCAGGTCTGGAAGACCGGTAGCAAGGAGCAGCGCGACAAGGCGCTCTCCGTCATCACCGACGCGCGCAAGAAGCTGTACCTGATCCTCGCCGACGAGGACTGAGCCCGTGCGGGCTCCTGACGAGGACAGAGCGCGGAAGAGGCGTCCCGTACTTCATGGTGCGGGGCGCCTCTTCGCGTAGGTGTGGCGGGGGAGCGGCCTCAGGTCACCAGGCCGCCCAGCTTGCGCAGCGACTCGTTGAGCGCGGCCGTCGCCGAGTCCTTGAGCTTGCCCGCCATCAAGGAGACCGCGGCGCCGGTGAACTCGCCGTCGATGCGCACCGTCGTGGCGTCGCCGTCCGGGGTGAGCGTGTAGCGCGTGCCGACGTTCACGCCCATCGGCCCCTTGCCGCGGATCGCGAGGGTGCGCGGCGTCTCCAGGTCCTCGACGGTCCAGGTGACCTCGGCCGGGAAGCCCATCAGCTTCATGTTCTCCTCGAACTGGCCGCCCACCTCCAGCGCGGCCGGAGCCCCCTTGGGGAAGCTCGTGTGGGTGGCGTTCCACTCCCCGTACGAGGAGAAGTCCGTGAGCTGCGCCCAGACCTTCTCGGTGGGCGCCTCGATGCGTGCTTCCGCGCTGACTTCGGCCATGCGGCCACCCCTTTGAGTCGAGAGCTGACGGGCTGCGGTGTCGCGTCGTCGCGGAACGTAGCCGCGCGGCCTCGAACATTCAATACTGATGAACCGTCAGAAATTCTGGACGCGGGCGCTCAGCCCACGAGTTCGATCCGCGCGGCGTCGAAGAGGTCGTACGCGCGCGGATGCGGCCCCTCGTCGTGGCAGTGCCAGGCGTCCCAGAACAGGTCGGCGGGCAGCGCGTCGTCCGGGGCGTACACCCGGTACACGTACTGCCTGCCGTCGATCGCGGGCAGGGCCACGTGCCAGCACCTGCTCTCCATGTCTGTGAGGGACGAGTGGCGAGGGGGTCGTGGTTGCGTCCCGGGTGCAACGCAAGGCGGCGCGCGTCCCTCGGGGGAGAACGGCACGATCTCATCCGTAAGGAGGAGATGTCGCTCGCCCGTGCCCACCTTGTGTCGGACGCGAAGATGCTCCCCGACGGGGATGTTCCGGTGCATCGGGGCTGATGAGGTGGGATACGTGCAAAGCCCTACCCCTTCGGACGCCGCCCATCTCCCGGACGCCCCGCTCAGTGACGAGCTGGCCCTGGTCGTCGCGGGCGCGCGGCGCCGTGCGGTGCGGGACGGGGACCGCCAGATCGACACCGCCCATCTGCTGCACTCCCTCCTGGAGACCGATCCGGAGGTGCGCGACGCCTTCGCCGACGGCGGCCAGGTCGCCCGGCTGCTCGGCTATCTCGTGCAGCGCAGCATCGGATACGGGTTGCAGTGGCAGGGCTCCGTCGAGGACTCCGGCGCGGTTCCCGTCGTCCGGGGCGCTCCCGGCTGGTCGTCCGTCGCGGCCGCCGCGATGGAGTCGGGCGTCGAGCGGGCCACCGCCCGCGGCGACGAGCGGGCCCGGGGCGTCGACGTCCTGGCCGCGCTCGCCGAGGACGTGGAGTGCCGGGCCGTCGAGGTGCTCGGCCGGGCCGGGGTCGACGTGTCCCGCCTGCGGCAGCGGCTCGGCTGACGCTCCCCGGGCAGCCGGACGCGTCCGTCCTGTGAGACAGGGGTCATCGGGGGTGACGGTCCTGACTCGCCCTGTCATGATGTGCCCGTGCACGGGTCACAGGGGTCTCAGGGGAGTCAGGGAACCAGCTCGCGCGGCTTCGGACTGGGGCTCGCCCTGGTCTCGGCGCTGGCGTTCGGCGGTTCGGGAGTCGCGGCCAAACCGCTGATCGAGGCGGGGCTCGACTCCCTCTATGTGGTGTGGCTGCGGGTCGCGGGCGCCGCGCTCGTCATGCTGCCGATCGCCTGGCGGCACCGTTCCCTCGTCAGGACCAGGCCAGCGCTGCTCGCCGGATTCGGACTGCTCGCGGTCGCGGGCGTCCAGGCCTGCTACTTCGCCGCGATCTCCCGGATCCCGGTCGGCGTCGCCCTGCTCATCGAGTACCTGGCACCCGCGCTGGTGCTCGGCTGGGTGCGGTTCGTGCAGCGCAAGCCGGTCACGAAGGCCGCCGCCCTGGGCGTCGTCCTCGCGGTCGGCGGCCTCGCCTGCGTCGTCGAGGTGTGGGCCGGGCTGAGCTTCGACGCGCTCGGGCTGCTGCTCGCGCTCGGCGCCGCCTGCTGCCAGGTCGGCTACTTCGTCCTGTCCGACCAGGGCACCGACGCGGGAGCCTCCGGGGGCGAGGTGCCCGACCCGCTCGGCGTGATCGCGTACGGGCTGCTGGTCGGCGCCGTCCTGCTCACCGTCATCGCCCGCCCCTGGGGGATGGACTGGTCGGTGCTCGCGGGCAGCGCCGACATGAACGGCACGTCCGTGCCCGCCTGGCTGCTGCTCTGCTGGATCGTGCTGCTCGCCACCGTGGTCGCCTACGTCACCGGGGTGGTCTCCGTGCGCAAGCTGTCGCCGCAGGTGGCCGGCGTGGTGGCGTGCCTGGAGGCGGTCATCGCGACCGTGCTCGCCTGGGTCCTGCTCGGCGAACACCTCTCGGCGCCGCAGCTGTTCGGCGGGGCCGTCGTGCTGGTCGGGGCGTTCATCGCCCAGTCGTCGAAGCCGGAGCAGCCGACGCCGCCGGCGCCCGACGAGTCCGACGAGGACGAGCGGGAAACCGCGTTGTCCCGGTCGGGCCGGGCCGTCTAGGCTCGCGATCATGCATACGCACTGGCTCGTTCTCCCGCCGCCGGCCGGCTAGGGCCTGTCCGGCCTCCGGTCGGATCCGGGCTGTCCCGATGGCTCCCTGCCGCCTGACCCGTAAGCGCGGGTCGGGGCGGTTGCGTGGGATGCGCCGGGCCGCCCGAGAGCGGACGTCGATTCCCCGTCGAGCGGGGTGGATCGGCCTGCCGGGCCCCGCTGCGGGCGGTGCGTGAACTCCTGGAGGGACTCCGCGGTCACGGCTGCCCGCACCACGTCGGTCCGTGTCCCTCGGTCCCGGACGTCCGGGGCCCTCTCCGTGGAGATCCACGTGTCGCATGCCGTCTCGGCGGGCTCAGCCCTGTCCGCCGCCACCGAAGATTCCGCCGCCCGCGCCCCACTGCCGGTCGCGCGCGGCCTGTTGTACCTCGTCGTCGCCGGTGTCGCCTGGGGCACCGCCGGCGCCGCCGCCTCCCTGGTGTTCCGCGTCAGCGACCTCGGCCCCCTGGCCCTGTCGTTTTGGCGGTGCGCCGGTGGCCTGGTCCTGCTCGTCCTGGCGCGGGCGCTGCGCCGTACGCCCCGGTCCGCGACGCGGGAACCGAGGGGGCGCCGGAGCGCCCGGCTGACCGTGCTCGGCCTGGCGCTCGCCGTGTTCCAGACCGCCTATTTCGCCGCCGTCGGGGTGACCGGGCTCGCCGTGGCGACCGTGGTGACGCTCGGCGCGGGACCCGTGCTCATCGCGGTCGGCGCACGCGTGCTGCTGGGGGAGCGGATCGGCCGGGGCGGGCTGCTCGCCGTCGCGGGGGCGCTCGCCGGGCTCGCGGTGCTCGTCCTGGGCGGCGGGGGAGCGACGGTCAGGCCGGCCGGAGTGCTGTGGGCCCTCGCCTCGGCCGCCGGGTACGCCGTCATGACGCTGCTCACCCGGTGGTTCGGGCGGTCGGGCCGGGCCGGTGACCAACTGGGCACGACCGTCGGCACGTTCGCCGTCGCGTCGCTCGCCCTGCTGCCGTTCGGTGCGGCGGAGGGGCTGCTGCCGCAGGCCACCCACCCGATCGCCGCGCTCGGCCTGCTGGTGTACGTCACCACCGTGCCGACCGCGCTCGCCTACGCCCTGTACTTCGCGGGCGCTGCCGTCGTGCGCTCCGCCACCGTCTCCGTGGTCATGCTCCTCGAACCGGTGGGCGCGGCCCTCATCGCCGTGACGCTGCTCGGCGAGCGGCTCACCGCGGCGACCGTGGCGGGCACCGCCCTGATGCTCGCCGCGGTCCTCGGGCTCGCCGTCGCGGAGGCCCGGTCCAGCGGCTGACCCGCGGGTCACGCCTCCTGACGCCGCCGGCGCTGCACCGCGAGCGCGGCGGCGTCGCGCGGACCGCCCCGCTCGGCGAGACCCGCGGCGATCCGGTCCTGCACCTCTTCCGGCTTGTGCCCGGCGTACTTGAACTTGGCCCGTACGTCGGTCACTTCGAGCCGCAGGCCCCGGATCCCCGGGAGCATCCGGCCGTACGGGGCCTCGCCGACGGCCGCGGTCGCCGACAGGCCGGGCGGCTGGAAGTGGCCCACCTGCCGGTTGAGGATCTCGGCCTTCTCCTGCGGATCGTCCACCACGTGGGCGGTGCAGCGGAGCTGGACCGCGGCGTACACGCTGGTCGGCGTCCCGTGCTCGGCGGGGGCGCCTGACAGTGCCTGCCAGGGGCCCGGCACGAACGCGTAGTCGTCGACGACGCTCAGCAGCACCTCGGGGTTCGCGTCCAGCGCCGGCCAGACCGGGTTCGGCCGGGCGAGATGGGCGAGGACCTCGTCGCGCTCGCCGTCGTACGCGAAGTGCATCGGCTGCACGAACGGCGGCTCGCCCGGCAGCCCGTTGACCGCGAGCTGCCCGAAGTCGTGGACGGCGAGCCACTCGCGCCACTCGGCGGCGTCGCGCGCGGCGTCCCACGGGTGGATCAGCATCACAACTCCCGGAGGTAGGAGGGGAGGGCGATGCCGTCGGTGAGGTCGTCGGACGGGACCGGGGTGCCGTAGCCCGGGCGCAGCGGGACCACGCCCGCCCAGTGCGGGAGGCCGAGGTCCTCCGGCTCGTCGTTCACGCCGCCGGTGCGCAGCTTCGCCGAGACCTCCGCCAGGTCCAGGCTGAGCACGGCCGTCGCCGCGAGCTCCTTGGCGTTGGCGGGGCGCGAGTCGGCGGAGCGGCCCGGCACCACGTGGTCGACGAGCGCGTCCAGGGCCGTGCGCTTCTCCTCGGGGTCCGTCACCTGGTGCGCGGTCCCGTGGATCACCACGGAGCGGTAGTTGATGGAGTGGTGGAAGGCGGACCGGGCGAGGACCAGGCCGTCGACGTGCGTGACGGTCAGACAGACCGGCAGCCCCGGGTCCTGCTGCCCGGCCATCCGCAGCGGGCGCGAACCGGTGGACCCGTGCACGTAGAGGCGCTCCCCGACGCGACCGTAGAGCGTCGGCAGGACGACGGGGGCGCCGTCGCGCACGAAACCGAGGTGGCAGACGTACGCCTCGTCGAGTATCGAGTGGACCAGGGCGCGGTCGTACCCGGCGCGCTCCTTGGAACGGGTCGGTACCGTGCGGTCCGTCGGTGTGTACGCGTCGGCGGCCGGGGTCTGTTCGGGGGCCACGGTCATGTTGCGAACTCCATTGCATTAGTGCAAACTGTGGTTTGTGCTAGGAGAGTATCCGATCAGTGGGCGCCGTGCGGTGGAGATTTCTGCGAGCGTCGAGCGTGCGGTGGCCGATGGCGGCCTGGAGCCGGGGCAACTGCTGCCTCCCATGCGGGAGTTGGCGCAGCGGCTCGGGGTGAATCCCAATACGGTCGCGGCCGCGTACCGGACCCTGCGGGAACGTGGGGTGATCGAGACGGCCGGGCGGCGCGGCAGCCGGGTGCGGCCGAAGCCGGCCACGACCGCGCGCGAGCACATCCGGGTCGACGTGCCGGCGGGGGTGCGGGACGTGTCGGCCGGGAATCCGGACGTCGCGCTGCTGCCCTCGCTCGTCGGGGCGTTCACCGCAGCGGCGGCCGTCGCCGACGCGGAACCCGTGCTGTACGGGTCCGACTCCCTGGAGCCCGGGCTCGTCCGGCAGGCGCGGGCCGCGTTCGACGCCGACGGGGTGCCGGACGGGCCGGTCGTGGTGGCGTCCGGGTCCCTCGACGCCATCGAGCGGGTGCTCGCCGTGCACCTCAAGGCCGGGGACGCGGTCGCCGTCGAGGACCCGGGGTGGGGCAGCATGCTCGACCTCGTCCCCGCGCTCGGGCTGCGCATCGTGCCGGTCGGGGTCGACGATGACGGGCCGCTGCCGGACGACGTGGCGCGGGCGCTGGAGGCGGGGGCGCGGGCGCTCGTGGTGACGGACCGGGCGCAGAATCCGACCGGGGCCGCCGTGAGCGGTGCCCGTGCGACGGCGTTGCGCACGGTGCTCGGCGCGCATCCTGAGGTGTTGCTCATCGAGGACGACCACGGTCACGGCATCGTCGATCTGCCGCTGCATCCGCTGGCCGGGGTCACGCACCACTGGGCGTTCGTCCGCTCGGTCGCCAAGGCGTACGGGCCCGATCTGCGGCTCGCCGTCCTCACCGGGGACGCCGCGACCGTCGACCGGGTGCGGGGGCGGCAGCGGCTCGGGCCCGGGTGGGTCAGCCGCATCACGCAGCGGGCCGTGGCCGGGCTGTGGGCGGGCGGTGCGGTGGACGCGCGGGTGGTGGCGGCTTCGTACGGGCGGCGGCGTGACGCGCTGGTCGCTGCGCTGGCCGAGCGGGGGGTGGTGGCGCACGGGCGCAGCGGGATGAACGTGTGGGTGCCCGTGCCGGACGAGACCGGGGCGGTGGCGCGGTTGCTGCACGCCGGGTGGGCGGTGGCGCCCGGGGCGCGGTTCCGGATGAGTGCGGGGCCGGGGGTGCGGATCACTGTGTCCGGGCTTGAGGTGGGGGAGGTGGGGGGTGTGGCGGATGCGGTGGCGGATGCGGTTCGGGTTGCGCCGGTGCGGAATTACGCCTGAGCGGGGGTGGATTTCGGGTGCGGGTTGAGTGGGGCTGGGCGCGCAGTTCCCCGCGCCCCTGAAGGCTTGCGGCTGCGCCGCGCCTTCTCCCTGTGGGTGGGTGCGGGGTGGTGGGGGTTCTCGCGCCGTTCCCCGGGCCCCTGAGGGCTTGCGGCTGCGCCGCGGCCTTTTCTTGTGGGTGGGTGCGGGTTGAGTGGGGCTGGGCGCGCCGTTCCCCGCGCCCCTGAAGGCTTGCGGCTGTGCCGCGCCTTCTCCTCGGGGGCTGGGGTCAGGGCTTTTGGGGGCGGGGCTGGGTCAGGGCCGCTCCTGTGAGGACTATTGCCGCGCCGATCGGGGTCGACCAGGTCAGGGACTCGTTCAGGAGGGCGACTCCCGCCGCCGTGGCGATGACCGGGATGAAGTACGTGACCATCTGCGCGGTGGTCGGGCCGACCTCGGCGACCAGGCCGTACTGGATCAGTACCGCGAGGCCGGTGCCCAGGGCACCCAGGGCGACGATCGCGAGCAGCGGGACGGTCGCGAAGTGGTGCGGCCAGGACGTGAACAGGGGGGTCACCAGGGCCAGTTGGACCGTGGCGAGCAGCAGTTGGGCGCCCGTCATGGAGAGGTGCGAGTGGCCGCTGTCCGCCAGGGTGCGGCGGACGTAGATCCAGCCGACCGGGTAGCTGAACGAGGCGAGCAGCGCCAGCGCCGTGCCCGTCACGTCCACGCCCTGGAAGCCCTGCCACACGCCCAGGACCGTCAGGACCCCGAGGAAACCGATGCCCAGGCCCGCCACCCGGCGCCGGGTCGGCCGGTCCTCCGAGAGGGCGACGAGGGAGAGCGCCATGCCCCACAGCGGCGACGTCGCGTTGCAGATCCCCGCCAGCGTCGACGGGACCGTCTGCTCGGCGAACGCGAACAGGGAGAACGGGAGGGCGTTCAGGAGGAACGCGGCCACCGTGAGGTGACCCCAGGTGCGGGCGCCGCGCGGCAGCCGCACCCGCTTCACGGCCATCGCCGCCGCGAGCACCGCCGTACCGAACACCAGGCGTCCGAGAGTCACCTGGAACGGCGCGAACCCGTCGGTGCCCACCTTGATGAGCAGAAAGCTGAAGCCCCAGATGAGGGAGAGAACGCCGAAGCGCAGGCGCCAGTCGAGGGCCCGGCGGGGGAGGGGCGGGTGCGCGCCGGACGGGGCCCGGCGGGAGGTGGTGACGGTGGTCATGAGGACAAGCGTGACCCTCTGGTCCTCGTAGCACAAGCGAGATTTCTTGCGCCCTATCCCTTAGCATCGCTTACATGTTGAACCTGGAGCGGCTGCGCGTGCTCGACGCGCTGGCCCGGTACGGATCGGTGAGCGGCGCCGCCGACGCGCTGCACGTCACCACCTCCGC
Organism: Streptomyces sp. KL116D; assembly: GCF_030766975.1. Taxonomy (NCBI): domain Bacteria; kingdom Bacillati; phylum Actinomycetota; class Actinomycetes; order Kitasatosporales; family Streptomycetaceae; genus Streptomyces; species Streptomyces sp. KL116D. The sequence continues at coordinate 164,922 of NZ_JASERH010000004.1, read as the reverse complement.
CGTCTCGCAGCAGATGACGAAGCTGGAGCGCGAGGTCGCCCAGCAGCTGCTCGCCAAGCACGGACGCGGCGTGCGCCTCACCGACGCGGGGCGGCTGCTCGCCGAGCACGCGGCCCGCATCCTGTCCCAGGTCGAGCTGGCCCAGTCCGACCTGGAGGCGCAGCGCGGGCAGGTGGTGGGCGAGCTGCGGATCTCCGCGTTCCCGACCGCCGCACGGGGCCTGTTCCCCGCCGCCCTGTCGGGGTTGCGCGACGAACATCCTCAACTGAGAGTGCGTTCCCAGGAGTTGGAGCCCGAGGCCGGGGTCGCCGGAGTGCTCCGCGGTGACCTCGACCTGGCCGTGGTGCTCGACTGGTACAACAAGCCGATGCCGATGCCCGACGGCCTGGTCAAGGCGAGCATCATGGACGATCCGGCGGACATCGCCATGCCGCTGCGCCACCCGCTGGCGAACCGCTCCGAGGTCGGTCTGGAGGACTTCGCCGACGACGAGTGGATCACCTGGGGCGAGGGCGAGTTCTGTCACGAGTGGCTGCTGTTCACGCTCCGCGCCAAGGGCATCGAGCCGCAGATCGGCCACCGCGCCGCCGAGACCCATACGCAACTGGGGCTCGTCGCCGCCGGGTTGGGCGTCTGTGTCGCCCCGCTGCTCGGCCGCCACCCGATGCCGGAGGGCGTGGTGACCGTGCCCGTCCGGCAGCAGGTGCGGCGTCATGTGTACGTGGTGTGGCGGGCGGACGCCGACCGGCGGCCCTCGATCCGCGCGGCCGTGAGGGCGTTGCAGAAGGTGGGCGCCGACCTCGGCCGACTGTCGGACGGGTAGACCCCGCTCCGCCGTCGTACGTCCGCTACAGATCCGCCAGCTTGCGGAAGTCCCACGACGTGATCTTCTCCGGCGTCAGGCGCGCCCACGCGTGCCGGCCGTCGTAGATCATCTCGGGCAGCCCGAAGTTCTTCTGTGCGAACATCCGCTCGGGGACGTCGAGTTCGGGGCACGGCTCGCCGGTGCGCGGGGACTCGCCGAGGAACTCGATCCGGCCGGAGAGTTCCACGCCGCGCAGCTCCCCGTACTCCTCGCCCGCGTCGACCACCACGGCGACCCGGCCGTCGGCCCGCAGGTCCGCCCAGCGGCGGCTGCGCGCCAGGGAGTACAGCCACAGGGACGTGCCGTCCCACAGGAACCAGAGCGGGCTGACGTGCGGGGTGCCGTCGGCCCCCACCGTGGCCACGCGGCAGGTGCGCTGCCCGGACAGGAACCCGTCGCGCTCCTCGGGCGTCATCATGATCTTCCGGCCCCGGCGCTGTGTGACGGTCATACGCCCTCCTCTTCCTCCCCGGACGCCCCGAAAGGGACCTGACGATGTGTCAGGTCAGCAGCATGCTGCCTCTTCCTTCCCCGCGCAATGGTGGCTAGTCTCCAGCACCCCGCACCACCAGGACGCACAGGGGGACCCATGCCGTCACCGGAACAGCTGGCCGACCTGCTCGACCCGGCGTACACCATACTGCTCACCGTGGAGTGCCAGGAGGGCGTCGTCGGCACCGACAGCGCGCTGCCCGAACTGGCCGACGAGGCGCGGTCGTCCGGTGCGCTCGTCCATGTCGCCCAACTCGTCGCCGCCGCCCACGAGAGCGGGGTCCAGGTCATGCACGCCGTCGCCGAGCGGCGCCCCGACGGCCGCGGCGCCAACCGCAACGGCCGCCTCTTCCGCGCCGCCGAACGCCTCCCGGTGCAGCAGCTGTCGGGCACCAGGGCCGTCCGCGTCGCCGCACCCGTCGAGGTCGCGGACGAGGACTTCGTCGTGCGGCGGCTGCACGGGCTCTCGCCGATCACGGGCACCGACGTCGACCCGCTGCTGCGCAACCTGGGCTGCCGCACCCTCGTCGTCACCGGGGTCTCCGCCAACGTGGCGATACCGAACGCCGTCTTCGACGCGGTGAACCTCGGCTACCAGGTCGTCGTGCCCCGGGACGCCATCGCGGGGGTGCCCTCCGACTACACCCCCGCGATGATCCGCAACACGCTCGCCCTCGTCGCCACCGTGACCGCGACGCAGGACGTGCTCACCGCGTGGAAGCGGTCTAGGCGAGGCTGATCGCGTCGCCGCTCGTGGTGATCTTCTTCTCGCCGAGCGGCTGCGTCGCCGGACCGTGCTTGACGCTGCCGTCCTCGATGGAGAACCTGCTGCCGTGGCACGGGCAGTTGATGGTGCCGCCCTCGACCTTGGTCACCGGGCACTGCTTGTGCGTACAGATGTTGGTGAACGCCTTGAACTCGCCCTTCTTCGGCTGCGTCACCACGACTCCCGCGTCGGCGAAGATCGTGCCGCCGCCCTCCGGGATGTCCGAGGTCTTGGCGAGCTCCTTGCCGGCGCCGTCGCCGCTGCCGGCCGACGAGGCGTTCCCCGCGGGCTCGGACGAGCCGTCGTCCGAGCTGCCGCAGGCGCTCAGTGCCGCGGCGAGACCGGCGGCCCCCACCGCGGCGACCACGGTGCGGCGGGACGGGGCGGACTCCTGCGATGCGGTCATGAGGTGGGGATCCCTTCGTCGTGCGTCGGATCGATCGGGGCCGTGCCGGATTCCGTGGGGGTTGCTCAGGGGTACGTACGGTGATCCCGCGGCGTTCAAGGCCTTCTCGATCTCATCACCCGGGCCCGCGCCCACCGGCGCCATGGCGACCCGTCACGGCGCCGATGTCACCCCATCGAGGGAACCCGGCCGCCCCGCCTCAGGCGACCGCGCCGTCGCCTTCCGTGGTCATGCGGGCCACGTGGAGCGCCAGGTAGGAGACCTCGTCCTCGCTCAGCTGCTGGCCGAGCCGCAGCTCGACGATCGTCGCCAGCCGCTGCGCGGTGCCGGTCGCCTCCGGGTAGTGCAGGCGGATGCCCTTGCCGATCGTGGACTCGTGTCCCTTCAGCTGCCGGTGCTGCTGGATGCGCACGAAGAGGTAGCGCACGTGGGTGATGAACCGCGCGGCGGTCATCGACTCCTGCGAGACGTCGAGCCCGTACTGCTCGCCGACGACGGCCAGCATCTGCTGGATGACGCCGGTCATCGTGTACGTGAAGGACAGGTCGCCGGAGGCGAATCCCGCGTTCACCAGGTGCAGGGCCAGAGCGGTCGCCTCGGAGGGCTCCAGCTTCGGGTCCACGTGCTCGTTCACGGCCGCCAGCAGGCGCTGCGCCTGGGCGTACTCGGTCGGGTACAGGGCCTGGACCTCGGCGCGCAGCGGGTACTCGACGGCGATGCCCTGCTTCGCCCTCTCCAGCGCGTTGGCGACGTGGTCGGCGACGGCGATCGCGAGGGTGGGGCGAGTGGACTCGCGCCCCTCGATCCCGGCCTCGCCGAGCGCGATCACGACGGCCCGCAGGACCTCCTCGCCGACGAAGGTCAGGGCCTGCGCCAGGTGGTCGGGGTCGCGGCCGTCCTCCGGGACGAAGACGCGCACGATCAGCGTGGGATCGATGGTCTGGCCCTGGCGGGTGTTGAAGCCGATGCCACGCCCGGTGAGGATGACCTCCTGGCCCTTCCCGTCACGCGCGAGGACCACGTTGTTGTTGAGCACGCGCAGTGCTTCCACCGGTCCTCCTTTCCGTCCGTGGTCCGACTTCTGCCTGACTTCTGTCCGACTTCTGTTCGATGATCCCTTATCGCCCGCCGTGCGCGCCAACCTCGCCCTGACCCACGCGGCAGGCGCGCACCCCCGGGAGGGGGCGCGCGCCCGGGCGACGGCGGTCCGGCTACCGCGTGACGGTCACCACGGCGTCACCCGCGGCCACGTCCCGCCCGGCGGCGAGCGGCTCGACCGAGGCGAGCTCCGCGGTGTTGGGCACGGTCATGAGGGTGACGGTCGGGTGCTTCGCCGCGCGCACGGCGTCGAGGTCGACCTCGGCCAGCAGGTCACCGGCGACCACCTTCTGTCCCGACGCGACGCGCACGTCGAAGCCCTCGCCCTTCATCTGCACCGTGTCGATGCCGACGTGCACGAGCACCTCGACGCCGTCCGCGGTGCGGATGCCGAAGGCGTGACCGGTGTCGACGACGGTGACCAGCTCGCCGTCGACCGGGGCGACGATCCGGCCGTCGGCGGGCTCGATGCCCAGGCCCTCGCCCAGCGCGCGGGACGCGAAGACCGGGTCACCGGCCTCGTCGAGGCTGACGACACGGCCCGCGACCGGCGCCGTGAGTTCGAGACCGGTGGTGCCGGCGGCCGGGGCGGCAGCGCCGGCTCCCGTGGCTCCCGCGGCGACGGGCCCGCGCTCGTCGGCCTCGGCGGCGTCGCGCTCGGCGTTCACCTGGGCGCGGTCCTCCGCGGTGCGGAAGTCGGAGAAGTACACGAGCGCCATCGAGGTGAAGAAGGCCGCCGTGATCGCGATGACGTAGGTGACCGCCGGGGAGAAGACCGGGATCGTCAGCAGCGAGGTGAAGGCGAACGCCTCCGTGTCCACGCCGCCCAGCAGACCGACGATCACGCCGCCCACGAGGCAGCCCACGAGCATGCGCGGGTAGATCCGCTTGAAGCGCAGGTGGATGCCGTACAGCGACGGCTCGGAGATGCCGCCGAACAGGCCCGCGGCCAGCGCGCCGGTGGCGGTCTGCCGCATCTCCTTCTCACGGTGGCGCAGCGACAGGAGCAGCACGCCGGCGGTGGCGCCGAAGCAGGCGAAGTTCCAGGCGCCCATCGGACCCTGGATGAAGTCGGAGCCGAGGGTGTTGATGTTCTGCAGCATGAGCGCGTTCAGCGGCCAGTGCAGGCCCAGCGGCACCAGGAACGGGTAGAGCAGCGGGATGACGATCGCGAAGACGATCGGGGCGTTGTTGTTCAGCCAGGACAGACCCTCGCCGAGGCCGTTGCCGGCCCAGATGCCCAGCGGGCCGATGAGGAAGGCGGTCACCGGGATCATGACCAGCATGCTGAAGAACGGCACGAAGACCATGTGCACGTTCTCCGGGAAGACGCGCTGCAGGCCCTTGTAGACCAGGGCGAGCACGGCGACCATCAGCAGCGGGACGAACACCTGGCCGCCGTAGTCGTTCAGCTGCATCGGCAGCCCGAAGACGTGCGCCACGCACTCCTGCGTGCCCAGCGTCGCGTTCGTGGAGCAGGTGACGCCGGGGATCCCGGAGTCCTTGTTGAGCATCCCCGTGAAGTTCGGGGTCATGACCGCGGCCATCACGGCGGCGCCGACCCACGGGTCGATCTTCAGCTTCTTGGCCGCGTTGTAGGCGACGAAGATCGGCAGGAAGTACAGCACCGAACGCCACATGGCGTCGACGAACACCCAGGTCGCCGACTTGTCCGCGGCCCGGAAGTCGGTCACGCCGAGGGCGTCGAGGACCGAGGCGATCGCGATGATCAGCGAGGAGCCGAGCAGCACGCCCATGAGCGGGCGGAACGAGTCGGAGAGGTACTCGAAGAAGTTGTCGAGCCAGGCGAACCGTCCGCGGCTCTTGGCGCGCACCTCGGCCTTGACCTCGGCGTCGGACTTCGCCCGGGGCGTGCCGCCCTTGGTCATCGACGGCAGGTTCATGATCTTGGAGTAGACACCCGAGACGGCGCCGCCGATCACGATCTGGAAGCGGTCGCCGGACTGCGGCACGGTGCCCATGACGCCGTCCAGGGCGTCCAGGGCGGCCTGGTCGACCTTGGCCCCGTCGTGGAGCTGGAAGCGCAGCCGCGTCGCACAGTGCGTGAGGCTCTCGATGTTCCCGGGTCCGCCGACACCGCGGAGGATCTCCTCCGCCAGTGCGTCGGTACCCGTTGCGGGTGTGCTGCTCATGATGCTTCCTCGCATCCTCAGGTTCTTGCCGTCGTGCAGGGTTCGTGACCGCTCCCGACCGGTTCAGGGCAACAAAAAAGGCCCGGGCAGCGCCAACGGCGCTTCCCAGGCCTTGCCTCGCCTCACGTGGACGACGACGTCCTGTGGGGAGTAACAACCCTGTGATCGGGATCGATCGGCGTCACTGTAGCACCGTGCGGGGGGCCTGTGAACGACTGTGCGATACGGCACTGCGTCCGCGAGGTTCGGCGGGGGTGGACCATCCGCGGTGGCAGGGGTGGACCATCCGCGAGGCTCGTCCCTCGGCCACGGGCAACTCCCTTCCGCGCCCCTGCCGTTGACGGGGCGCGACGCCGGTTCCCGCGCCGGTGCGGACCTTCGATCGACAGGCCGGGCAGCCGTATAGCCTGGGACGATGCTTGATGAAGTCGCGGCGACCCGCTACGTCACCCCCCTGCGCGAAGGGGGATCTCTGCCCGGACTCGTCGAGGCCGACGACCGGGGTACGTACGTCATGAAGTTCACCGGCGCCGGACAGGGGCGCAAGACGCTCGTCGCCGAGGTGATCTGCGGGCAGCTGGCGCGCGCACTCGGCTTCCGGGTGCCCGATCTCGTCGCCATCGGCCTCGACCCGGTGATCGGCCTCGGCGAGCCCGACCCCGAGGTGCAGGAGCTGCTCAAGGCGAGCGGCGGCACCAACCTCGGGATGCGGTTCCTGCCGCGCGCCCTCGGCTTCGACCCGCTCGCGTACACCGTCGACCCGCTGGAGGCCGGCCGCGTCGTCTGGTTCGACGCGCTGATCAACAACGTCGACCGGTCCTGGCGCAACCCCAACATGCTGGTGTGGCACGGCGACCTGTGGCTCATCGACCATGGCGCGAGCATGATCTGGCACCACAACTGGCGGGGCGCCCCGGCCTGGGCCGACAAGCCGTACGACGCGACCGACCACGCCCTCGCCCCCTTCGGGCCGGACGTCGCGGCGGCCGCCGCCGAGCTCGCCCCGCGCGTCACCGGGGAACTGCTCGCCCGCGCCGCCGCCGACGTGCCCGACGTGTGGCTGGCGGACGAGCCCGGCTTCGCGGACCCGGACGCGGTGCGGCGCGCCTACGTGGAGACGCTCCTGGAGCGCGCCGCGACCGTGCACGAGCGGATCGGCCTGCCCGCCGGTGCCGCGGACCGGACCCGGCGCGCGCCGGGCTGGGTGACCACGCAGGGAGCGGCCCGATGAGCGAACGCGACGTCTTCGAGTACGCCCTGCTGCGGGTCGTGCCGAGCATCGAGCGCGGCGAGCAGATCAACGCGGGCGTCGTGGTGTACTGCCGCGCCAAGTCGTTCGTCACCGCCCTCACCCACCTCGACGAGGCGAAACTGCTCGCGCTCGACCCCGAGGCCGACGTGACCGGGGTGCGCGCCCTGCTCACCGCCGTCGAGCGGCACTGCCGGGGCGGCGACAGCGCGGGCCAGGCGGCCGGGGACGACGCGGGGCGGCGCTACCGCTGGCTGATCGCGCCCCGCTCGACCGTGGTGCAGCCCGGGCCGGTGCACACCGGTCTCACCGCCGATCCGGCGGCCGAGGCGCAGCGGCTGCTCGCCCGTCTCGTGCACTGAAACGGCCTGGTCCGGAGCGCTACGTGAGCAGAGGCACCCGGTGGGTACGTTGACACCGGGTGCCAGGGCTTCTAGCGTCACTCGCACAGGGTACTAAGCGGTCGCTCACCCGCACCGGAGCGGAGCGACCGCCCTCTAGGGCGAGGAGACCGAAGAGCATGTCCACCACTGAGCAGCGCGTAGCCATCGTGACCGGGGCCGCGCGCGGCATCGGCGCCGCCACCGCGATCCGGCTGGCCGAAGAGGGCCGCGCCGTCGCCGTGATCGACCTCGACGAGGCCGCCTGCAAGGACACCGTCGAAAAGATCACCGCCGCCGGTGGCAAGGCCCTTGCCGTCGGCTGCGACGTCTCCGACGAGGCGCAGGTCGCGGCCGCCGTCGCGCGGATCGCCGAGGAGCTCGGCGCTCCCACGATCCTCGTGAACAACGCGGGCGTGCTGCGCGACAACCTCCTGTTCAAGATGAGCGCCTCCGACTGGGACACCGTCATGAACGTGCACCTGCGCGGTGCGTTCCTGATGACCAAGGCCGTCCAGAAGCACATGGTGGACGCCAAGTTCGGCCGCGTCGTGAACCTCTCCTCGTCGTCCGCCCTCGGCAACCGCGGCCAGGTCAACTACTCCGCCGCCAAGGCCGGTCTGCAGGGCTTCACCAAGACCCTCGCGATCGAGCTCGGCAAGTTCGGCGTCACCGCCAACGCCGTCGCCCCCGGCTTCATCGTCACCGACATGACCGCGGCCACCGCCGAGCGCGTCGGCATGGGCTTCGAGGAGTTCCAGGCCGCCGCCGCCACGCAGATCCCGGTGCAGCGCGTGGGCCGCCCCGACGACATCGCCAACGCCATCGCCTTCTTCACCGGCGAAGCGGCCGGCTTCGTCTCCGGCCAGGTCATGTACGTGGCCGGCGGACCGCTCAACTAAGGCCGGAGGAGACCGACATGACCGCAGAACTCTCGGGCAAGGTCGCCCTCATCACCGGCGCCAGCCGCGGCATCGGCTACGGCATCGCCGAGGCCCTCCTCGCGCGCGGCGACCGCGTCTGCATCACCGGACGCGGCGAGGACGCGCTCAAGGAGGCCGTCGAGACCCTCGGCTCCGACCGCGTGATCTACGTGGCCGGCAAGGCACACGACGAGGCGCACCAGGCCACCGCCGTCGAGCGCACCATGGAGGCGTTCGGCCGCGTCGACTTCCTCATCAACAACGCCGGTACGAACCCGGTCTTCGGCCCGATGGCCGAGCTCGACCTGAACGTGGCGCGCAAGGTCTTCGAGACCAACGTCGTCTCCGCGCTCGGCTTCGCGCAGCAGACCTGGAAGGCGTGGCAGAAGGACAACGGCGGCGCGATCGTGAACATCGCGTCCGTCGCCGGCGTCTCCGCCTCGCCGTTCATCGGCGCGTACGGCATGAGCAAGGCCGCCATGGTCAACCTCACCTTCCAGCTGGCGCACGAGTTCGCGCCGACGGTGCGGGTCAACTCGATCGCCCCGGCGGTCGTGAAGACCAAGTTCGCGCAGGCCCTGTACGAGGGCCGGGAGGCCGAGGCCGCGGCGGCCTACCCGATGGGCCGGCTCGGCGTGCCGGAGGACATCGGCGGCGCCGCCGCGTTCCTCACCTCGGAGCAGTCCGACTGGATCACCGGGCAGACGCTCGTCGTCGACGGCGGCATGTCCCTCAACGCGGGCGTCGCCTGACGCAGGTGAGAATCCGGGCGTCGGATGACAACGTCTGACATACGCCCTCGCGCATCAAGTGCCCCGTCGGTGCAGGCAGTTGCACCGGCGGGGCACTGCGATATGGTCTGCCGACCCATGGCATGGCCGATCGAGGAGCGTGCGCGTGTTCATACGGTTGCTTGCCCCCCGTACGCGGATCCGTACGGCGGCGGCGACTGCGTCCATTGCTGTGCTCGCCGGGTGCGGGCTGGTGAACACGGGCGATTCCGAGGACGAGAAACCGATCGTCGTGGGCACCACCAGCGCGCCCAGCACCCTCGATCCGGCGGCCTCCTGGGACGGCTCCTGGGAGCTGTTCCGCAACGTGTACCAGACGCTCGTCGCCTTCCCGTCGGGCGCCGCCGAGCCGGAGGCCGACGCGGCCGAGTGCTCGTTCCAGGACAGCGCCAACCGCGTCTACCACTGCGAACTGCGCGAGGACATGAAGTTCTCCGACGGGCACCCGCTCGACGCCGCCGCGGTGAAGCACTCCGTCGACCGGATCCGCACGATCGGCGTGAAGGGCGGACCCGTGGGGCTGCTCGGCAGCCTCGACAAGGTCACGACCTCGGGCGACCGCGACGTAACGTTCCACCTGAAGAAGCCGGACGCCACCTTCCCGTTCGTGCTCGCCACCCCCGCCCTGTCGATCGTCGACCCCGACGAGTACCCCGCCAAGGCGCTCCGCCAGGACGGCGCGGTCACCGGCTCGGGCCCGTACGAGCTGAAGTCCTACACGGACGGCGAGCGGGCCGAACTGGTCAGGAACCCGAACTACAAGGGCTTCGCCGACCGCAAGAACGGCGCCGTCACCATCCGCTACTTCGGCAAGTCGGCGGAGATGGTCCAGGCCCTGAAGGCCAAGAAGATCGACGCGACGTTCCGCGGACTCGCCGCCGAGGACGTCGTGGACCTCCAGACCAAGAACGCCACCGACGGCCTCCAGCTCGTCGAGGGCGCGGGCACCGAGATCAGCTACCTCGTCTTCAACCCGAAGGACCCGTGGGCGGGCAAGCGCGCGGTGCGCCGGGCGGTCGCCCAGGTCGTGGACCGCGGCGCCATCGCGCACGAGATCTACAAGGACACCGTCGAACCGCTGTTCTCGATGGTCCCGCGGGGCCTCGCGGGACACACCACCGACTTCTTCGACGACTTCGGCGACCCGAGCCCCGCCAAGGCCGCCGAGATCCTCTCCAAGGCCGGCATCACCGCGCCCGTCCCGCTCACCCTCTGGTACACCACCGACCGGTACGGCTCCGCGACCGCCCCCGAATTCGCGGCCCTCAAGCAGCAGTTGGAGGACTCCAAGCTGTTCAGGGTCACCCTGAAGAGCCGGCCGTGGAAGACGTACGAGGCCGGCTACCGCAAGGGCGAGTACCCGGTCTTCGGACGCGGCTGGTTCCCCGACTTCCCCGACGCCGACAACTTCATCGCGCCCTTCGTGGGCCAGGAGAACGCGGTGAGCACCCCGTACGTCTCGCCGGAGATCACCGACCAGCTGCTGCCGCAGTCGCGCCGGGAGAGCGACCGGGGGGCCGTGGTCCGGCAGTTCGAGCGGGCCCAGCAGATCATGGTGGACGACGCGCGGCTGCTGCCCCTGTGGCAGGGCAAGCAGTACATCGCGGCCAGCGACGAGATCTCCGGCGGGGAGCGGGCCCTCGACCCGTCGACGATCATGATGATGTGGGAGCTGCACCGCAAGACCAGTTGGTGAGGGTGCCGGACACGATTGTCAGTGGGCGCCGGTAGGTTTCTGGGTGTCGAAGCGCTCGCGCTCCCCGGACGGGGTGGCGCGGGCGTGCAAGTGCCCGTACCCCGGAGGTTGTTGACGTGACCGACACCGCGATGCTGCCCGAGTCCTGGCGCGGCGTCCTCGGCGAGGAGCTGCAGAAGCCCTACTTCAAGGAGCTCACGGAGTTCGTCGAGGAGGAGCGCGCCAAGGGTCCCGTCTACCCGCCGCGCGAGGAGGTCTTCGCCGCGCTCGACGCGACGCCGTTCGACAAGGTCAAGGTCCTCGTCCTCGGCCAGGACCCGTACCACGGCGAGGGCCAGGGCCACGGCCTGTGCTTCTCGGTGCGGCCCGGCGTGAGGACGCCGCCCTCCCTGCGGAACATCTACAAGGAGATGCAGGCCGAGCTCGGCACCCCGATCCCGGACAACGGCTATCTGATGCCGTGGGCCGAGCAGGGGGTGCTGCTGCTGAACGCGGTGCTCACCGTCCGCGCGGGCGAGGCGAACTCGCACAAGGGCAAGGGCTGGGAGAAGTTCACGGACGCCGTCATCCGCTCCGTGGCCGAGCGCCCCGACCCCGCGGTGTTCGTCCTGTGGGGCAACTACGCACAGAAGAAGCTGCCCCTCATCGACACCGAGCGGCACATCGTCGTCAAGGGCGCCCACCCCTCGCCGCTGTCCGCGAAGAAGTTCTTCGGCTCGCAGCCCTTCACGCAGATCAACGACGCGGTGGCGGCCCAGGGGCACGAGCCGATCGACTGGACCGTGCCGAATCTGGGCTGAGCCGCCGAGCCGCGCGCCGTGCCCTGCCGTGCCGTGTCTGACGGGGTTTGCCGGCGGTGGCCGTTAGCGTCGGAAGTCGTGATCGGCATATGAGCCGGTTTCCGACCTTGGAGGAGCCAGTGGCACAGCAGCGCGAGCAGGCGGCGGACGACGCCATGATGACCCGCATCGGGCAGGTGGCAATGCTGGCCCACGCCGGTGACCGCGAGGAGGCGCGCGACCGCTTCCTCGGCCTGTGGTCGGAGATCGGCGAGGACGGCGACCCGCTGCACCGCTGCACGCTGGCGCACTACATGGCCGACACGCAGGACGATCCGTCCGACGAGCTGGCCTGGGACCTGCGGGCGCTGTCCGCCGCCGACGGGCTGACGGGGGAGCGGCTCGCCGGGCAGGAGCGGTCGCTCGCGCTGCGGGCCCTGTATCCGTCACTGCATCTGAACCTGGCGGCGGACTACGTGAAGCTGGACCGCCCCGACGCCGCCCGCAGCCATCTGGCCCGGGCCTGGGCCGTGGTCGACGCGCTCGGCGACGACGGGCACGGGGACGGCGTGCGCGCCGCCCTCGCCCGGCTGGAGCAGCGCGTGGCCGGACTGCCCGGCGAGGGGGACGGCGGGGGCGAGGGGGACGACGGCGGCCGGCCCGGCGGGGAGCCGCTGGGGCCGCCGCGCCGCAGTTCCTGAACGGATCGTGATCCGGCCGGGCGCCGCGGGCGGCGGCTCCCGCAGATGTCAACTCCCGTAGGTGTCCCGGCAGATGACGGACTGGGGGCTGTCCGGGTCCCAGCCCCCGTACTGGCGGCCGAGGGCGCACACGTCGGTCTGCGCCGGGGGCTTCGGGGCGGGTGACGGCTTGGCCGCGGGCTTCGGCGCGGCCGTACGCGGTGGCGGCTCCGGCGCCGTACGCCGCGGTGGGGCGGCCTGCCGCGGGGGAGCGGAAGGCGGCTGCGCGCGGGGTGCGGGGGTCCGGTGCGGCGACGGCCCCGTCCGCTCCATGGCTTCCCGTGCGGGCGCCTGGACGAGCGGCCGGTCGTCGGCGTGGCCGTCGGGGCGGGGCGCCGCCGGGGCCGTGGCGGCCGGTGACGGAGCGGCGGGTGCGGTCGGCGTGGGGACGCTCACGCATCCGGACGCGGTGGCGGCGGTGACGGCCGTGACCGCCGCCGACAGCAGGAGCGTGGCTGAGCTGGACTTTCTGGGCACCCGGGCAACTCTGCTGGACGGAGTCGCCGTGGGGCAGCCGGAGTGGGCGAGGATGCCCCGCACGGGTGACGGACGGGGCGGCGGGCTGCCGGCAGGTGGCGTCGCCGCAGCGCTTCGAGTTCCGCGCCTCAGTCGTCCGAAGCGCCCAGCATCCCGTGCAGCGACTCCCCGTAGCCCTCCCCGGTCAGCCGCGTCGCCATGACCCGGAGCCGGTCCGCGGTCGCCCTGCGCGGCACCGCGATCCGGGCCGCGGGCGCCCTCGGCCCCGCCGTGCTGCTGCGCGGCACGGACGGCATCGCGGACCGGCGCCCGCCGCAACCACGGCCCTACGTCGCGCAGGGCGAGCGGCGGCAGCCCGCGACGCCCGTATGCTGCCCAGACGCAACGGGGCATCGGCGACAGAGGAGTACAGGAACGTGAAGGTCGGCTGCATCGGACTCGGCGACATCGCGCAGAAGGCATACCTTCCCGTGCTCACCACGCAGGCCGGGATCGAACTGCACTTGCAGACCCGGACACCCGCCACCCTGGCCAGGATCGCGGACCAGCACCGCGTCCCCGAGGCACAGCGCCACACCGACCTGGACTCGCTGATCGCGCAGGGGCTCGACGCGGCGTTCGTGCACGCGCCGACGGCCGTGCACCCGGAGATCGTGGCGCGGCTCCTGGAGGCCGGCGTCGCCACCTACGTCGACAAGCCGCTGGCCTACGAACTCGCCGAGTCCGAGCGGCTCGTGCGGCTCGCCGAGGAACGCGGCGTCAGCCTCGCCGTCGGCTTCAACCGGCGGTACGCGCCCGGGTACGCGCAGTGCGTCGAGCACCCGCGCGAGCTGATCCTGCTCCAGAAGAACCGGGTCGGCCTGCCCGAGGAGCCGCGCTCGATGATCCTCGACGACTTCATCCACGTCGTCGACACGCTGCGCTTCCTGGTGCCCGGCACGGTCGACGACGTCACCGTGCGGGCCCGCGTCGAGGACGGACTGCTGCACCACGTGGTGCTCCAGCTCGCGGGCGACGGCTTCACCGCGCTCGGCGTCATGAACCGGCTGAGCGGTTCGACCGAGGAGATCCTGGAGGTCTCCGGGCAGGACACCAAGCGGCAGGTCGTCAATCTCGCCGACGTCATCGACCACAAGGGCCAGCCGACCGTGCGCCGCCGCGGCGACTGGGTCCCGGTCGCCCGCCAGCGCGGCATCGAGCAGGTCGTGCTCGCCTTCCTCGACGCCGTCCGCGCGGGCAAGGTGCTCGGCGCCCGGGACGCGCTGGCCACCCACGAGCTGTGCGAGCAGATCGTGCGCGAGGTGCAGCGGGCCGGCGCCTGAGCGTCAGCGGCCGGGCCAGACGTGGGCGGACGGCAGACCGGACGCCGCCGCCCGCCGCCTGGACCAGCGCACCGCCTCCGCCGCCGCGAGCACCACGAGCACCGTGACCGCCGCGTGCACCGGCCAGTCGCCGAACCGGACGTACAGCGTGCTGCCGTGCGCGGTCGGCACCTCGTACACCCGCGCCGCGCTCGCCGACGTGCCCAGCCAGGCACCGGCGCGCGCCCCGTCCGGCCCGTACACCGCGGACACCCCGGTCAGCGTGGCGTGCACCATCGGGCGGCCCGTCTCCGCGGCCCGCACCGCCGCCAGCGACGCGTGCTGCTCGGGCGCCCAGCTGTGCTGGAACGTCGACGTCGACGACTGGGCCAGCAGCACCCGCGCCCCGTCCCGCGTCAGCTTCCGCGTCATGTCGGGGAACGCCGACTCGAAGCAGACCAGCGGGCCGACCCGCAGGTCACGGCCGCCGTGCCGGGTGTCCATCACGACCTGCCGGGTGCCCCGCATCCGGTCCTCACCGGCCGCCTTGCCGACCGACGTCGCCCAGCCGAGCAGCCCGCGCGCGGGGACGTACTCGCCGAACGGCACCAGCCGCATCTTGTCGTAGCGTGCGCCGGTCGGTCCGTCCGGACCGATCAGGACCGAGCTCTTGTAGATGCCCTGGGCCGTCGCGCCCCCGCCGTCGGCCGGGCGGCGGGCGTCCACGTTCACGAGGACGTCCGCGCCCACCTCGCGGGACAGGGCGGCGATCCGGCCGGCCAGGTCGGGGCGCTCGGCCAGGTCGAAGCCGACGCTGCTCTCGCCCCACACCACCAGGTCGACGTCCTGCCCGGCCAGCCGGCGGGTGAGCGCCTCCTCGCGGTCGAAGCGACGGGCCACGCTGTCGGCGCCGTCGATCACCCCCGGCTGCACCACCGCGATCCGCACCCGGCCGTCGGTCGCCGGACGCGGCGCCCACGCCCAGGCGGCACCGGTCACCGTCACCGTCGCCACGAGCCCGGCCACCGCGGGCACCCGAGCCCCGCGCGCGACGACGAGGACGGTGATCCCGGTGTTCACCGCCACCACGAGCAGGCTGACCAGCCAGACGCCGCCCACCGAGGCGAGCCGCAGTGCGGGCACCACCTGCCACTGGCTGGAGCCGAGCAGCCCCCAGGGGCCGCCCAACCCCTGCCACGAACGGACCAGTTCGACCATCAGCCAGGCCGATGGCACGGCGACCAGGGCGGCCCCGGCCTGCCCGGCCGACGGCACGCCGTGCAGCAGTCTGCGCAGCAGCCAGCCCCAGGGCGCCCAGAGCGCACCGAGCAGCGCCGCGATGACGACCGTGAAGACGTGCAGGCTCGGCAGCAGCCAGTGGTGCACCGCGAGCATGAAGCCGAGGCCGCCGAGCCAGCCGTCCAGCGCCGCCCGGCGCGGCGTGCCCGCCGAGCGCGCCAGCAGCATCCACGGCACCAGGGCCACATAGGCGAACCACCACAGGGACGGCGCCGGGAACGCGAGCGCGGGCAGGGCGCCCGCCCCGACCGCCGCGGCACCGCGCCACCAGGGCGACGAGCCGAGCCGCTGCCGCCATCGCTCCATGCGCCGGGCCTCCCGGGTCGTACGACACCTGCCAGTGCCTTCAAGTGTGCGCGCCGGAAGCGATCAACGACAGTGGGCGTTCGGCGAGGTGGCGCAGTGCTCACGCCCCGGCGGCGGCCCGCTCCGGAGCACGCCGCCACTTCTCGTGCACCGTCACCCGGTGCATCCGCCAGCCACTGTGCGTACGGACGAGCCCGAACGCGTACCGGCCGCCGCACACGAAGTCCGGGGCGGTGCCCTCGCCGGCGAACCGCATGGGGTTGATGAAGTCGGCCCGCACCCGGGCGGTGTCGCCGACGTCCCGGTCGAGGATCCCGAACCGCACCCGCCGGTTGACGATCAGGTGCTGCCGCATCGGGAACAGCTCCATCGTCGAGGTGAGCCAGCGCGCGATCTCCTCGGCGCTGCCCTCCACCCCGCCCGCGTCGCGGTAGTCGGCGCGGCCGTCCGGCGCGAACAGCGCGCGGTACGCCGTCCAGTCGCCGTCGTCGACGGCCACCGCGTAGTCGGTCACCAGCTCGTCGACGGCGAGCCGGTCGAGGACGGTCGCGAGTTCCACACGCTGCGTCATCGGCTCAGTGTCGGTGCCGCGTCGCGCGGAGCCAAGAGTCGTGCGCACGCGGGATGAACGGGGATACCATGCGGCCGATGGTAATTCGGTCAACTGGCCGTCCATAGGGGGTAGTTGGTGAAGAACGCCGATCGCAGGGCCGGGTACGAGCGGCAGACCGCACGCAAGGAGTTGACGCCACGTCAGAAGCGTCGGCTCGCCAAGAAGGCACGGCAGGGCAAGGGCTGACGCCCGCGCCGGACCGGGTCCGGTGAAACTCCCGGGGCGGCCGTGAAGATCGCTGCTACGGTCGCCCCATGTCAGCAGAACCGAACAGCCCGGCGACCGGACCCGTGACCGCCGACGACGTGGCCGAGGCCGTCCTCCTCACCGTCACCGCGCTGACCCCCGCGCTCGACGCCGACTGGGACGTCCCGGCGGGCGACCTGACCTGGACCGTCTGGGAGACCGGCGAGCACCTCGCGGACGACCTCTTCTGGTACGCCGCCCACATCGGCCCCCTGACCCCCGCGGTCGACGGCAACCTGCCCTTCGGCTCGGGCCGGCGCAGCCCCACCGGCCCGGAGAACACCGTGACGGCCGACCGCGACGCCGGACCGGCCGCCCTGCTGCGGGTGATGGACGCGTGCGGCGGCATCCTCGCCGCCGTGGTCCGCGCCACCCCGCCGACCGCCCGCGGATTTCACGTGTACGACGTCTCCGACCCGGAGGGCTTCGCCGCGATGGGCGTCGTCGAGACCCTCGCGCACGCCCACGACATGGCGACCGGGCTCGGCGTCCCGTTCGAACCGCCCGCCGACCTCTGTGCCCGCACCCTGCGCCGGCTCTTCCCCGACGTGCCCGGCGGCACGGAGCCGTGGCCGACCCTGCTCTGGGCGACCGGCCGCGGTGATCTGGAGGGCCGCGAACGGCGCACGCAGTGGCGCTGGTACGGTGCGCCCGGCGCGACATGATCACCGACCGGGAGGCCCCCTTGCCCCGCCCCATCACCCTCGTCACCGGCGGCAGTCGCGGGATCGGCGCCGCCACGGCGCTGCGGCTCGCGCGCGACGGACACGACGTCGCGCTGAGCTACGTACGCGACAAGGATGCCGCCGAGCGCACCGCCGAGGCCGTACGTGCCCAGGGCGCGCGCTGTGCCGTCCTGCGGGCCGACACCGCCCAGGAGGCCGACATCGAGCGGATGTTCGATGAGGCCGTCGCCGAACTCGGTCCGCTCACCGGCCTGGTGAACAACGCGGGCGTCACCGCCCCGCTCGGCCCGCTCGCCGACACCACCACCGAGGACCTGCGCCGCGTCGTCGACGTCAACGTCCTCGGCGTCCTGCTGTGCTGCCGTCGTGCCGCCCGCGACATGGGTGCCCGCAGCGAGGGCTCCATCGTGAACCTGTCGTCCGCGGCGGCCACCCTCGGCAGCCCCGGCGACTACGTCCACTACGCCGCGTCCAAGGCCGCCGTGGACACGCTCACCCTGGGCCTGGCCAAGGAGTTGGGCCCGGTCGGCGTGCGGGTCAACGCGGTCGCGCCCGGCATCATCGACACCGAGATCCACGCCGCCAGCGGCGCCCCCGACCGCGCGGCCCAGGCGGCCCCCGGCATCCCGCTGCGCCGCCCCGGCACCGCCGAGGAGGTGGCCGCGGCGATCGCCTGGCTGCTGTCCGCGGACGCGGCGTACACGACGGGCACGGTGGTGAGGGTGGCGGGCGGCCGCTGAGCCGGCCGCGGCTGCCGGAACGGCTTTGTCGGCTGCGGGTCTTGTTCGGCGCGGCGGATCGCTCTTGTCGGCCGCAGGCCTTGCTCGGCATGGACCGGGACACCCTTGTCGGCCGCAGGTCTCGCTGGGTACCGACCCGAACGCCCTCAGCGGCGGCCGCAGGTCTCGCGCGGTGCCGACCGGGTCACGCGGCCTCGCCGACGGCGACCCGCATGGCGCGTGCCCACTCCGCCACCAGCAGTTCGTACTCGGCGCGCTGGTCGGCGGTGAGCCGCCCGGCCGCGCGCAGCCACAGACCGCGGATCTGCTCGTTCACTTCGGCGGCAGACCGCGCGGAACCCGAGGAGACTGGCGGCGGCATGCGCCCAGGCTACGTGCGGCCCGGCCGGTTGGGAACCCTGAGCGAGCGGTCGGCTGCGCCAAGTGATCAACTGGACAAGGGAGTTGCCGCGGCCATCAGGGCGCCGACGAGGTCAGCAGGGCCGGCAGTACCGTGCCGGACAGGAGCGCGATGCGGTCCGCGTCGGCGGATCCGGACGCGGCCGTGTAGACCATGACCCGCAGATCGTCGCCCGCGACGGTGAGGATGTCGCAGTCCAGCGTCACCGGGCCGACCTGCGGATGGTCGATCGTCTTGCGGGTCCCCTCGTGGCGGCCGACAGCCCCGGAGTCCCACAGCTCGGCGAACCGGTCGCTGCCCGCGCGCAGCTCCGCCACCAGGTCGCGCAGCCGCGGATCCGCCGGATAGCGGCCCGCGGTCGCCCGCAGATCGGCCACGAGGGCGGCCTCCGTCGCACGCCGCTCGGCATCGCTCTGCCGGACCCGGCGCGGCGGGCCGAGGAACGTCCACCAGACGCCGTTGCGCCGGTGCTCGGGGCCGTCGGGATCCTCGGGGCCGTCGCCCATCAGGGCCGTGTACAGCGGATTGGCGAGCAGCAGCGTCCACGCCGCGTCGAACACCGCGACCGGCGTCCCGGCCAGCCGCTCCAGCAGCCGGTGCACGCTCGGCGCGAGCGTGCCCGGCACGGTGCCGGGGCCCGGCGGCGCGAGCCCCGCGAGCCGGAACAGATGCGCACGCTCCTGCCCGGACAGCCGCAGCGCGCGGGTCAGCGCCTCGACCACCTGGTCGGAGGGGCGGGTCGCGCGGCCCTGTTCGAGCCGGGTCACGTAGTCCGCGGAGATCCCGGCGAGCAGCGCCAGCTCCTCGCGGCGCAGCCCGGCCGCCCGCCGCTGCTGACCGGCCACCGTCAGCCCCGCCGACTCCGGCGACACCCGGTCCCGCCACCGCCGCACCGCGTCCCCGAAGTCACCGAAGTGCCCGGAGTCCTGATGTCCGTCGATCGCCGCGCTCGCCATGCCCCTACTGTGCCCCGTCCGGTACGGAACTTCCTGGTACCGCGAGTCCCAGGAAGCAGGGGCTGCTGGTAGCCGGGGCCGCGCCGCCGCAGGATCGAACCATGACCACGACACTCATCACCGGGGCCAACAAGGGCCTCGGCCGCGAAACCGCCCGCCGTCTCGTCGAGGCCGGCCACACCGTCTACCTCGGCAGCCGCGACCTCGAGCGCGGCCGTCGCGCCGCCGAGGAGACCGGCGCTCGGCACGTCCTCATCGACATCACGGACGAGGCGTCCGTCACCGCCGCGGCCCGCCGGATCGAGGCCGACGGAGGCCTCGACGTCCTCGTCAACAACGCCGGCATCGAGGGCCGCACCGAGGGCAACGGCATCGTCCTCCCGGCCGACGAGACCGTCGACACGCTGCGCCCGCTGTTCGAGACGAACGTCTTCGGCACCCTGCGCGTGACCCACGCGTTCCTGCCGCTGCTGCGCCGCTCCGCCGCCCCCGTCGTCGTGAACGTCGCCAGCGGCCTCGCCTCGCTCACGGGCCTCTCCGACCCGACGACCCCTGGTCACGGCTACCCCGGCATCGCCTACCCGGCCTCCAAGACCGCGGTCAACGCGCTGACCGTGCAGTACGCGAAGGCCTTCCCGGACATCCGGATCAACGCAGTGGAGCCGGGGTTCACCAAGACCGACCTCAACGGCAACACCGGCGTACAGACCGTCGAGGAGGGCGCCGAGATCATCGTGCGGATGGCGCAGATCGGCCCCGAGGGACCGACCGGCGGCTTCTTCGACGCGTCCGGACCGCTGCCCTGGTGAGATGACGGACGGGCCCGGGCTCAGCCCGGGTGACGGACGGGCCCCGGCTCAGCCCGCGGACTCCGCGGCGTGCGGGCTGAGCACGCCCGCCGAGACGAGGACGAACAGGGCGATGCCGAGCGCGATCCGGTAGTAGACGAACGGCATGAAGCTCTTGCTGGAGATGTACTTCATCAGCCACGCGATGACCGCGTACCCCACACCGAACGCGATCAGCGTCGCGAACACCGTCGGCCCCCACGACACGTGACCGCCCTCGGTCGCGTCCTTGAGCTCGAAGACGCCGGAGGCGAGCACCGCGGGGATCGCGAGCAGGAACGAGTAGCGGGCCGCCGACTCACGGGTGTAGCCGAGGAAGAGGCCACCGCTGATCGTGGCGCCCGACCGGGAGACGCCGGGGATCAGGGCCATCGCCTGGCAGAGGCCGTAGATCAGGCCGTCCTTGACGGAGAGGTCCTTGAGCTCCTTGCGCGAGCGGACGGCGCGGTGCTTCCCGCCCAGCTCGTCGCGGGCCGCGAGCCGGTCCGCGACGCCGAGCACGACACCCATCACGATCAGCGTCGTCGCCGTCAGCCGCAGATCGCGGAAGGGACCCTCGATCTGGTCCTTGAACGTGACGCCGAGCACGCCGATCGGGATCGAGCCGACGATGACGAGCCAGCCCATCTGCGCGTCGTGGTTGCCGCGCATGGTCTTGTCGGTCAGCGACCGGAACCACGACGAGATGATCCGCGCGATGTCCTTGCGGAAGTAGATCACCACCGCGGTCTCGGTACCGAGCTGCGTGATCGCGGTGAAGGCGGCGCCCGGGTCGGACCAGCCCGCGAACGCGGCCGTCAGCCGGAGGTGGGCGCTCGACGAGATGGGCAGGAACTCCGTCAGCCCCTGGACGAGCCCGAGGACGAACGATTCGAACCAATTCATGAAGGGGTACGCGATCCAAGGGCTGGGCGGGACCGGCCGCGAGCGCGGGCCGGGCATGGGCGTGCGCGCCCCCGCCACATGGGTCGCGGGCGCACGCGTGGGGCAGCGTAGCGTCCGAAAGTGACGGGACCCCCACGGGGGCCGCGGGCCCGGGTCAGCCGGCGGCCCGCTGCGCCGCCACGAGAGCGTCGCCCACCGGGGTCCGGAAGTAGAGGACCGAGCGGCCCGCCCGGCGGCGCCCCACCAGCCGGGCGTCCAGCAGCACCTTCAGATGACGGCCCACCGAACCGAGGCCCTGACCGGTCAGCGCGACCAGCTGGGTGGTGCTCAGCGGCTGGTCGAGCCGGACGAGGACATGGGCGCGGGCCGGGCCGACGAGCGCGGCCAGGCCGTCCGGCGCCGCCCGTCCGTTGTCGGCGAGCGCACCCGCGCACGGGTACACCACCGCGTACCGGTCACCGGCACCATCGGCGCCGGTCTGCCAGGACACCCAGCCCTCCTTGAGCGTGACCGGCACGAACAGGAGTCGCGCGCCGGAGACGTCGCGCGGCGGATAGTCGTGCGCGTTGATCCGCAGCAGCCCCTCGCCCAGCCAGCGCATCGTCGGCCGCATCCCGCCGAACGCCGCGGCCCAGCCGCCGCGCGTCAGCTCCCGGGTCCGCGCGACGACGTCGGCCTCCATGACCCGGCGCCGCCGCGCCCACTCGGGCCGCACCGTCTCCCGCCACACCCACCCGAGCAGGTCCGCGACGCGCTCCGCCAGGTCGTCGGCGTCCGCCAGCGGCCCGGGCAGCGGTCCGGGCGAGGAGACCGCGAGATCCGCGCGGACCGCGTCGGAGGAGACCGCGCCGATCCGCCCGAGACCCTCGTCCAGGTCGTCCTCGCACAGGCCCGCCGGCGTCGGCGTGAGGAAGTCGGCGTTCCACGTCGCCCCGAACACGGCGTCGACGAGCAGCGCGGTCACCGGGTCGGCGGCGAGCCGGGCGCGGTAGGCGGGCAGGTGGGCGTCGAGCCAGCGGCGCTCGCCGGGGTGGGCGGCGACCGGCGCCGCGAGCTTCTTCAGGCTCGCCGTGGTCTCCACCAGCGACGACACGACGAAACGGCTCCCCGCGAGGGTGTCCGCGTCGACCTGCCAGACCCCCATCGCACCCTCCTGCCGCCCTGGACGTTTCGCCGGTGCGCGAAACATTAACGCCCGCCCGCCGGGGCCCCTCAGCCTCCCTCCATGCGCACCTACCGGGACCTGTTCGCCACGCGGGAGTACCCGCCCTTCTTCGCCGCCTGCTCGTTCCAGGCCGCCGCCCAGACCGTCGCGGGCCTCGCCCTCGGCTCCCTCGTCTACGCGGCGACCGGTTCCCCGCTGCTCTCCGCGCTGGCCATGTTCGGGCCCTCGCTCGCCCAGGTCGTCGGCGCGCTCACCCTGCTGTCGGCGGCGGACCGGCTGCCGCCGCGCGCCGCGCTCGCCGGGCTCTCCCTCTTCCTCGCCTGCGCCACGGCGGTGCAGGCGGTACCCGGTCTCCCGACGGCGGCCGCGCTGGCGCTCGTCCTCCTCCAGGGCGTTCCCGCGGCGCTCGGCGGCGGCGTCCGCTACGGCCTGCTCACCGACCTCCTCGACAAGGACGGCTATCTGCTGGGCCGTTCCGTCCTCAACATGAGCACGGGCCTGTGCCAGATCCTCGGGTTCGCGGTGGGCGGCGTGCTGGTCGCCGCACTGTCCCCGCGTGGCACCCTCCTCGTCGGCTGCGTCCTGTACGCGGCGTCGGCGCTGGTCGCGCGGACCGGTCTGGCCCGCCGCCCGGCCCGGTCGACCGGACGCCCCTCCCTGTCCGAGACGATGCGCGGCAACCGACGGCTCTGGTCGTCGGTCCCGCGCCGCTACGTCTACCTCGCCCTGTGGGTGCCCAACGGCCTGATCGTCGGCTGCGAGGCGCTCTTCCTGCCGTACGACCCCCGGCACGCGGGCCTCCTCCTCGCGGCCGCCGCCCTCGGCATGCTCGCCGGTGACACCCTCACGGGCCGCTTCCTGCCGCCGCGTTGGCGCCCGCGCCTGGGCGCCCCGCTGCGCCTGCTGCTCGCCGCGCCCTACCTGGTCTTCGCCGTCGACCCCGCCCTGCCGACGGCCGTCATCGCCGTCACCCTCGCCTCGGTCGGTTACTCGGCGAGCCTCCTCCTCCAGGAACGCCTCGTGGCCCTCACCCCGGACGACCTCGGCGGGCACGCGCTGGGCCTGCACACGGCGGGGATGCTGACGACACAGGGCGTCGGCGCGCTCCTGGCCGGCGCCCTCGCCCAACTCTGGTCCCCGGCAACGGCGATGACCCTGCTGGCCGCCGTGTCGGTGGGGGTGACGCTGGCGCTGGGGCGGGGGTTGCGGGCGGGCGGGACCGCTCCCGCCCCGGCGGACCGGGCCGGACGCGCACCCGGCCGCCCGGCGGGAAACCCCTGAAACCCCTGACGGAGGCGGTGACGCACTGTTGACCCCCATCGCCCCACCCGCATAGCGTCGACCACGAGGAAAGCGCTTGCTATACCGGGGCGCCCCTTGACCAGGCACCGTCACCGCACCCCGATGGAGTGTTGATCGCGCCCATGCGCAGCACACCCGCACCGGATCGCTCCGGACCCCGTACCCACCGTCTCAAGGCCGCCGTCGTCGGTACCGGCGGCATCGCCCGCGGCAGTCATCTGCCCGCTCTCCGGCAGCTCGCCGAGGAGGGGGAGCTGGAGGTCGTCGCCGCCGTCGACATCGACGACGACGCCGTCCGCCGGTTCTGCGCCGACGGCGGCATCCCGCACCCGTACACCGATCTCGCGCGCATGCTCGACGAGCAGCGCCCCGACCTCGTGACCATCTGCACGCCCCCGACCCTGCACCGCGAACAGAGCGTCGCCGCCCTGGAGTCCGGGGCCTGGGTGTGGTGCGAGAAGCCGCCGACGCCGTCCCTGGAGGAGTTCGACGCGGTCGAGGCCGCGGAGGGGGCCGAGGGCGGGCCGTACGCCGCCATCGTGTTCCAGCACCGGTTCGGGTCCGGGGCCCGGCACGTGCGCGAGCTGCTCGCCAAGGGCGAGGTCGGACGGCCGCTCGTCGCCCACTGCCAGACCACCTGGCACCGGGACACCGCCTACTACTCCGTGCCGTGGCGCGGGCGGTGGGCGACGGAGGGCGGCGGGCCCGCGATGGGGCACGGCATCCACCAGATGGATCTGCTGCTCGACATCCTCGGACCGTGGAGCGAGGTGCGCGCGATGGCCGGGCGGCTCGTGCACGACGTCGAGACCGAGGACGTGTCGACCGCGCTCGTCCGGTTCGAGAGCGGCACCATGGCCACCGTCGTCAACAGCGTCCTCAGCCCGGACGAGGTCAGCCGGATCCGCATCGACTGCGAGCGCGCGACCCTCGAACTGACCCATCTGTACGGGTACGGGAACGCCGACTGGACCGTGACGCCCGCGCGGGACGTGCCCGCGGAACTCGCCGCGTCCTGGCGGGACTTCGGGCCCGACGTGCCCAGCTCGCACCTCGCCCAGCTGCGCGAGCTCGTCGCCTCGATGCGGGCGGGCGAGCGGCCGCGCAGCAGCGGACCCGACGGGCGCACCAGCCTGGAGCTGATCTCCGCGCTCTACAAGTCGGCGTTCACCGACGTCACCGTCCGCTCCGGCGAGATCGGTCCAGGCGACCCGTACTACACCGCCCTGCACGGCGGCGCCCCCGGCTGGGCGCCCACCCAGGAGGCACCCCATGAGTGAAGGTCTGCGCGTCGTCCACGCCCACGGCGACCGGATCACGGTCACCGAACCCACCACCGGCGTCGACCTGTTCGCGTACGTCTACCGGCCCGAGGCGGCGTGGGAGGCCCCGAAGCCGTACCTGCACCCGGTCAGGACGTTGAGCGGCGCCGCCGTCACCGACTACCGGCCCAACGACCACCGCTGGCACAAGGGCCTCCAGATGACCGCCTCGCACCTGTCGGGGCAGAACCTGTGGGGCGGCAACAGCTATGTGCACGGCGAGGGTTATCTCCGGCTGCCCGAGCGCGTCGGGTCCATGGCGCACGTCGCCTTCGACGAGGTCCGGGCCGACGGGGACGGGAACCTCGTCATCGCCGAGCGGCTCACCTGGCATCCGCACGACGGCGAGCTGTGGGCCGACGAGGAGCGCCGGGTCGAGGTGCGCGACGTCGACCCGGCCGCCGGGAGCTGGACGCTGACCTGGAGCAGCGCCGTCACCAACCGTCGCGCGGAGCCGCTCCGGTTCGGCAGCCCGACCACCCACGGCCGCGAACTGGCGGGCTACACCGGGCTGTTCTGGCGCGGCCCGCGCGCCTTCCGCGACGGCCGCATCCAGACCGCGGACGCCGAGGGACCGCAGGTCATGGGTGCGCAGGCGCCCTGGCTCGCGTACAGCGGCGAGCACGACGGCAGTGACGGGCACGCCACGCTCGTCTTCGAGCACGCCCCGGAGAACGACCACGCGGGGGAGCGCGGCACCCACCCGGCCCACTGGTTCGTGCGCAACGACCCGTTCGCCGCCGTGGCGCCGTCCTTCGCCTTCCACGACGAGCTCGTCCTGGCGCCGGGGGACACCCTCACCCGCCGCTACCGCGTCGTCGTCGCCGACGGCGCCTGGGAGCGGGACGAGATCGCCAAGTACCTGGCGGAGCACCCGTGGTGAGCCCGGCCGTGCCCCACGAGGGGCTGCCGGGCGGCGTCGCCGTCTCGCACCTCGCCGTGTACGACTGGCCGGCCGCCGACGGGCTCTGCGGCGGCACCCCGCACCTGCACCTGACGTGCAGCGAGGGATACGTCGTCACGGCGGGGCGCGGCGCCGTGCAGACGCTCACCGCCTCCGGGTTCGAGCAGACGCCGCTCGCGGCCGGCACCGTCGCCTGGTTCACGCCGGGCACGATCCACCGTCTCGTCAACGAGGGCGGCGGCCTGCGCATCGTCGTCCTGATGCAGAACAGCGGGCTGCCGGAAGCGGGCGACGCCGTGCTCACGCTGCCGCCCGAGTACCTGACCGACCCGGACACCTACGCGGCCGCGACCACCATTCCCGCCGACGCCCCCGAGGCCGAGCAGGAACGGTTCGCGCGGGCCCGGCGCGACCTCGCCGTCGAGGGATACCTGCGGCTGCGCGAGGAGCCGAAGGAGCTGGCCGCCTTCCACGAGGCGGCGGCCGCGCTGGTCAGGCACCGGCTGGACGCCTGGCGCACGCGCTGGGAGCGGGGCGCCGCCGCGGCCGCCGCCGCGACCGGGCAGCAGCTCGACCGGCTCGCGGCGGGTGACGCCGGGCACCTCGCGGACGCGGTCGTACGGTCCGAAGTCCCGTCCGCGTACGGCAAGTTCGGGATGTGCGGGCGGCTGGACGTGTACCGGCTCGACTGACCGGTGCTACCCGGCGTCCGGCCCCGACGTCGTCCAGCCCGGGGCCTGGGGGTGCGCCTTGAGGTCCTCGTGGCGCACCGCCTCGCCGCAGGCCGCGCAGGTCACCGCGGGCACCAGGTCGTGCCCGCAGCGGTGCTCGATCACCATGGGGCGGTCGCCGTCGCGCAGATGGCGGTCGCCCCAGGCCATCAGCGTCATCAGGACCGGCTCCAGTTCGAGGCCCGCCGTCGTCGGCCGGTACTCGAAGCGCTGCGGCCGCTCCTGGTACGCCACCTTCTCCAGCACGCCCGCCTCGACCAGCCGCTTGAGGCGCGTGGCCAGGATGTCGCGGGGCGCCCCGATGTTGCGCACGAGCCGGTCGAAGCGGCCGTTGCCCAGGCAGACCTCGCGCAGCACGAGCAGGGAGTACTTCTCCCCGACGACGGCCAGGGTGTCGGCGATCGAGCAGGGGCGGGGGTCCTTGGCGGCAGCGGGCATGCGCCCAGTGTAGAGGCACGTCCATGGGTGGGTTTGTTTTTCCAACGCGTAGGGCTATGGTGAGTTGGAAATTCCTACTCGTGCGTAACCCCATCCGCCACGGAGGCCAGCGCCATGCGTGACGCCGTCATCGTCGAAGCCGTACGCACCCCCGTCGGAAAGGGCCGGCCGGGCGCCGGCGCCCTGTCCGGCACCCACCCCGTCCAGCTCCTCGCCCACACCCTGCGCACCCTCGTCGACCGGGCCGGGATCGATCCCGCGCTCGTCGACGACGTCATCGGCGGCACCGTCGACCAGGTCGGCGAGCAGGCCATGAACACCACCCGCTACGCCGTCCTGTCCGCCGGTTTCCCGGAGTCGGTGCCCGCCACCACGGTCGACCGGCAGTGCGGCTCGTCCCAGCAGGCCGTGCACTTCGCCGCGCAGGGCGTCCTGTCCGGCGCGTACGACATGGCCGTCGCCTGCGGCGTCGAGTCCATGAGCCGGGTCCCGATGTGGTCCAACGTGCCCGCCGGAGCCGACCCGTTCGGCCCCGGCATCGCCGAGCGCTACCCCGAGGGTCTGGTCCCGCAGGGCATCAGCGCCGAACTCATCGCCGCGAAGTGGTCCCTGTCGCGCGAGCAGATGGACACCTACGCCGCGCAGTCGCACCGCAGGGCCGCCGCCGCGTGGGACGGCGGACTCTTCGACGCGGAGGTCGCGCCGCTGAACGGGGTGACGCGCGACGAGTCGGTGCGGCCGGGGACCTCGGTGGAGGTGCTGGGCGGCCTCAGGTCCGCGTACTACGACCCCGGGTTCGCGGAGCGGTTCCCGCAGATCGAGTGGAACGTGACGGCGGGGAACGCGAGTCCCGTCAACGACGGGGCGTCCGCCGGGCTCATCACGACCGGCGAGAACGCGGCGCGGCTGGGCCTGCGGCCGCTGGCCCGGCTGCACTCCTTCGCCGTGACCGGGTCCGATCCGCTGCTCATGCTGACCGGGGTGATCCCGGCGACCGAGAAGGTGCTCCGGACGGCGGGGCTCGACCTCGCGGACATCGACCTGTTCGAGGTCAACGAGGCGTTCGCCGCGGTCGTCCTGGCCTGGCTGCAGGAGACCGGGGCGGACCCGGACCGGCTGAACGTGCACGGCGGGGCGATCGCCCTCGGGCATCCGCTGGGCGCGAGCGGGACCCGGCTCATGACCACGCTGGTGCACGCCATGCGGGCACGCGGGGCGCGGTTCGGACTGCAGACCATGTGCGAGGCCGGGGGACTGGCCAACGCCACGGTGCTGGAAGCGCTCTGAGGCCGGGACGCCCTACCGGGTTCAGGCGTCGCCGCGGAACTTGTGGCGCTTGAACCAGGCGACCAGGACCCCCGCGAGACCCGTCACCGCGATGAAGCCCATCGCGATCAGGAACGCCGGGGACGTCGGCGTCGACGCGCGGGCGCCCGCCACCACGTACGCCGCCGTGTTCGGGATCGAGCCGAGCGCCGTGGCCAGGAGGAAGGGCAGCCAGCCCATCCGGGAGACCGCCGCGCAGTAGTTCGCCGCCCAGAACGGGACGCCGGGGAAGAGGCGGGCCGCCAGCATCGAGCGGAAGCCGTGCCGGCTGAGCTGGCCGTCCGCCGCCTTCAGCCACCGTCCGCGCAGCAGCGGACGCAGCGCGTCCTGGCCGAGGAGCCGGCCGAGCCCGAAGGAGACGCCCGCCCCGACCACCGTCCCGCCGATCGCGCCCAGCAGCCCGAGCTGCGAACCGAACAGGGCGCCCGCCGCGAGGTTCAGCAGCGGGCGCGGCACGAACGCCACCGTGCACAGCCCGTACGCCACCGCGAACAGCACGACCGCCGCCGCACCGCCCACCTGCGGCGGCCAGCCGTCCGCGAGCAGCCGCTGCGGCTCGAAGAGCAGCACGCCCGTCGCGCCCGCCGCCAGCAGCACCACCAGGAGAGACAGCCGTGACCAGGGGGACAGCAGCACCCTGGTGCAGCGCGCGGCGAGCCCGGTGGGACGGGCGGGGACGGTCTCGAACATCCGGGGAGAGTAACCGACACATACGTAAGATCGCCGTAGGTTGTGTCTCACTTCTCCCGCTGTTCCCGATCGGTCCAGGGAGGGTCACGTGCCCGTCACCGCGCCGCCACCCAGCGAGCTCGCCGACACGCTCCTCGCCCGGCTGCCCGCCGTCTACGGGGCCGCCGCCGACGCCGGGCGCGCCGCGCAGATGCGCGCCTACATGAAGGACGTCGCACCCTTCCTCGGCCTCACCTCGCCCGTGCGCAGGGAACTGTCCCGGACCGTCCTCGACGGCACGCCCCGGCCGGACGAGACCGATCTCACCGCCGTCGCGCTGCGCTGCTGGGCGCTGCCCGAGCGCGAGTACGCCTACTTCGCCCCGTCGACTACCTGCGCCGCCACGTGCGGCGCCTGTCGTCCGGCTTCCTGCCCGTCGCCCGCCGGCTCGTGACGACCGTGCCCTGGTGGGACACCGTCGACCTGCTCGCCGCCCACGTCGTGTGCGGGCTCGTCGCCGCCGACCCGAAGCTCGTCGCCGCCATGGACGCCTGGATCGACGACCCGGACCTGTGGGTGGCCAGGGCCGCGCTGCTGCACCAACTCCGGTACAAGGACGCCACGGACGCGGAGCGGCTCTTCGCGTACTGCCTGCGGCAGGCCGGGCATCCGGACTTCTTCATCAGGAAGGCGATCGGCTGGGCGCTGCGCGAGTACGCCAAGACCGACCCCGAGGCGGTCCGGTCCTTCGTCGCCGCCCACCGGGACGTCCTCGCCCCGCTGTCGGTACGGGAAGCCCTGAAGAACGCCGGCCCCTGACCTGCCGGTCAACTGCCCGGCCGGGCACGGAAAACCATTCGACGCGGGGCACCCGGTCGGCGATGATCTGCCTCATGTTCCGGTACGCCTTCCTCGCAGCTGGGTCCGCAGTCGCGGACGCGGCTCAGGCTGCCGGTTTCCTCACAGCTCTGCTCGCAGCAGCCGCTGACGGCGCGCGACGCTGACCCTCTCCGGACAATCCGGCGGACCCCGCAGGGGGAGGGTCGGCCGGACTCAGGGGTCCCCGCCTCCCGTAGGAGGCCCTCACTTCTTCTGAAGCACTTTCAGTTGTTCCGGAAAGGGACCACTCAGCCATGCCCAAGACGGCATACGTGCGCACCAAGCCGCACCTGAACATCGGCACGATGGGCCACGTCGACCACGGCAAGACCACCCTGACCGCCGCCATCACCAAGGTCCTCGCCGACCGCGGCGCGGGCACCTTCGTGCCCTTCGACCGCATCGACAAGGCGCCGGAGGAGGCGCAGCGCGGCATCACCATCAACATCGCGCACGTCGAGTACGAGACCGACACCCGGCACTACGCGCACGTCGACATGCCGGGCCACGCCGACTACGTCAAGAACATGGTCACCGGCGCCGCCCAGCTCGACGGGGCGATCCTCGTCGTGTCCGCGCTCGACGGGATCATGCCGCAGACCGCCGAGCACGTGCTGCTCGCGCGGCAGGTGGGGGTCGACCACATCGTCGTCGCGATCAACAAGGCGGACGCCGGGGACGAAGAAGTCACCGACCTCGTCGAGCTGGAGGTGCGCGAGCTGCTCTCCGCGCACGGGTACGGCGGCGACTCCGTACCGGTCGTCCGGGTCTCCGGGCTCAAGGCCCTGGAGGGCGACCCGAGGTGGACGGCGTCCATCGAGGCGTTGCTCGACGCGGTCGACACGTACGTGCCGATGCCCGAGCGGTACGTGGACGCGCCGTTCCTGCTGTCGATCGAGAACGTGATGACCATCAGCGGGCGCGGCACCGTCGTCACCGGCGCCGTCGAGCGCGGGCGTGTGCGGGTCGGCGACCGGGTGCGGGTGTACGGCGCCGAGTCCCTCAAGGAAGGGGAGACCGTCGTCACCGGCGTCGAGACCTTCGGCAAGCCGATGGAGGAGGCGCAGGCCGGGGACAACGTCGCGCTGCTGCTGCGCGGGGTGCCGCGGGACGCGGTGCGACGCGGGCACGTCGTCGCCGAGCCGGGCAGTCTGCGGCCGGCCCGGCGGTTCACCGCGCAGGTGTACGTCCTGTCGGCGAAGGAGGGCGGCCGCACCACGCCCGTCGCCACCGGCTACCGCCCGCAGTTCTACCTGCGCACCGCGGACGTCGTCGGCGACGTCGACCTGGGCGAGGTGGCCGTCGCCCGGCCCGGCGACACCGTCGCCATGACGGTCGAGCTCGGCCGTGACGTGCCGCTGGAGTCCGGTCTCGGCTTCGCGATCCGCGAGGGCGGACGGACCGTCGGCGCGGGCACCGTGACGTCGGTGGAGTGAACGACCGTGCGGCCGGGACCCCGGGGTCCCGGCCGCACGCCGGTGCGTCACACTGACCGCGGACACGACGGTCGTGGCGGAGCAGGCGGAGGTCGCGGTGGCGGGCAGGGCACTCGTACTCGGGGGCGGCGGGCTCGCCGGCATCGGCTGGATCTCCGGGATCCTGCACGGCCTCGCCGAGGCGGGTACCGACCTGTGGGACGCCGACACCGTCATCGGCACGTCGGCCGGGGCGGTCGTGGGCGCCCAGCTCACCTCGGGACGACTGACCCCGCTCTCCCTCTACGAACGGCAACTCGCCGCCCCGACGAAGGAGTTGACCGCCGACTTCGGGGCGAGCGCGACGTTCAGGTACGCCCGCGCCGCACTGTCGTCGCGGACCATCGAGTCGTACGGGCGCAAGCTCGGCCGGATGGCGCTGGCCGCCCGCACCCCCGACGAGGCCGCCCGCCGCGCGGTGATCGCGGGCCGGCTCCTGTCGCACGACTGGCCCGACCGCCGGCTCCTGGTCACCGCCGTGCAGGCGCACACCGGGGAGTTCCGGGTCTTCGACGGCACCTGCGGGGTCGGTCTCGTCGACGCCGTCGCGGCGAGCTGCGCGGTGCCCGGGGTCTGGCCGCCGGTGACGCTCGACGGCGCCCGCTGGATCGACGGCGGCACCCGCTCGCCGGCCAACGCCCAGCTCGCCGAGGGGCACGAGCGGGTGGTGGTCGTCGCACCCATCGCGGCGGGTGGCGGCGTCCTGCACGCGGCCCGCACCCAGGCCGCCCGGCTCGCCGACGCCGGCACCCGCGTCACCCTCATCACCCCGGACCGCGCGGCCCGCCGCGCCTTCGGCAACAACAGCCTCGACCCCCACCACCGGGCCCCCGCCGCCCGCGCCGGCCGCGAACAGGCGGCGGCCCACGCCGCGGCGGTGGCCAGGACCTGGGGGTGAGGGGCGGGCGTCCCGGCACAATGGGTGGGTGAACGCACCCGATCCCGAGCCGATACCCGTCACCCGTGCCGTCGACCACGGCACCGCCAAGCTGATGCCCGACGTGGACCGGCGGCGGGCCTGGCTGCTGACGGTGGACGGGGCGCCCCAGTCGTACGTCGACCTCGACGAGCCCGCCCACCTGGAGTTCGAGTACGCGCGACGGCTCGGGCACGTCCTGGACTGCGTCGGCGCGGACGGCGGGCCGCTGGACGTGCTGCACCTGGGCGGCGGCGCGCTGACCCTGCCCCGGTACGTCGCCGTTACCCGGCCCGGGTCCCGGCAGGACGTCGTCGAGGCCGACCGGGGACTGCTCGCCCTGGTCGCCGAGCACCTGCCGCTGCCGGACGGGGCGGGCATCGACGTGCACGGCGCGGACGCCCGCGTCTGGCTGGAGGCCGCGCCCGCCGACTCCGTGGACGTGCTCGTGGCCGACGTGTTCGGCGGCTCACGTGTCCCGGCGCACCTGACGACCGAGGCGTACGCGCGGGAGGCGGACCGGGTGCTGCGGCCCGGCGGCAGCTACGCGGCGAACCTCGCGGACGGCGCGCCCTTCACCTTCCTGCGCTCCCAACTGGCCACGTTCTCGACGGTGTTCGAGCACGTCGCGCTGGTCGCCGAGCCCGCGGTGCTGCGCGGGCGGCGGTTCGGCAACGCGGTGCTCGTCGCCTCGCAGACGGCGCTCGACGTCACCGAGCTGGCCCGGCGCACCGCCCGCGACGCGTTCCCCGCCCGGGTCGAGCACGGGGCGGCGCTGCGCCGCTTCGTCGGGGACGCGCGGCCGGTCACGGACGCCGCCGCGGTGCCGTCGCCGGAGCCGCCGGGCGGCTCGTTCAGCGTGGGGTGACCTCCACCGGCGCGGCCGGCGCCGGCGCCGGCTCCGGCGAGCCCGCGACCTTCACCGTCTCGCGGCGCCGCAGGTTCCGTACGTCGGGGACGAACAGCACCGCGGACGTCGCGAGCACGACGAGCGCCGCGCACCCCCACAGCGCCGGGGTCCGCCCGAACGCGGACTCCGCGGGGCCGGCGAGCGCCGTGGCGAGCGGCACCATCGCCACCGAGCCGAACCAGTCGTAGGCGGAGACCCGGGACAGCTTCTCCTCCGGGATCTCCTGGTGCAGCGCCGTGATCCACGAGACGCCGAAGATCTCGATGGTGACGCCGCTGACGAACATCACGGCGATCAGCACGCCCAGCGGCACCGGCACGGCGAGCGCCGCCGACGGCAGAGCGAGCGAGAACACCGACAGGGTCGCCGCGAACAGCAGCCGCTGCGGCTTCCACCGCATCATCAGCAGCCCGCCGAGGATCGTGCCCACGCCGAACGCGCCGAGCGCGAGCCCCCACGGCCCGGCCCCGCCCAGTTCGTCGCGCGCCACCAGCGGCCCGAACACCGACTCGGCGGCGCCCACCACCGCGACGACCACCGAGAACTGGGCGACGATCGTCCACAGCCAGGGCCGCCCGACGAACTCGCGCCAGCCGTCCCGCATGTCGGCGAGCAGTCCGCCGCCCGCCTCGCGGGGTGCGATGTGGCTCACGTCGAGGAAGCACCGCAGCGCGCCCGCCACCGCGAACGCCACCGCGTCGACCGCGAGCACCCAGCCGGGCCCGATTGCGGCGACCATCGCGCCGCCGAGCGCGGCACCGCCCACCGCCGCGCCCGACATGCCCATCCGGAACAGGGCGAAGGCGCGGCTGGCCTGCTCGCCGGAGACGGAGGCCATCAGCATGCCCTCGGCCGCCGGATTGAAGAACGCCTGGCCCGTGCCGCCGAGCGCGCTCAGCGCCATCATCTGCCACAGCTGCGGCTCGCCCGCGATGACGAGCAGGGCGAAGGCGCCCTGCGAGAGGAAGTTCAGGGCGTTGGCCGCGACCATCACGTGGTGGCGCGGCAGCCGGTCGGCCACCGCGCCGCCCACGAGCAGGAAGACCACCAGGAACAGCGTGCGCGCCGCGGCCACCAGGCCGACGTCGCCGCCGTCACCGCCGGCGTCGAGCACCGCGAACGCCGACGCGATGAGGGAGCCGTGCGCCCCGAGCGTCGTGACGAACGCCGACACGGCGAGCAGGGTGTAGTTGCGCCCGGCCCAGGCGGGGCGGCGGCGCGAACGGTTCGGCGGGGACGGCGGAGCGGCGGCGGAGGTCACTGAGGGACTATCGCCGCCGCACGTCCATTTGCCAAACCGATTAGCCGCGGATCAGGACGCGGTGGGGTCCTTGAAGTAGCGGACCGAGTCGACGATCTTCTGGATCGTCTCGTCGGACACCTCGCCCTTGACGCCCTTCGCGGCCCACAGGTCCCAGGAGACGTAGTCGCCCTCGGCGTTCTGGAAGGCGAACACGGTCGCCTTGCCCTCGCTGGCGCACTTGCCCTTCTTGGGGTTGTTCTCGGAGTGCGCGGTGATCAGGCTGCCCTTGATGCCCTGGGCGTTGGTGAAGTCCTTCGCCTTGCCCAGCTTCACCGACTTGAGGTCCGGCTCCGTGTATCCGCCGTAGATCCACCACGGCACCCGGTTCTCGGCGGCCTGGGCGGCGGTCTTCGCGCCGTTCTCACCGCGCGTGCCGACGCCCGCGAGCGCGGTGTCCTCCTGGCGGCCGTCCTTGTTCGCGTCCTCGGTGCACCACTTGGACTTGAACCATGCGGGACCGGTCACGGTGGTCCGGCCGCTGTCGCCCTTGTACTTGTACTCGAAGCCGACGCTCTGGTCGGCGCCGCCCGGGTCGACCTCCCAGCCAGGCGGGACGTCGAAGACCGTCTTGAAGTTGGTGTTGACCACGGGCTGCCAGCCCTCGACGACCGGCTTGACCGCGTTGTCACCGCCGCGCGGGTTGTCGTCCGTGGACGCGGTGGGGCTCGGCTGCTGCGTCGCGGACTTCGTCGTCCTGGGCTTCGGCTCGTCACCGCCCTTCGCGTCGTCGTCCTTGTCCCCGCCGAGCACCAGGAAACCGGTCACCCCGGCCGCGACCACCACGGCCACCGCGGCGACGATCGCGACGAGCTTCGTCCTGTTGCCGCCACCGCCGCTCGGCGGCTGCGGGGCGCCGAGCGGTGTCGTCGGCGCGTTCCACCCCGGCTGCTGCTGGTACGGGTTCGGCTGCTGGTACCCCGGCTGCTGATAGGGGTTGGGCTGCTGGTACCCCGGCTGCTGGTACGGGTTGGGCGTCGGCGGATTGTTGGGATTCGGGTTGTTCGCGTCCTGCGGGTTCTGCTCGCCCCCGGGCGGCTGCTGTCCTGGCCACATGGCCGTAAACGATAGAGGGTCGTGGGGCCGCTGACGTCCCGGCCCTGTACCGGACGTGCAACGGTTGCCCCCGGAGCGTCAGGACGCCTCGTCGTCCACCATCCGCACCGTGGCCAGAATCCGGCGGATCGTCCCGTCCGGTACCTCGTCCCGCACGTCCGCCGCCCCGACGAAGCTCCACGAGTGGATGTCGCCGTCCGGGCTCCTGAACGAGAACGTCGTCGCCCTGCCCTCCGTGGCGCACCGGTTCTTCCCGGCCACGCCGTGGGACCGGGCGGAGACGAGGGTGCCGGAGAGGCCCGAGGAAGGCGGGGGCCCGCATCGCGATGAGGAGTTCGGCGTGCCGTCCCCCGGACCCTGTTCTCCTGGCCACATGGGGAGCCACCCCAGGGGGTGACGCCAGATGCTACTAGCGGGTAACCTGCGCGGCATGAGCGCAGATCAGATGTCCATCGGCGAGATGCTCGCCGCCACGGTGCCGATGGCCCGCACCCTGAACCTCGACTTCGCCGAGACCACCCCGGAGCGGGCCGTCGTCGCGCTGCCCGACCAGGCCGACTACCACAACCATGTGGGCGGACCGCACGCCGGAGCGATGTTCACGCTCGGCGAGTCCGCGAGCGGTGCCATCGTGCTCGCCGCCTTCGGCGAGCAGCTCTCCCGTGCCGTGCCGCTGGCCGTCAGCGCCGAGATCGCGTACAAGAAGCTGGCGATGGGAGCGGTCACCGCGACCGCGACCCTGGGGCGTCCGGCCGCCGACGTCGTCGCGGAGCTGGACGCCGGACAGCGGCCGGAGTTCCCGGTGAGCATCGAGATCCGGCGCGCGGACGGCGCGGTCACCGGTGAGATGACCGTCGTGTGGACGTTGCGGCCCAACGGCTGAGGGTTCGACCAGGGGCGGAAGGTGCCGGCGTCATGGGGGCGCAGGGCACCTTCTTGTCGTGGCCGGCCGGCCCCCCCCGGGCGTGCCGGCCGGGATGGTCATGGCCCGCTGGGGGAAGGGGCCCGGCGGGGGAGGTGGTCACTGTGCTGCCGGCTCTGTTCTGGGTGCTGCTCCTCTGGGTGGTGCTGTTCCTGGTGCGCCCACTGAACTGGGGAACGATCTACATCGGCCTCGTCTTCACGCTGTTCTACCTGGGTGTGCGGCTGGGGCGGCCGTGGGCCGCGGTCGTGGGTGGCATCGGGGTCGTGGCCTTCCTGGCGTGGGGGGTCTGACGGTCGGTCTGCCCGCGAGGAGATCGGTGAAGGCCGCGAAGGTGCCCGCCCTTCTCGTTCACTCCATTGACACGAGTCAACGCCGGACGTAGTTTCCCGCTCGGCCCTCCGTCGTCTGACGGGGAGTCACGTCCGCTTTCTCGCACAGCGCGTTCACGTGTCGAACGAAGGAGTGGTCACTGACATGCGAAGCCACCGCATGCGCACGCTGGTCGCCGCCCTGGTGACCGTGGCCGCCGGGCTCGTCCCGGCGGCGGCCGCCCGGGCCGCGGAGCCCGGCGGCGGCACCCTGGTGCACACGGCGACCGGATGGGTGCGAGGTGAGCGCACCGCCGAGGGACGTCAGTTCCTCGGCATCCCCTACGCCCGGCCGCCCGTCGGCGAACTGCGCTGGCGCGAACCGAGGCCCGCCGAGCGCTGGCGCGGTGTGCGCGACGCGACCGGCTTCGGCAACAGGTGCGTACAGACGGCGAGTTGGGACCCCGGCTACGAGGACCCGACCTACACGGAGGACTGCCTCGACCTGAACGTGTACGCACCCGACGGCTCCGCGGGACGGCCCGTCATGGTGTGGCTGCACGGCGGCGGGCTCACCGCGGGCGCCGGCGCCGACATCGTGCCCGACGCCTTCGCCCGCACCACCGGCACCGTCGTGGTCACCGTCAACTACCGCCTCGGCGCGCTGGGTTTCCTCGCCTCGGCCGGACTCGACGGCACGGCGTCCGACGGCGTCTCCGGCAACTACGGCCTGCAGGACCAGCAGGCCGCGCTGCGCTGGGTGCGCGGCAACGTCGCACGGTTCGGCGGCGACCCGGCCCGCGTCACCGTCGCGGGCGAGTCCGCGGGCGGCCGCTCCGTCTGCACCCAGCTCGCCTCGCCGACCGCACGCGGCCTGTTCCGGGCCGGGATCATCGAGTCGGGGGCGTACGGGGACTGCGCCGCCCGCACCCACCGGGAGGCCCGCGCGGCCGGGGCCGCGTTCGCCCGGAAGCTCGGCTGCGACGGGCCGGACGCCGTGGCGTGCCTGCGGCGCAAGCCGGCCAGGGAGGTCCTCGACGCGCAGGCCGGATTCGACTGGGGGCCGGTCGTCGGCGGGACCTTCCTGCCCGAGCAGCCGGCCGCCGCGATCGCCGCGGGCCGCTCCGCGCGCGTCCCCGTCCTCGACGGCGCCAACCAGGACGAGGGTCGGCTCTTCGCGTACGGCGCGTACGACGGACAGGGCCGACCGCTGACGGCCGCCGCATACCCGAAGGCCCTGACGGACGCGTTCGGGCCGGCGGCCGGGGCGCGGGCCCTGCGGGAGTACCCGGCGGACCGCTACCCGTCGCCCACCTACGCGTACGCCGCCGCGGCCGGTGACCAGCTGATGGCCTGCCCGGCACTCCGCCTCGACGAGCGGCTGGCGCGCAGCGGCCTGCCGGTCTACGCGTACGAGTTCGCCGACCGCACCTCGCCGCCGTTCGCGTCGATCAGGGAAGCCGGCCGGACCTTCGACTTCGGCGCCACCCACGTCAACGAGGTGCAGTACCTCTTCAAGCACTTCGGCCTCGCCACCCCGCTCGACGCGGAGCAGCGGGTCCTGGCGCGCCGGATGGTCCAGTACTGGGGCTCCTTCGTCCGGGGCGGCGCACCCCGGGCGCAGGGTGCGCCCGCGATGCCCGACGGGCGG
Organism: Streptomyces sp. KL116D; assembly: GCF_030766975.1. Taxonomy (NCBI): domain Bacteria; kingdom Bacillati; phylum Actinomycetota; class Actinomycetes; order Kitasatosporales; family Streptomycetaceae; genus Streptomyces; species Streptomyces sp. KL116D. The sequence continues at coordinate 126,550 of NZ_JASERH010000004.1, read as the reverse complement.
ACGCACCCCGGCCGGGTGCTGTCGCTGCGCACCGCCTCCGTGGGCGGGATCACGCTCTCCACGACGGTTCACACCGAACACCGATGCACCTTCTGGGACTCGGTGACGTCATAGGGAGCAGGTAGGCTGCCCGGCGTGCGCGTTCAGAGGGGGAGCGCACGTCGGGCACACGGATTTTCGGGTACGGGAGGCGACCGCGTTGCACGTCCAGGAATGGCTCGACACGATTCCGGCGGTCGCCATCTACGCGTTGGTGGCCGGGGTCATCGGTCTGGAGAGCCTGGGCATCCCGCTGCCCGGTGAGATCGTGCTGATCTCCGCCGCTCTGCTGTCCTCCCAGCACGGGGACGTGAACCCGCTGGTGCTCGGGGTCTGCGCCACCGCGGGCGCGGTGATCGGCGACTCCATCGGGTACGCCATCGGGCGCAAGGGCGGCCGGCCACTGCTGGCGAAACTGGGGAGCAAGTTCCCCCGGCACTTCGGTCCCAGCCACGTCGCGACCGCCGAGCGGTCCTTCGAGAAGTGGGGCATGTGGGCCGTCTTCTTCGGCCGCTTCATCGCCCTGCTGCGCATCTTCGCCGGCCCGCTCGCGGGCGTCCTGCACATGCCGTACTGGAAGTTCCTCGTCGCGAACTTCCTGGGCGGCGTGGTGTGGGCGGGCGGCACGACCGCCGTCATCTACTACGTCGGGGTCGTCGCCGAGGACTGGCTGAAGCGGTTCTCGTACGTGGGCCTCGGGGTCGCCGTGCTGATCGGGCTCGCGTCGATGCTGATCGTGAAGCGGCGGGCGGCGAAGATGGCCGCCGAGCACGAGGCCGCCGAGCCGGAGGCGGCCGTCGCGGCCGACTGACGCCGCCGGCCGCTCCCGCCCGCCCGCTCGCCGTGCGGGACGCCTACCGGTACTCGGCCCGGTGGGCCCGGGCCAGTTCCACGTAGACCGTGCCGTTGAGGGTGACGCCCTCGCGCTCCTCCTGCGTCAGTTCCCGCCGCACCTTGGCGGGGACGCCCGCGACCAGGGAACCCGGCGGGACCACCATGCCCTGCGGCACCAGCGCCTGCGCCGCCACCAGCGAACCGGCGCCGATCACCGCGCCGTTGAGGACCGTCGCGCCCATGCCGATCAGGCAGTCGTCCTCCACGGTGCAGCCGTGCAGGACCGCGTTGTGGCCGACCGAGACGCGCTCGCCGATCGTCACCGGGAAACCGGCGTCGACGTGCACGGTGCAGTTGTCCTGGATGTTGCTGTCGGGGCCGAGCACGATCGGCTCGAACTCCGCGCGCAGCACCGCGCCGTACCAGACGCTCGCACCGGGATGCAGGGTGACGTCGCCGATCAGGGCGGACGTCGGCGCCGTGAACGCCGACTCGTCGACCTTCGGTTCCTTGCCGCCGAAGCCGGTGACGAGTGCCTCGTGGGCCGTGTTTCCCATGGGGGTGTCGCTCCCTGTGTGTCGTGCCTGCGTCGCGCCTGAGCGAACCGTACCCGTGGGGTGAAGATCACAGGCCGTCGAGGTGGGGGCGGACGGTACGGGTGAGTAACGTAGCGCCGTGCCGAAGACCTGGAACGCGTTCTCGTCCCGCGGGGCGCCCGTCAAGGGCGGGCTCGCCCACCGTGCCGTACAGGCGGGCTGGCGCTGGGCGCAGCGCAAGGGGGCGGTCACGGCCGAGCAGCCCGGCGGGCACCGGTTCGGCGCGATCGGGCACGGCACCAAGCTCGCGTTCCCGCAGGGCACCGTCTTCGGGGAGCCGTGGATCCGGCTCGGCGCGCACTGCATCATCGGCGAGCAGGTCACGCTGACCGCCGGGCTGATGCCCGACCTGGACCTGGGGTCCGAGCCGATCCTGACCATCGGGGACGGCGTCGTCATCGGCCGCGGCAGCCACGTCATCGCCGACACGACCGTGACCGTCGGCTCCGACGTCTACATGGGCCCGTACGTCTACATCACCTCCACCAATCACTCCTACGACGACCCGCACGAGCCCATCGGCAAGCAGTGGCCCCGGATGGAACCGGTGGAGATCGGGTCGGGCTGCTGGATCGGCACCGGAGCCGTGATCCTGCCCGGCGCCCGGATCGGGCGGAACGTCGTCGTCGCGGCGGGCGCCGTGGTGCGCGGCGCCGTGCCGGACCACGCCGTCGTGGCCGGGGCGCCGGCCCGGGTCGTGCGGACCTGGGACGCCGAGGCGGGCTGGCAGCCGCCGCTGCGCACCCCGGCCCCGCGGCCGATCCCGTCCGACGTCACCCCCGAACAGCTCCTCGCCCTGGCCGAGTTGGAGGAGGGCGCGTAGCCGACCCGGAGCGCCTAGCCGCGCAGCGCTTCCGCCGCCGCGCCGGTCACCGCCGCCGCGACCGCGGCGAGCGCGGGGGAGTCCAGCTTCCACTGCTGCCAGTACAGCGGGTGGTCGACCGGGCGGTCCGGGGCCAGCCGGACCAGCCGGCCCCGCGCCAGCAGCGGTTCCGCCTGCGCCTCGGGCACCATGCCCCAGCCCAGACCCAGCGCGACGGACTCGACGAACCCCTCCGACGTGGGCACCGCGTGCCGCACCGAGCTCGCCGCGCCCCGGCCGCCGAGCAGTTCGCGCACGAACGCGTCCTGATGGCCGTCGCTGCGGTCGAACGTCATCACCGGGGCGTCCGGGAGCGCGTCCCGCAGCGGACCGCCGAGGTACCGGTCCACGAACTCCGGGCTCGCCGCGGCGACGTAGCGCATCCGTCCCAGGAGCCGGACCGAACAGCCCGTCACCGGCTCCGGCGACGAGGTCACCGCGGCCATCACCAGGCCCTCCCTGAGCAGTTCCGCCGTGCGGGACTCGTCCTCGCGGTGCAGCTCGAAGCGGACCCGCGGGATGCCCGACACCCGGGTGAGCGCGCCCAGGAACCAGGTCGCCAGGGAGTCGGCGTTCACCGCCACCGCCACCCGGGTCGGCCCGTCGTCGCCGCTCAGACCGAGCTCGGCGTACGCGTCCCGCTCCAGCCGCGCGAGCTGGCGGGCGAAGCGCACGACGACCTCGCCCGACTCGGTCGGCCGCACCGGCTTGGTGCGCACCAGCAGCACCCGTCCGGTCCGCTGCTCCAGCGCCTTCACCCGCTGGCTGACCGCCGACGGCGTCAGGTGCAGGGCGGTCGCCGCCGCGTCGAACGTGCCCTCGTCGACCACCGCGAGCAGGGTCCGTACCTGATCGAGCGGGAGCTCAGGAATCATCACGAGCGCTAATGCTACGTAAAAATCTTTAGCTGTACGCGCGGTGATCCGCTGCTTAGCGTCGAGGACATGACCGCTTCACTCACCGCCGCTGCCGCCGGGTTCGGCACCGGCCTCTCGCTCATCGTCGCCATCGGAGCCCAGAACGCGTTCGTGCTGCGGCAGGGGATCCGCCGCGACGCGGTCCTCGCCGTGGTCGGGATCTGTGCCCTCTCGGACGCGCTGCTGATCGCGCTCGGCGTCGGCGGTGTCGGGGCCGTGGTGGTGGCGTGGCCGGGGGCGGTCACGGCGATCGGCTGGATCGGCGGCGCGTTCCTGATCGGCTACGGCGTCCTCGCCGCCCGCCGCGTCGTGCACCCGGCCGGCTCGCTGCGCGCGGAGGGCGAGGCGGCCGGCTCACGGCGCCGCGCGGTGCTCACCTGTCTGGCGATGACCTGGCTCAACCCGCACGTCTACCTCGACACCGTGTTCCTGCTCGGCTCCGTCGCCGCCGGACACGGATCGAGCCGCTGGACCTTCGGACTCGGTGCGGTGCTCGCCAGCCTGTGCTGGTTCGCCGCCCTCGGCTTCGGGGCCCGGCTGCTCGGCCGCTTCCTGGCCAGGCCGGTCGCCTGGCGGGTGCTCGACGCCCTGGTCGCCACCACGATGATCGCCATGGGGATCATGCTGCTCGCCGGAACCTGAGCAGGCGGTTCCCGACGTCCCCGGCGGTGCTGCGATAGTGAACCCCGGCATCGAAAGATGTAGCGACCAACCAGGATGACCGACCGGGGACCCGTGGACACCAGCGAGAGCAGCACCGGCACCGAACAACAGGAGCCGTCCGGACCGTCCCGGCGCGGCTGGCGCCGCTGGGCCATGGACACCCGGCCCCTGCGCATCCCCGCCTACCGGCGGCTGTGGACCTCCACCATCGTCACGGCCGTGGGCAGCCAGCTCACCGCCGTCGCCGTGCCGAAGCAGATCTACGACATCACCGGTTCCTCGGCGTGGGTCGGCGCGGCCAGCATGGCGGGCCTGCTGCCGCTCGTCGTGTTCGCGCTGTGGGGCGGCGCGATCGCCGACAGCATGGACCGCCGCAAACTGCTCCTCGTCACCAACAGCGGGATCGCCGTCACCTCGGTGCTTTTCTGGCTGCAGGCCCTGGTCGGGCTCGACTCCGTGGCCACGCTGATGGTGCTGCTGGCGGTCCAGCAGGCCTTCTGGGGACTGAACGCCCCGGCCCGCAACGCGTCCATCGCCCGGCTCGTGCCCGAGGGCGAACTGGCCGCGGCCAACGCCCTCGGCTCGACCGTCATGCAGACCGGCCAGGTCGTCGGGCCGCTCCTGGCGGGCGTCCTGATCCCCGTCATCGGCCTGCCCGAGCTCTATCTGATCGACGCCCTCGCGCTGTGCGTCACCGTGTGGGCCGTGTACCGGCTGCCCTCGCTGCCGCCGCTGGACACCACGGTGAAGCGGCGGGCGGGCGTCCGGGAGATCGCGGCCGGCTTCCGCTACATCTCGATGCACAAGGTGCTGCTGCTGTCGTTCCTCGCCGACATCATCGCGATGGTCTTCGGGATGCCGCGCGCCCTCTTCCCGCAACTCGCCGCCGAGACCTACGCGCCGTACGGGGAAGGGCTCGCGCTCGGCCTGCTGTTCGCGGCGATCCCGATCGGGGCGGTGGTCGGCGGCCTGTTCTCCGGCACGTTCTCGCGGGCGAAGCGGCACGGCTGGATGGTGATCGGGGCGGTCGTCGCGTGGGGCGCGGCGATCACCGGGTTCGGCCTGAGCGACAGCCTCTGGCTCGCCGTGGTGTTCCTGGCCGTGGCGGGGATCGCCGACATGGTCTCGATGGTGTTCCGCGGGGCGATTCTGCTGTCCGCCGCCACCGACGAGATGCGCGGCAGGATGCAGGGCGTCTTCACGGTCGTCGTCGCGGGCGGGCCGCGCCTCGCCGACGTGCTCCACGGCACGGCGGGCTCGGCGTTCGGCCCGCGTGCGGCGGTGGTCGGGGGCGGCCTGCTGGTCGTCGTCGCCATGCTGGGGCTCGCGTTCGCGATACCGGCGTTGCGCAAGTACCGGATCTGAGGGGCGGGTCCTGGCCCCGCGGGGCGGGCCCCGGTTTCGCGGCGCGTCCCGGCTCAGCCCGTCGCCAGCAGCACCGTCCCGATCAGGGCGAGCCCGGCGCCCGCGGCCTGCACCCCGCGCAGCCGCTCGCTCAGGACGCCGCGCGCCGCGAGCGCGGTGACGACGGGGTAGAGGGACGCCAGCACGGCGGCCACCGTGACCGGGCCGTGCTGCGCGGCCATCGAGTACGTGCCGTTGGCGGCCACGTCCGCGAGGCCCACGAACGCCAGGGCCGGCAGCGCGCGCACGAGCAGCGCCGGTCCGCCCTCCACCGGCAGCACCGGCGCCCCGCGCCGCGCCGTAACGAGGAGCGCCGCACCACCCGCCGCCACGTTCGTCACGCGCTGCACGAACAGGGCGAGGAAGAGGCCGGTGAGCGTGGTCGACGCCTCCGCGATCAGGGCCATCACCGCGCCGAAACCGAACGCCGCCAGCAGCGTGAGCAGCACCGCCTGCCGCTGCACGGGAGCGCCCTTCAACTGCGGGCCGCCCGCGAGGACCACGCCCGCGACGGCGACCAGGATGCCCCCGAACTGCAGCAGCCCCGGCCGCTCGCCGAGGACCAGCCCGACGCCCACCGGCACGGCGACGCCGAGCGAGCCGAGCGGCGAGACGACCCCCATCGGGCCGAGCGCCAGCGCCTTGTAGAAGGCGAGCATGGCGACGGGGCCGACGAGCCCGGCGCCCACCGCGAACCACAGCTGCGGGCCCGCCTCGCTCCAGCCGCCCGTGGCGACCACCATCGCACCGAGCACGACCGTCGCGATCGACTGCGAGACGACCACCACCGTGAGGGCCGGCGTGCGCCGGGTGAGCAGCCCGCCGCCGAAGTCGGCGAGGCCCCACAGCAGGCTCGTGGCCAGGGCGAAGAGTGCTGTCATGCCGGACCTCGCAGTACAGTTTGCTGAACGTTCGGGTGCACCACACCGTAGTTCACTGAACTGAACGACGTCATCCAAAATATTGCACAACGGTTAGCCTCGTCGACCCACTCTCATGGACGGAACGTGTCGGACCTCGACCTCCTGACCCAGTCGCTCGCCCGCAACGTGAAGCACTGGCGCGCCGAGCGCGGCTTCACCCTGGACGCGCTGGCCGGCCGGGCCGGCGTCAGCCGCGGCATGCTCATCCAGATCGAGCAGGCCCGCACGAACCCGAGCATCGGCACCGTCGTCAAGATCGGCGACGCGCTCGGGGTCAGCATCACCACGCTGCTCGACTACGAGCAGGGGCCGAAGGTGCGGATCGTGCCCGCCGACCAGGCGGTGCGGCTGTGGTCCACGGAGGCCGGCAGCTACCACCGGCTCCTCGCCGGGACCGAGGCGCCCGGGCCGCTGGAGATGTGGGACTGGCTGCTGCAGCCCGGCGACGGCAGCCCGTCCGATCCGCACCCCCAGGGCACCGTCGAGCTCCTGCACGTCACCGAGGGGGAGTTGACCCTGGTCGTCGACGGCGTCGCGCACCAGGTGCCCGAGGGGGCGAGCGTCACCTTCGAGGCCGACGTGCCGCACGAGTACCGCAACGACGGTGCCGTACCGGCCCGGTTGGTCATGGCCGTGTCGGTGCCGTTCGAACGCTGAGACGCCCGGATGCGGTGCGCGCCACCCCTGTTAGCGTGCGGCCATGCGCGCACCCATCGGCACCTTCGACCACGTCCTCGCGGCCCCCGACGCCCTCGAACTGCTCACCCGCCCCGTCGCCGACGCCGTGCGGCACTGGCGCGGCACGGTGCCCGCGCAGGACCTGATCCACGTCGACACCGACCCCGAGTGGGCCGACACCGCGACCTTCGTCCAGCACTACGGCCCCGACATCCTCGCGCGGTCCGCGAACTGCGTGGTCGTCGCGGGCAAGCGGGGCGGCGAGGCCACGCTCGCCGCGTGCGTCGTGCTGTCCACCACCAAGGTCGACGTCAACGGCGCGGTGCGACGCCAACTCGGCGCCCGCAAGGCCTCGTTCGCCTCGATGGACACCGCGGTCGGCGAGACGGGCATGGAGTACGGCGGCATCACCCCGATCGGCCTGCCCGCCGACTGGCCGGTCCTCGTGGACGCGGCCGTCGCCGACCTGCCGCACGTCCTCATCGGCAGCGGCACCCGCCGCGGCAAACTGATCGTCCCGGGCAAGGCCCTCGCCGAACTCCCCAACGCGGTGGTCCTGGAGGGCCTCGGCGTCACGGTCTGAACGACCCATCGGGACGGGGCGCCCGGCCGACAGGCGGCCCCCGCCCGGCCGGTGCCGCGATCCGACGGTCCCCTGTCCAGCAGTCCCGCCCACGCGACGACTCAAGGCGTCACCCGCCCGCGCGGCGCGCGCCCCGTGCTCTCCCGCACCACCAGCCGCGTGGGCACCAGCGTCGTGCCGCGCTCCGCCTCGCTCTCCCTGACCTGGCGCAGCGCGCTCTCCACGCAGCGGCGGCCGACCTCCGCGAAGTCCTGGTGGACCGTGGTGAGCGGAGGCAGGAACGAGCCCGAGTCGGGGATGTCGTCGAAGCCGATGACCGAGACGTCCTCGGGGACCCGGCGGCCGCGCTCGTCCAGCGCCCGCAGCAGGCCCAGCGCCATCTGGTCGTTCGCCGCGAACACCGCGGTGCAGTCGGCCTGTTCGGCCAGGCGCAGACCTGCGCGGTAGCCGGACTCGGCCGACCAGTCGCCCCGCACCGGCGGCGGCACGGCGCGGCCCGCGCTCTCAAGTGCCGTGCGCCAGGCGTCCGTTCGACGCTGCGCGGCGAAGGACTCGGAGGGGCCCGCCAGGTGCCAGACCGTGCGGTGGCCGAGGTCGAGGAGGTGGCGCACCGCGTCGCGGGTGCCGCCCGCCTGGTCCGTGTCCACCACCGCGTACCGGTCGCCGGCGTCGGAGTCCGCGACCACCACCTTCACGTGCGGCGGCAGCGTCAGGCTCGCCGAGTCGAGCAGATGGACCTCCATGATGACGATGACCGCGTCCACGGCCAGTTCGCCGAGGCGGGAGAACGCGCCGCGCACCTCGTCCTGGGTGGGCACCGCGACCGGCAGGAGCGTGACCGCGTAGCCCTCCTGCGCGGCCGAGGTCGCGATGGCCTCCAGCGTGCGCATGTTGCCCGTCGTGGACAGCGTGAACGTGATGACGCCGATCGTGCGGAAGTCGCCCCGCTTCAGCGCCCGCGCCGCGCTGTTGGGGCGGTAGCCGAGGTCCTTCATCGCGGCGAGGACCCGGTCCCGGGTCTCCTCGTTGACCCCGGGGAAGCCGTTCGAGACGCGGGAGACCGTCTGGGACGAGACGCCCGCGACCCGGGCGACGTCGGCCATCGACGCGTTCTGTGTCCGGCGCGTGCCGCCCCGCGGAGCGCTCCCGTTGGTTGTCACCGTGTCCCTCACCGACTCTTGACCGTCGTCCTCGGGGCAGTGTAGACATGCCGCCACCGAATGTTTACGTAAACATAGCAGCCGCCGGACCCTTTGCGCCCAGGGATGTTTACGCAAACATCGAGCCCAGTGACCCATGGACGAGTGAGGGACGCGAGATGACCACGCTGCAACCGCCGGTCGCCGTGAGGCGGCGCCGCTCGTGGACGGGATGGGGGTTCATCGGCCCCTTCGTACTCGTCTTCGCCCTGGTCTTCCTCGCGCCGCTCGCGTACTCGGTCTATCTGAGCCTCTTCAGGACCCAACTCATCGGCGGCACCACCTTCGTGGGCCTCGACAACTACCAACAGGCGCTCCAGGACAGCCAGTTCTGGGAGGGCGTGGCCCGCGTCGGGCTCTTCCTGCTGATCCAGGTGCCGATCATGCTGGGCATCGCCCTGCTCGTCGCCCTCGCCATCGACAGCGGCCGCCTCTACGGCAAGGACTTCTTCCGCATCACCGTCTTCCTCCCGTACGCGGTCCCCGCCGTCGTCGCCACCCTCATGTGGGGCTTCATGTACGGCACCCGCTACGGCCTGGTCGGCGACCTCGACGACGCGCTCGGCACGAAGCTGCCCGACCCGCTCTCCGCCGACCTGGTCCTCGCCTCCATCGGCAACATCGTGACCTGGGAGTTCGTCGGCTACAACATGCTGATCTTCTTCGCCGCGCTGCGCGTCGTACCGCACTCGCTGTACGAGGCCGCCGAGATCGACGGCGCCGGACAGTGGCGCGTCATCACGGCCATCAAACTCCCGGCGATCCGCGGCGCCCTCGTCATCGCCACGATCTTCTCGGTCATCGGCAGCTTCCAGCTCTTCAACGAGCCCGCGATCCTGCAGAAGCTCGCGCCGAACGCCATCACCACCGACTACACCCCGAACTTCTACACGTACTCGCTGTCCTTCGCGGGCCAGCAGCAGAACTACTCCGCGACGGTCGCCATCGTCATGGGCGTGATCACGATGATCGTCGCCTACGTCGTCCAGCTGCGCGGCATGCGCAAGGGAGCGTGAGCGCGATGACCACCACCACCGGCTCCGTGCGGACGACCGCACCGCCCAAGTCCCCGGCCCCGCGCCTGCGGTCACCGCGCGCCCCGCGTCCGGGACGGCCTCGCCGCAGCGTCCTGCTGACCGTGCTCACCGGCGTCGTCCTCGTCTACAGCCTGCTGCCGCTGGTCTGGCTCCTGATCAGCGCCACCAAGTCCCAGCAGGGCCTGGCCCGTTCGTTCGGCCTCTGGTTCGACCGGGACTTCGACCTCTGGCACAACATCGGCACGACCTTCACCTACCAGGACGGCGTCTTCGGCCGCTGGCTCGTCAACACCCTCCTGTACGTGGTGGTGGGCGCGGGCGGGGCCACCTTCCTCGCGGTCCTCGGCGGGTACGCGCTCGCCAAGTTCGCCTTCCCCGGCAAGCGCGCCGTGTTCGCCGTCGTCATCGGGGCCGTCGCGGTGCCGGGCACCGCGCTCGCCGTCCCCACCTTCCTCATGTTCAGCAAGATGGGGCTCACCGACACCCCGTGGGCCGTCATCATCCCCTCGCTGATCTCGCCGTTCGGCCTGTACCTGATGTGGGTGTTCGCCACCGAGGCGATCCCCACCGAACTGATGGAGGCCGCCCGCATCGACGGGGCGAGCGAGCTGCGCACCTTCTTCCAGGTCGCCCTGCCGCTGCTCGCCCCCGGCACCGTCACCGTGCTGCTCTTCACCACGGTCGCGACCTGGAACAACTACTTCCTGCCGCTGATCATGCTGAAGGACCCCGACTGGTACCCGCTCACGCTCGGCCTGGACTCCTGGAACAAACAGGCGCAGACGGCCGGCGGCGAGGCCATCCCCCATCTGGTGCTCACCGGTTCGCTGCTCACCATCGTGCCGCTGATCGCCGCCTTCCTGCTGCTCCAGAAGTACTGGCAGTCCGGACTGTCCGCCGGAAGCGTCAAGGAGTAGGCGCAGCGCCGCAGTTCACGCCGCACCCCGGCACCAACACCCTCCGTAGGACCACGACGAAGTGGAAGCATGCCCATGCCCAAGCACTCCCGCCGCCTGCTGCGCGGCCTCGGTCTCGTCTGCGCCCTCGCCCTCGGCGCCACCGCCTGCGGCGGCTCCGACGACGACTCCGGTGACAAGAAGGTCGGTTCCTCCGACATCCGGTCGGCACTGAAGAAGGGCGGCACCGTCACGGTGTGGGCATGGGAGCCCACCCTGAAGCAGGTCGCCGCCGACTTCGAGAAGAAGTACCCGAAGGTCGACGTCAAGCTGGTCAACGCGGGCACCAACAACGACCAGTACAAGGCCCTGTCGAACGCGATCTCGGCGAAGAAGGGCGTCCCGGACGTCGCGCAGATCGAGTACTACGCGCTCGGCCAGTACGCCCTGACCAAGCAGATCACCGACCTCAAGGCGTACGGCGCCGAGAAGCTGGCGTCCTCGTACTCGCCGGGCCCGTGGAACTCGGTGAAGTCCGGCGAGGGCGTCTACGGCCTGCCCATGGACTCCGGCCCGATGGCGCTCTTCTACAACAAGAAGGTCTTCGACAAGTACAAGATCGCCGTCCCGACGACCTGGGACGAGTACGTCGAGGCGGCCCGCACGCTGCACAAGGCCGACCCGAAGGCGTACATCACCAGCGACGTCGGCGACGCCGGCCTGACCACCAGCCTGCTGTGGCAGGCCGGTTCGCACCCCTACAAGGTCGACGGCACCAAGGTCGGCATCGACTTCACCGACGCGGGCGCGAAGAAGTACACCGACACCTGGCAGCAGCTGATCGACGAGAAGCTCGTCTCGCCCGTCACCGGCTGGACCGACGACTGGTACAAGGGCCTCGGCGACGGCACCATCGCCACCCTGCCCACCGGCGCCTGGATGCCCGCCAACTTCGCCTCCGGCGTGAAGGGCGCGGCCGGCGACTGGCGCGTCGCCCCCATGCCGCAGTGGGAGAAGGGCGCCGACGCCAGCTCGGAGAACGGCGGCAGCTCGCTCGCCCTGCCCGAGCTCGGCAAGAACAAGGAACTCGCCTACGCCTTCGTCGAGTACGCCAACTCCGGCGCCGGCGTGCAGACCCGCATCGAGAACGGCGCGTTCCCCGCGACCACGAAGGACCTGGACTCCCCGTCGTTCCAGGACACCGAGTTCCCCTACTTCGGCGGCCAGAAGGCCAACAAGATCTTCGCCGAGTCCGCGAAGAGCGTGCCCACCGACTGGAAGTACCTGCCGTACCAGGTGTACGCCAACTCGATCTTCAACGACACCGTCGGCAAGGCGTACGTCTCCTCGACCAAGCTCACGGCCGGCCTCAAGTCCTGGCAGGACGCCTCCGTCAAGTACGGCACCGAGCAGGGCTTCACCGTCGAGAAGTAGCCCGCGCCCCCTTTGTGACCGCATCCCTGGAAGGACGTGCATGACCGCCCCCCTCACCTCCCGTTTCCCGTACGCGAAGGGCTCGGACGGCGCCCGGCGCCTCGGCTACGGAGCCGACTACAACCCCGAGCAGTGGTCACGGGAGGTGTGGGCGGACGACATCCGGCTGATGCGCGAGGCCGGGGTGAACGTCGTCTCCCTCGCCATCTTCTCCTGGGCCCGGATCCAGCCCACCGCCGACACCTGGGACTTCGGCTGGCTCGACGAGATCATGGACCTGCTGCACGCGGGCGGCATCGGCGTCGACCTGGCCACCGCCACCGCGTCGCCGCCGCCGTGGCTGACCACCGCGCACCCGGAGATCCTGCCGGTCACCGCGAGCGGCGAGACGCTCTGGCCCGGCGCCCGCCAGCACTGGCGGCCCACCTCGCCCGTCTTCCGCGAGCACGCGCTGCACCTGGTGCGCAAGCTCGCCTCCCGCTACGCCGACCATCCGGCCCTCGTCGCCTGGCACGTCAACAACGAGCTGGGCTGCCACAACGTCTACGACCACTCCGACGACGCGGCCCGCGCCTTCCGTCACTGGCTGCGCCGCCGCTACACGACGCTCGACGCCCTCAACGACGCCTGGGGCACCGCCTTCTGGTCCCAGCGCTACAGCGACTGGGAGCAGCTGCTGCCGCCCCGGCTCGCCGCCTCGCACCCCAACCCGACGCAGCAGCTCGACTTCAAGCGGTTCTCGTCGGACGCGCTCAAGGACCATCTGCTGGCCGAGCGGGAGATCCTGCGCGAGCTCACCCCGGACACGCCCGTCACCACCAACTTCATGGTGATGGGCGGCACCAAGGGCATGGACTACGCGGACTGGGCCGACGAGGTGGACTTCGTCGCCAACGACCACTACGTCATCCCAGGACCGCAGGACCGCGACGAACTCTCCTTCTCCGCCAACCTCAGCAGCGGCATCGCCGGCCACCGGCCGTGGTTCCTGATGGAGCACTCCACCAGCGCCGTGAACTGGCAGCCCGTCAACCTGCCCAAGCAGCCGGGGGAGTTGGCCCGTGACTCGCTGCTGCACGTGGCGCACGGCGCCGACGCCGTCTGCTTCTTCCAGTGGCGCCAGTCCGTGGCCGGCGCCGAGAAGTACCACTCGGCGATGGTCCCGCACGCCGGTGCCGACAGCGAACTCTTCCGCGCCGTCGTCGAGTTGGGCCGCACCCTGGACGCGCTCGCCCCGGTCGCGGGCAGCGAGCGCGAACCCGCCCGGGTGGCGATCCTCTTCGACTGGGACTCCTGGTGGGCCAGCGAGCAGGACTCCCACCCCACCTCGCGCCTCGACTACCACCGCGAGGCCCTCGACTGGTACTCGGCGCTCCTGCGCCTCGGGATCCGCGCCGACGTGGTGCCCGCCCACCGCACCGACCTGTCCGCGTACGACGTCGTCATCGCGCCCGTCCTGCACGTGGTGCCGCAGCCGCTCGCCAAGGAGCTCACCCGGTACGTCGAGGGCGGCGGCCACCTCGTCACCACGTACTTCTCCGCGATCGTCGACGAGAACGACCACGTCTGGCTCGGCGGCTACCCGGGCGCCCTGCGCGACGTCCTCGGCATCCGCATCGAGGAGTTCGGGCCGCTGCTCGACGGCGTCACCGTCGACCTGGACAACGGCACCACGGGCAGCCTGTGGACCGACCGGATCTCCGTCACCGGCACCGACGTCGAAGTGCTCGCCGGGTACCGCACCGGCACGTACGCCGCCCGCCCGGCCGTCACCCGGCGCGGCACCGGCCGCGGCTCGGCCGCCTACGTCTCCACCCGCCTCGGCGCCGACGGCCTGACCGTGCTGCTGCCCGAGCTGCTCGCACCGGCCGGGGTGAGCAGTGAACTCCCGGAGCGGGCGCGGGGGTCGGTCGAGCACGTCGTGCGGCGCGACGCCGGGCACCGCTACCACTTCCTGGTCAACCGGAGCGACGAGGAGGTGGCGCTGCCCGGTCTGACCGGCGACGTCCTCGTCGGTCCCGCGGGCGACGGCGGCCTCGTCCTCGCGCCCCGGCAGGTCGCCGTCCTCCGGCAGCCCGCCTCCGCCTAGAACCACTCCGTTCCAGCACCACCAACACCGCACTCACACCACGACGTCGGGAGCTCACGTTGGCGCGCTTGACCCGCAGACGGTTCATCGGAATCGCCACGGCCACGGCCGCGGCCGCAGGAACCCAGATCTCGGCCGCACCGTTCCTCGCCCCGGCCGCCGCGGCCGACGCGGCGGCGGTCACGGTCACCCCCGACCCCTCGTACCGGCAGGACCGGTTCGAGGGGTGGGGCACCAGCCTGGTCTGGTTCGCGAACGCCACCGGGCACTACCCGGACGAGATTCGCGAGCGGATAGCCGACCTCGTCTTCGGACGGGACGGCCTCGCCCTGAACATCGCCCGCTACAACATCGGCGGCGGCAACGCCCCCGACGTGCCCGACTACCTCAGGGCCGGCGGCGCCGTCGAGGGCTGGTGGAAGGCGCCCGAGGGCACCACGCGCACCGACACCGACTGGTGGGACCCGGACGACGCGGACCACTGGAACGAGGACGCCGACGCCACCCAGCGCTGGTGGGTGGACCGGATCAAGAAGGACATCACCCACTGGGAGACGTTCTCCAACTCGCCGCCCTACTTCATGACGGTCAGCGGCTACGTCTCCGGCGGCTTCGACGCGTCGAAGGACCAGCTGAAGGAGGCGTCCGTCGACGACTTCGCCGCCTACCTGGCCGGTGCCACCCGGCGCCTGGAGAAGGCGCACGGCATCGAGGTGAAGACCGTCGACCCGTGCAACGAGCCCAACACCAGCTACTGGGGCACCCAGTTGGGCGCCGACGGCGATCCGACCGGCGGCCGGCAGGAGGGCTGCCACATCGGCCCCGGCCTCCAGCAGAAGATCGTGCCCGCGCTCGACGCCGCGCTGCGCAGGGCGCGGACCGGCGCGGCCGTCTCGGCGATGGACGAGACCAACCCGACGACCTTCGTCACGAACTGGACCAGCTATCCGGCGGACGTGAAGCGCCACGTCACCCAGATGAACGTCCACACGTACGGCACCGGCGGCCGCACCTCCGTCCGCGACCTCGCCAAGGCCGACGGCAAGCCGCTGTGGATGAGCGAGGTGGAGGGCGACTGGGGCGACGGCCAGTCCTTCACCGACATGCGGCCCGGTCTCGGCCTCGCCCAGCACATCGTCGACGACCTGCGGGAACTGGAGCCCAGCGCCTGGGTGTTCTGGCAGCCCGTCGAGGACTGGGACAACATGAGGCCGGGCGGCGAGTCCGCCAAGGGCGGCAACTGGGGCGAGATCCAGGTCTCCTTCAGCGCCGGCCCCGACGACACCCTGGAGACCTGCCCGGTCTACACGAACACCAAGTTCGACACGGCCCGGAACTTCACCCACTACATCCGGCCGGGCGACCGCCTGGTCAAGGTCGACGACACGAACAGCACCGCGGCGGTCACCCGCGGCGGCAACGGCGCCACCGTCGTGCACGTCAACGGCACCACGGGCACCCGCACGGTGACGCTCGACCTGTCGAGGTTCGCCACCGTGCGCCGGGGCGCGACCGTCACCCCCGTCGTGACCAGCGCCGACGGCAAGCTGGCCGAGCAGCCGCCGGTCGCGGTGACGGGCCGCACCGCCACCTTCACGGTGCCCGCGCAGTCCGTGACCACGTTCGTGATCAAGGGCGTGTCCGGGGTCGCCAAGGACGCCGCGACGCTGCGCAGGGGACGCACCTACGAGCTGACGGGCGTGCAGAGCGGCAAGGACCTCACCGTTGCCGACGGCGCCGACACCCTCGTCATCGGCACCGGGACCGGCGCGGCCGGGCAGCGCTGGCGGCTCGCGCGGATCGGCGGGGACGGCCCGACGAGCCGCGACCGCCACGTGTTCACCAGCGCCGCCGACGGCAGGCGGCTCGCCGTCCGCGACGGGGTACCGGTCGTCGAGCCCGACACGGACGACCGCGACGCGGCGGCCCAGTGGATCCTGTCGACGACCGGAGACGGCACGTACACCTTCGTCAACGCCGGAACGGGGCGTCTCCTGGAGGTCGGCGGACAGGCCACGCACGAGGGCGCGTCCGTCGGGACCTGGCAGCCCAACTCCGGCGCCAACCAGCGGTGGAGGGTGACCGACGTGACGCCCTGATCACCGCTCGGCGAGGTCGTCGACGGCGTCGTCGGCCCGCTCGCCCGCCCGGAGCGTCCTCCGGGCGGGCACGACGCCCGGGGCGACGTCACGAACCGGTCACGGGCCCCGCCCGTACGGACGTTCCCGTGGATGCTCCCTCCATGACCGATTTCGCCGCCGCACCACTTGAGCTGACGCACCAGCAGATCGACGACGCCTCGCACGGCCACGAGGCACCGCTGCTGCGCGTCACGCTGCCGCAGACCACCACCCCGGTCTGGCTGGCCACCCGGTACGACGTCGTCAAGGCGGTGCTCGCCGACCCCCGCTTCGTCCGCGACCTCGCCGAGGTGCCGGGACAGGACGGGGGCGGCCTCGGCGCGGAACTCCTCGACGAGGCGGGGCTGCCGCCCGAGTACCGCCTCTACCTGGAGATCCTGGTGATGGTCGACGGGCCCGACCACGCCCGGCTGCGCACCCACGTGATGCGCGCCTTCGCGCCGCGCCGGATCGCCGCCCTGCGCCCCCGGATCCAGCGCGTGGTGCGCGAGCTCAGCGACGAACTCGCCGCGACCGGCGCCGAGTTCGAGTTCCTGACCGGCTTCGCCTACCCCGTCGTCACCGAGGTCATCTGCGACATCATCGGCGTCGACGAGGCGGACCGCGGCAAGGTCGCCGGCTGGATGCGCGACTACGAGTCCGGCGAACCGGACCGCTTCCTGCCCGGCATCGACCGCCTCGCCGAGTACATCGACGGCCTCCTCGACCGCCGCGCCGCGGCCCCCGCCGAGGACCTCGCCTCCGACCTGCTGCGCTCCGACGCGGAGGCGACGCCGGAGCAGCGCCTCAGCCGGCAGGAGATGATCGCGCTCGTCTTCCTCCTCTTCAAACCGGCATCGCACCGCCCGCCTTCTTCCTCACCGACGCCGTCCTCACCCTCCTCGACCACCCGGACGAGACGGCCCGGCTGCGCACCGACCCCGGCCTGCTGCCGCGCGCCGTGCAGGAGTTGCTCCGGCACGTCTCCGCCGTGCACGTCGGCGCCACCCTCTACGCCACCGAGGACCTGGAGCTCGGCGGCGTCCCGGTCCGCCGCGGCGAGGGCGTCACCAGCGGACTGCTCGCCGCCAACCGCGACCCCGGCACCTTCCCCGAGCCCGGCCGACTGGACCTGGGCCGCGAACCGGCCCGCGGCACCGGCCACATCGCGTACGGGCACGGCGCCCACCGCTGCATCGGCGCGGCCCTCGCCAACCTCCAGACCGAGGTGCTCGTCGAGGAGCTCTGGCTGCGCCGCGACGGCCTCACGCTCGCCGGCGGCCGCGACGCCGTCCAGCGGGTGGGCTTCGCCGGGGACGGCTCTTATCCGGTGGGGCTGCCGGTCCGGTTCTGAGTAGCGTGGCGCGGATGACCGACACCGAGCGGGAACGGCTGCGCCGCACCTTCACCCAGGACGCCGAGACCTACGACCGGGCACGGCCCGGCTATCCGCCGGAGCTCTACGACGACCTGGCCGAACTCGCCGGGACCGGGCCCGGCTGCCGGGTCCTCGAAGTGGGCTGCGGCACCGGCAAGGCGACCGTGCCGCTGGCCGCGCGCGGCTGCCGGATCGTCGCCGTCGAACTCGGCGCCGAACTGGCGGCCGTGGCCCGCCGCCGGCTCGCCGGACACCCCGGCGCCGAGGTCGAGGTGGCCGCCTTCGAGGACTGGCCGCTGCCCGCCGAGCCGTTCGACGTGGTCCTCGCGGCGACCTCCTTCCACTGGATCGACCCCGCCGTCCGCGTCGCCAAGTCCGCCCGGGCACTGCGCCCCGGCGGGACGCTCGCGACGGTGTCGACGCACCACGTCGCGGGCGGCACGGCGGACTTCTTCGTCGAGGTCCAGGGCTGCTACGAGCGCTTCGACCCGGCCACCCCGCCCGGCCTGCGCCTGACGCCCGCCGCCGACATCCCGTACGACAGCCAGGAGGCGCCGAACCGGAACGTCGCGCAGGGCAACGCCGCGCTGCCCGGCGCCGACCGCTTCGAGCCGCCCGTCTTCCGGCGCCACGAACGGGACATCACCTTCACCACGGAGGAGTACCGCGACCTGCTGTGCACCTTCTCGGGCACCCGCGACCTCGAACCGGCCGCCCGCTCCGGCCTGCTCGACTGCGTCGGCGACCTCATCGACCGCCACTACGGCGGCCGGGTCACCAAGCGGTACCTGACGGAGCTGCGAGTGGCCCGCAGGAAGAGCGTCGACCGGACATAGAGTTGGCGCCATGAGTGAACAGAGCGCCCCCGCAGCCCCCGCCGACAAGCTGACCGTGAGCGTCCTCGGCACCGGGATCATGGGTGCGGCGATGGCTCGCAACATCGCGCGCGCCGGGCACACCGTCCGGGCCTGGAACCGCAGCCGGGACAGGGCCGAGCCGCTGACCGCCGACGGCGTGCACGTCACCGACACCCCGGCCGAGGCCGTCACCGGCGCCGACGTCGTGCTGACCATGCTGTACGACGGGCCGGCCGCGCTCGACGTGATGCGGCAGGCCGCGGCCGGACTGCGGCCCGGCGCCGCCTGGCTGCAGTCCACGACCGCGGGCATCGAGGCGATCGACGGCCTCGCGGACTTCGCCGCCGACCACGGCCTGGTCTTCTTCGACGCCCCCGTCCTCGGCACCCGGCAGCCCGCCGAGGCCGGTCAGCTGCTGATCCTCGCGGCGGGCCCGGGCGAGCACCGGGACGCGGTGGCGCCGGTCCTCGACGCGGTCGGCGCGCGCACCGTGTGGACCGGTGAGGACGGGGCGGCGGGCTCCGCCACCCGGCTGAAGCTGGTGGCCAACAGCTGGGTGCTGGCGACCACGAACGCCGCAGGGGAGGTGCTCGCGCTGTCCCGGGCGCTCGGCGTCGACCCGCAGTCGTTCTTCGACGCCATCGCGGGCGGCGGACTCGACATGCCGTACCTGCGGCTCAAGGCGGGCCTCGTCCTGGAGGACCGGCTCACCCCGGCCCAGTTCGCGGTCGACACGGCGGCCAAGGACGCCCGCCTCATCGTCGAGGCGGGCCGGGCGAACGGGGTCCGCCTCGACGTCGCCGAGGCGAGCGCCGCCCGCCTGGCCCGCGCCGCCGAGCAGGGCCACGGGAACGAGGACATGGCCGCCGCCTACTTCGCGTCCTTCGACGAGGGCGCCGGCCCGGTCAGCTGAGCCGCGGGATCTCGATCGCCGGGCACTTGTCCATCACCATGGCGAGCCCGGCGTCCCGGGTCCGGTCGTACGCGTCCTCGTCGATCACGCCGAGCTGGAACCACACCGCCTCGGCGCCGATCGCGACGGCCTCGTCGGCGACCTGACCCGCGAGGTCGCTGTTGACGAAGACGTCGACCACGTCGACCGGGAACGGGATGTCGGCGAGCGAGGCGTACCCCTGCTCGCCGTGCACCGTCTCGGCCTTGGGGTGGACCGGCACGACCCGCTTGCCGAAGCGCTGCAGGACCTCCGCGACGCCGTACGCCGCCCGCCCCCGGTTCGAGGACAGGCCGACCACCGCCCAGGTGTCACCGGTACCGGTGAGGATCTTGCGGACGGTTTCCTGATCGCCGTACATGGACGCCTCCTGCGGCCGGTGGATCGCTTTCCTTGAGGTAACCACCTGCGCCCCGGTGGGATTCCTGTCAGGCCGCGCCGAGGAGCGCCGAGGGGACGAACCCCTCCCGTGCGAGCCGCTCCCACAGCTCGTCGGGGACGGGGAAGCGGGCGGCGGCCGCGTTCGCGGTGACCTCGGCCGCCGAGCGGCAGCCGACCACGACCGAGGTGACGGCGGGGTGCAGGAAGGGGAACTGGAGCGCGGCGGCGGGCAGCGGCACGTCGTGCGCCTCGCACAGCTCCCTGGCCCGCCGCGCCCGGGCGAGGGCCTCCGGCGGGACCGGCCGGTAGTTGAACATCGCGCCGGGGGACGGGTCGGCCAGCAGCCCCGTGTTGAAGACGCCGCCGACGACCACCGCGGTGCCCCGCTCGGCGCACAGCGGCAGCAGCGTGCCGAGCGCCTCGTGGTCGAGGAGCGAGAAGCGGCCCGCGACGAGCACGACGTCGACGTCGAACTCCGTCACGTACGACGCGAGCGGCGCGCTGTGGTTCATGCCGAAGCCGATCGCCCGGATCAGCCCCTCGTCGCGCAGTCTGCGCACCGCCGGATAGGCCGTGCGGCGGACCTCCTCCGGGTAGTGGTCGGGGTCGTGCAGGTACAGGACGTCGACGCTGTCACGGCCCAGCCGGGCCAGGCTCGACTCCAGGGACGCGCGGATCCCGCGCTCCGTCCAGTCGGTGACCACCTCGCCGGGGGAGCCGTCCGGACGGGGGCGCAGCAGCCAGCCCGTCTTGGTGGAGATCACCGGGTCGGTGATCCCGGCCGGGCCGAGCAGCCGGCCGAGGCGCTGCTCGGCGAGGCCGTGGCCGTAGCGGGGCGCCGTGTCGAAGTAGGTGATGCCCTCGGCGGCGGCGGCCTTCAGCGTCGCCGCCGCGTCGTCCTCGGTCACCTCCTCGAACAGGCCGCCCAGTGGGGCGGTGCCGAGGCCGAGCCGGGGCAGGGCGAAGGGCAGTCGGGTCGTCATGCCGTCTCCCACGGGGAGGCACAGGCCGCGCGGCCGCCGCGCAGCGTCATGGTCAGGGTCAGTTCGATCCGGGTGTGGCCGGGCAGGTCGACCCGGCAGTACGGTCCGCCGACCGGCTGCTCGGGGCCGTCGTCCACGCGCACGGAGGCCACGTGGTGCTCGGCGAACGAACCCGCCTGCACCAGCAGCGACCGGGCGGCGCCACCGAGGTTGACCAGCTCCACCACCGTGTGGTCGGGGCGGATGTCGGGGACGAGCGCCGCGACGTCCGGGGGCAGTCCCGGCCGGCGGGCGTCCAGGTCGTGGTAGCGGACGTGCAGCTGGGCGAGGCCGCCGTTGTAGAGGACCTGCGGGGAGCCGGTGGTCAGTTGCAGCAGGGCCTCGGTCACCACGGGGTTGAGGTGCTGCCAGTGGTGGATGTCCAGGGCGTCGGGGCCGACCGCGGGATCCACCGTGTCGTGCTCGATGGCCGCGACCCGTTCGGCGCAGCTCGCGAGGGCGCTGCTCAGCATCCGCTCGGGGAAGTCCGGGTTGCGGCCGTGCAGGAACTCGTACCAGGGTTCCTCGTGCCCGGCCTCGTCCTTGATGCGCTGGGTGTGCACGGCCGTCCAGTCCCAGTTGGCCCCGGCCCGCAGCCGCTCGATGCGCTCCCGGTCGCCCTCCTCCCGGCTGAAGTGCCACAGGGACAGGGGGAGTTGTCCCGGCATGACGGTGAAGTCGAACCAGCCCGCGTCGTTGTGCCGCTGCGGCACCATCAGCGTGCGCCCGGCGGACATGGCCGCCAGGTGCGGTGCCCAGCGCTCGCCGAGCGTGCCCATCCCGTCGGCGCCGCGCTGCTCGGCGTGGCGCAGCACGGTGTCGAGCGGGTTGCGGGCCAGGTCGAGGTAGCCGCGGTCGCCGGTGAGGAGCGTCGCGTTGGCGGCGCCGACCAGGGTGGAGCTGCCGACGGGGGACAGGCCGTGCGGCCAGGACCAGCCGTAGTGGCCGCCGTACCAGCGGCCGTCCAGGTACTCGCCGACCACCCCGCCCAGACCGGCGTTGTCGGGCACGACCTCGCGCCCGGCGAGCCGCTCCTGCCACACCCCGACGTACTCGGCGACCCAGTCCGCGTACCGCCGGTCGCCGCTGAGCAGGAACGCGTTGGAGGCGAGGCCGGTGGCGCCCAGGTTCGCGATCGTGTCGCCGCGGCCCATCCGGTCCCACATCGCCCGGCCGTAGGCGCGGGCGAGGTCCGGTGACGCGACCAGGTCGTCGAAGGACGTGACGCCGTCGAACCCGTCGAGCGGCAGCCCGTACGGGTGCAGCGCCAGGCTCCACGGGAAGTACGCCTCCTCGTCGCTGAACCCGTACCGCGGCCCCGCGGCGCCGTTGTGCGGGGCCCGCAGGACGCGGTGCTCCGCGTCGTAGTTCGGGCCGCCGGGGAGGTAGAAGTCGGCGAACCGGCAGGCGAGTTCGCGCAGTTCGGGATCGTCCGGGTCGGCGAGGCAGAGCCCGTAGAACAGCAGCAGGCCCTCGCCCTGGTGGAACCAGTCGTAGCCGCGCTCCAGACCGTCGACGAGCATGCCCATCTCGGTGAGCTGCGCGGTGACCCCGCGCCAGTGCCGGCGCGCCGCGGTCAGCAACTCGGCGCTGCCGCCCAGCAGATACAGCGTCGGCCAGTTGAAGAACGGCTCGTAGAAGTCGTCCACGCCGTCCCGGCCGTCCATCCCCTCGCCGAGCGCCTCGCGGAAGACGAGCCGGCCGTCCCCCTCGGTGTACCGGTCGGCGAAGACCCGCCACGCCTTCTCCTGCGCGGCGAACAACTCCCGCTCCAGCAGGGCCCATCGGGGCTGTTCGGTGAGGGCCCGGCGCGCTGTCAGCCGGGGTCCGAACGCCTCGCCCTCCGTCTGCGTGCCGCCGGTCCGGTCAGGCCTGAGCATCGAGAACACCCGCTCCCTCGTCACCTACGTGACCTACGTCTTGAACAATCGCCCATCGATAGACGATGGTTAGAGTCACCGGCGGGGAGCCGACGTGTCAATACTCGGGAGCGGGCCGTGATCGACTGCCATGTCCATCTGTGGGACCCGGCCGAGGGGTTCGGCTGGATCCGCCCGGACAGCACGCACCACCGCGCCTTCGGCACCGCCGACCTGGCGCGATCGGGCTCCGGTGTACGGGAGTTGGCGGGCGCCGTCCTGGTCGAGGCGTCGCGCGGCGACCGGGGCGAGACCCTCGCCCTGCGCGCGCTGCGGCTGCGCCGCCCGGACCTGATCGCGGGCTACGTCGCGAACCTGCACGTCCACGGCGCCGACGGGCCCGGCCGGCTGCGCGCCCTGCTCGACGAGTGGGGCACGTCGGGACCCAACGGCATGCGGCTCGGGGGTGCGCACTGGGCCGACACCCCCGAGCCCGCCCGGGCGCTGGTCCCGGTCCTCGCCGAGCGCGGCGTCGTCCTCGAACTCAACCTGCACCGCGGTGCGTTGACCACCGCGGCCGATGTCGCCGCGCGCCACCCCGGCCTCACGGTCGTCGTCGACCACCTCGGCAACGCGCCGGGCCTCGCCACCCGGGACCTGGGGGACTGGTACCGCGACGTCGAGCGGGCCGCGGCCGCCCCGCGGGTGCTGGTGAAGATCTCCGGGCTGCTCACCCAACAGCACGGCGCCGAGCCGCACCGGGTCGCGCACCTGGTGCGCCACGTCGTCGACACGCTCGGCCCCGGCCGCTGCCTGGTCGGCTCCGACTGGCCCATCTGTCTGCCGCGCGGCTCACGGGCCGACTCGCTGGCCCTGTCCCGCACGGGACTCGACCACCTCACCGCCGACCGGCGCGAGCTGGTGCTGCACACCAACGCCGTCCGGGCGTACCGCCTGGACCGCTGACCACACCCCCGTCCCGCACCCTTCACGGAGCTGACCCATGGCCCAATTCGACCTGCCCCTGGACGAGCTGGAGCGCTACCGCCCCGACATCCCCGAACCGGACGACCTCGACGCGTTCTGGCGCGAGACGCTCGCGGCGCAGGAGGAGTTCGCCCTCGACGCGAGGTTCGAGCCCGTCCACAACGGGCTCGCCACGATCGACACCTTCGACGTGACCTTCGCGGGGTACGGCGGCCACCCCGTGCGCGGCTGGCTCCAGCTGCCGGCCGTCCGCACCGGACCGCTGCCCGTCGTCGTCGAGTACCTCGGCTACGGCAGCGGCCGCGGCGTACCGCACGAGAAGCGGCTGTGGGCGGACGCGGGCTACGCGCACTTCGTCATGGACACCCGCGGCCAGGGCGCCGAGACCCCGGACCCCGACCCGGCCACCGGGGACGTCGCCGCCCCCGGCTTCCTCACCCGCGGCGTCCTCGACCCGTACCGCTACTACTACCGGCGCCTGTACACCGACGCGGTCCGCGCCGTCGCCGCCGCGCGCAGCCACCCCGCCGTGGACCCCGCCCGCGCCGTGGTCACCGGCACCAGCCAGGGCGGCGGCATCGCCCTCGCCGCCGCGGGCCTCGTCCCGGACCTGGTCGCCGCCCTGCCCGACGTGCCGTTCCTGTGCCACTTCCCGCGCGCCACGACGATCACCGACGCGCCGCCGTACGGCGAGGTCACCCGGTTCGTGAAGCTGCACCGCGAGCAGGCGGCCACGGTGACCCGCACCCTGTCCTACTTCGACGGCGCCACCCTGGCCCGCCGGGCGAACGCGCCGACGCTCTTCTCGGTCGGCCTGATGGACCACATCTGCCCGCCCTCCACGGTGTACGCGGCGTTCAACCATTACGGCGCGCTGCGGAACGTGGACCAGGCCGACAAGCAGATACGGGCTTATCCGTTCAATGACCACGAAGGCGGCGGGCCCACCCACGAGGTCGTCAAATTGGAATGGCTCGCCAAGCAGCTGGAATCCACCGTGTGATTCCATCGATAGGCGATGGATGCGTATCATGGTCCGACAATGGAGCAACTGACGTGCCCCGGCGCGGGATTGGGAATTCATGGCATCTGACGCCTCGGGTGGATTCGTCTCCACGCTGGCCACCAACAAGGACCGGTTCCGCAAGACACTGATCTCGGACCAGGTGTACGAGCTGCTGCGCCAGGCGGTCGTCGACGGTGATCTCGGCCCGAACGACCGGGTGGTCGAATCGGAGATCGCGCGGCGGCTCGGCGTCAGCCAGGCCCCGGTGCGGGAGGCGGTGAAGCGGCTCGCCCGCGAGGGCCTGCTCATGCACGTGCCGCGCCGCGGCCACTTCGTCGTCGAGATCTCCTCGCAGGACGCCGAGTACGCCCGCCAGGTGCGCGAGCCGCTGGAGCGGCTGGCCGCCCAGCTGGCCGTCGAGCACGTCACCGACGAGCAGCTCGCCGAGCTAGACGCGCTGGTGGAGCGGATGCACGAGGCGGTCGCCGCGAGCGACGTCAGCGGCTTCCGGGACGCCGACATCGAGTTCCACACCCTGGTCAGCCAGTGCGCCGGCAATCCGTTCCTGGCCCGGATGTGGGAGGTCATCGAGCCGAGCCTGCGCACGCTGCGGGCCATCTCCGACCCGCTCTTCGACGGCGACTGGCGGGCCATGGCCGATGAACACGGCCGTCTCGTCGACCTGTTGAGGTCGGGGGAGCCCGACAAGGCGGCCGCGGCGTTCGCCGACCACGCGGCGGGACGCGGGCCCGTACCGGACGCGCGCGAGGTCCCGAAGCCGCGCCGGAAGGCCGCCGCGAGAAAGTCCTGACGACCGAATAGTGGAGGCCCAATGCGGAATTCCGCATTGGGCCTCCACTGTTTTGCAAGCGAGTTGCAGAGACGGTAGGAATCAGGGGAATTATCGGCGGGCGCCCGCCGTCCACTTCGGTGCGCCGTACTGGTACGCGCCCAGACTCGGCGTCGGGTCCGTCGAACCGTCGTTGATCCCCGGCAGCGGGATCGCCGCATTGCGCGCGGGAGATGCCGCGGTCAGCCGGAAGTCGTGGTTCGCGGCGTCGACGAAGAGCGGATCGGTCTCGGCGGGAAGGTTGTTCGACAGTACGAGACCACCGTCGGTGGCGCCGGTCAGGCCCCGGATCGTGCCGACGTTGTTGTAGATCTTCGTGCCGGTCGACGCGTTGGGCTCCTTCACGTAGAACAGCGTCATCCCACCGGTGTTGTTGGCGACGAGGTTGTCGTGCGAACCGGTGCCGAGCCCGTTGAGCATGACCGTGCCCTCGCGGTTGCCCCAGCCCACGTTGTTGTGGATCCGCAGATCGCTCTGGCCGTTGTCCGCGTAGACGCCCGAGATGCCGAACGTGCTCGACGTCGTCGTCGGCGCCGGGTCGTGCAGCACGTTGTGGTCGATCGACGAGCCCATCATGTACGCGCTGCAGCAGGTGTAGATCGCGGCGACGTCCAGGCTGAGCCGGGCGTACCCGGAGATGTCGTTGGAGGCGATCACGTCCTTGCCCGGCTCCAGGCCCTCCACGGTGTTCCACTGGAGGTTGATGCCGCTGCGCCCGACGCGGGAGATCGTGTTGTGCGTGACCGTCTGGCTGTTGCCCTGGACGGCGACGCCCGCCGCGTAGGTGCCCATGTAGTCGACGTCGTGGATCACGTTGTCGGTGGCCGTGTTGTTCTGGCCGCGCAGCGCGATGCCGTTGCCGGCGCTCAGCGACAGGTCACTGTTGACGACCTTGTTGTCCGTGCCGTCGATGACGAGGCCGGTGTCGGCGACGCCCCGCGTCACGGTCGACCCGCAGTCCGTCGCGCCCCGGGTGATGTCCGTGTAGTGCGACAGGTACTGGCCCTTGATGCCGTCGAGGGTGACGCCGGTGCTGGTCGGGCCGGTCTGGATCGTGGTGCCGAACAGGGCGAGGCCGGCGACCTTGGTGTGACTGGTCCTCGTCAGGTCGAAGCCGAGCGTGCGGCGCTTGGCCTCGATCGTGTGGGAGGCCGGGGAGTCGGTGCTGTACACGTACAGCCGCTTGGCTGCCGGGTCGTAGAACCACTCGCCGGGGTGGGCGAGTTCCCCGATCTTGCCGGAGAGCGCGTACCGGGTCTCCTTCGGCACGACCTTGTGCACGCACGGCGGCGCCACGTCGAGGGTCACCGAACCGGCGGCCGAGCTCTTCACCGTGCCGGTGGCCGAGACGTACCAGTAGCCGGTGAGGGCCCGCGCGCCGTCCCAGTAACCGGCCGGGCGGGTCAGGTCCGCGTCGGCGATCGTGGCGTCCGCGCTGCCCTCACCGGCGTACTGGAGCGAGGGGGCGAGAGGGTCGAGGCCGGGGTAGGGCCACTGGGCCTCCACGCCCATCTTCCGGTCGGTGAACACCTGCACGGTGCTCACGTCCGAGCCGAGGTCGACGTCCGTGCTGTAGACGTTCCCCGCCGCCACCGCCGTGCTGAACTGCGAGTCCTGCGCGAACGGGTCGGCCTTGGCGATCTCGGTGACGTCGGCGGCGGTGACCGGCCGGAAGCCGCCGAGTTTGGCGGTGCCGCTGACGGTCACGTCCGCGCCGGGCGCCGCGCGGTACGTGATCGGCAGCTCGGCGGTGCCGGACCGGGCGGGTACCACCGTCTCCTCGTAGCGGCCGGACACGATCTCGCAGGTGTCGCCCGGCACCATCACGTCCGCGCACTTCTGGATGTTCCGGAACGGGGCGGTGGCGTTCGTCCCCGCGTTGCCGTCGGCGCCGTACGGCCCGACGTAGTACGTCTTGCCCGCGCGGGACTTGTCCGGATGGGCGACGGCCGGGTGCCCGGCCGCGACCACCGCGAGGGAAGCGAGCAGGGCGGCTGCGCAGCGATGTCTCCATCTCCTGGTCACTCCGTGATCCTTTCTTCCGATCTGACGAGGTCGTGGTTCAGCCCTTCACGGCACCGACCGTGAGGCCGCTGATGATGTGGCGCTGCATGTAGATGAAGAAGATGACGACGGGCGCGACGGCGAGCAGCAGGTTGGGGAACACCTTCGTCAGGTCCGTCGAGTACTGGCTGATGCCGGCGTAGATCGCCGTCGTCACCGTGTAGTGCCCGGAGGACGGGCTGAGCAGGATCTGCGGGGACACGAAGTCGTTCCAGATCCCGATGGAGTTGAGGATGAGCACCGTGACGACCGCCGGACGCATCAGCGGGAAGATGATGGTCCAGAACGTCCGGTAGCGGCCCGCGCCGTCGATCGTCGCCGCGTGGTCGATGTCCACCGGGATCGTGCGGATGAACCCGACGAACAGGAAGATGCTCACCGGCAGCGTGGACGCCACGTCGTGCGCCACCAGACCGGTCACGGTGTTCGCCAGACCGATCTCGCGCAGCACGTAGATCACCGGGATGATCACGGCGGCGCCCGGGATGAACGTGCCGGCCAGGAAGTACAGCAGCACCAGCTGCGTACGCCGTTTGAGACTGCGCGCGATCGCGTACGCCGCCGGGCCCGCGAGCAGGATGCAGAACACGTCCACCAGCACGACGAGGAACAGCGTGAAGCCGTACCCGCCGATGACGTTGAACTGCGGACTGCTGATCGCCGCCGACATGTGGTCGAAGGTGAGCCCGCCCAGCGGGATCGAGAACGGGTTGTCGAGGATGTCCTGCTGCGACTTGAAGGCGTTCACGACGAGCAGGTAGATCGGCACGACCATGACGACGAACAGCACGCCGAGGAGCACCCAACGCACCGGGGAGCGCGCGTCCTCGCGGTCGGCGCGCACCGTGTCCTCGGTGGGCCCGGGCTTCCCGGGCGCCGTCTTCGGCCGGTCGTCGGCCGTTGCCTCCAGTACCACCACTGCGGCCCTCAACTCCCTGTCGCGGCTTGGTCTTGACGGTTGCGCAGCGCCGTCACGAGGAGGGCGAGCACGGCGGACACCACCATGAGGAACACGGCCTGCGCGGTCGCGTAGCCGACCTTGGTGCCCTCGAAGGACCGGGCGAGGATGAGGTACGTGAACGTCTGCGTCGAGCCGGCCGGACCACCGCCGGTGAGGCTGACCACGATGTCGTACGCCCGGATGAGCCCGACCAGGTTCAGTACCGTCGCCACGGTCACCACGGGCGCGATCATCGGGATCACGACCCGCAGGTTGATCTGGCGCTTGTTCGCGCCGTCGATCGCCGCGGCCTCAAGCAGCTCGGCCGGCACGGTCTGCAGGGCGGCCACGAACAGGACGACGTTGAAGCCGAAGCCCGCCCAGACGATCACCGCGATCAGTGAGACCAGCGCGAACTGCTCGTCGAAGAGGAAGCCCACCGGATCGATGCCGAACTTGGCGAGGGTGTTGTTGATCGCCCCGTTCGTACCGAGGATCGCCGCCCACAGATAGCCGAGGATCAGCGCGCTGATCACGTGCGGGAAGTAGGCGACGGCCCGGAAGAAGGAGTTCGAGCGCGACTTGGCCTTGAGCGCGAGCGCGTAGACGAGCCCCAGACCCACCATGAGCACCGTGCCCGCCACGGCGATCAGCGCCGTCACGTACCAGGCGTCCGTCGAGCTCGGGTCGTCGAAGAGGTGCTTGTAGTTGTCGAGCCCGATGAACGCCGCCGTGGAGAAGCCGTCCCAGTCGGTGAGGCTCAGGTACACGGCGACGACGACCGGCACGACCGTCATCACCGTGTACAGCAGGACGGCCGGGCCCATCATCCCGAGGGAGACCGCGGCCTGGCGCAACCGGGCCCGGTTCCGGCCGCGCCGCTGTGCCTCGGTCAGCCCTGCGAGTTCCACCACTTGTCCAATCCGTCGGCGACGGCCTTGGGCGACGCTCCGGAGTACAGGGACTGGACCTGCTTGTTGAGCTCGTCGCTGAACCCGGCGACCGGCTGGTTGGCACCGGACTTCACGATCACCGACGGCGCCTTGTCGAGGATCTTCTGCACCGACGTGCCGAGGCTCGACATCGGGTACGAGAAGCCCGTGCGCATGTTGCCGTCCGAGGCGAGCTGGCTCTTGATGGCGGCCGGATCGGTGGTCGCCCACTTCACGAAGTCGATGGCCTCGGCCTTGTGCGGCGACTTGTTCACCACGACGTACGGGTTGGAGATGTTGCCGAACTGGCCGGACGGGTACGCCCCGTCGGTCGGCATGGAGAACACCCCGATGTCGTCGCTCTTCTTCGCGGCGTCGGCGGCGGGGACGAAGAACGACCCCATCACGTACATCGCCGACTTGCCGTTCAGGAACGCCGTCTGGCCGTCCGCGTAGGTGACGCCGAGCGCGCTCTTGTCCAGGTAGCCCTTGTCGATCCAGCCCTTGTAGTCCTTGAGGTAGTCGACGTAGCCGCTGTCGGCGAAGGACGCCTTGCCGTCGTTGCGCTTGGCCGTCCACGTGGGGTCGGCGGTGAGCACGCCCGCGTCGGCCATCATCGAGAACTGGCCGCCGGTGACCCACTGGCCGGCCGTCTGCAGCGGCTTGAAGCCGGCGCTCTTCAACGCGCCCATGGCGGCGGTGAAGTCGTCCATGGTGCGGATCTTCGACGCGTCCAGGCCGGCCTTCTCGAAGGCCGCCTTGTTGTAGAAGACGAGCGACTGGATCTGCTCGCCCACGCCCACCATGTAGCGCTTGCCGTCGACGGCGTACTGGTCGGCCAGCGGTGTCTTGGCGGTCCAGGACTCGTCGGTCAGGTCGGCGAAGAGCGAGGCGGTGTCCGCGTTCGGCGTGATCTGCTGCACGACGTCCGGCGGGTCGCCCGCCGCCAGGTCCTGGCGCAGCTTGGCGTCGGCCGCGATGGTGCCGGTCAGCTCCAGCTTCACCGTCACACCCGGGTGGGCCTTCTCGTAGGTCGCGAAGAGGTCGTTCCAGTACTTCTCCGTCAGGTTCGGCGTGATGTTCACGATGACCCGGAGGGTCGTGCCCTCCGCGGCCTGGTCGGACCCGCCGCCACAGGCGACGGCCGGCGCCATCACCAGGGGAGCCACGGTGAGCCCGCAGGCACGGCGCCACATTGTTCTCATCGGACACGCTCCGTTGCGTAGTCGTGTTGCTCAGTCGTGAATAATCGATAGCTGATGTTCAGCCGTGTGGTTCTCGGTGGAGCAGCGGTGCGCGGGGGAAGTGAGGCGGAAGGGAGGCGGGGCTGGGCCCTCGCCTCGACGACTATCGTCTATCGATTGCTGATGCTAGGGCGGGCACTTCGCTTGTTCAAGAGTCGTGCAGCGACCAACCGCCTTACCGCGCACCGGTCTTCGGGCCGGGGCCGTCACTCGTCCTCTACCAGCTCCAGCTCGATCACCGGAAGCAGCACGTCGGGGCGGGCGATCGGCAGGTTCAGGGTGAGGGTGCCCGCGGGCTGTCCGGGCGGCGCCAGGTTGTTGTGCTCGTGCCGGGCGCCGTCCGTCTCCTGGAGACCGATCTCCGAACCGTCGTGCAGGAGTTGGGCGTAACGCACCCGTCCGGCCAGGCCCGGCAGGTGGAGGTGCTTGAGCGGCCAGGCCAGCAGGTGGAGATAGAGGTGCCGGCCGCGGCGGGTGTACAGCGCGTTGGCGGGCGCCTCGAACGCGGCCGGCCCCGCCCCGTGCACGGACCGTCCGTGCAGCTCGGTCCACTCACCGATGGCCCGCAGGGTCGCCCGGGCCCGCGGGTCGAGGGCTCCCCGGCCCGTGGGCCCGACGTTCAGGATGAGGTTGCCGCCGCAGGCGACGGACTGCACCAGCATCCGGACCAGCAGGGCCGGGTCCTTGTAGTCGTGGTTGTCGCGGTCGTACCCCCACGAGCCGTTGAGCGTGTGGCAGGCCTCCCAGCGGACCGGCACGCCGTCGCGCTCCAGCGGCCGGTCCGGCTGGTACTGCTCGGGGGTCACGTAGTCGCCCGGCACCCCCATCCGGTCGTTGACGAGAATGCCCGGCCGCAACTCCCGCACCAGGCTCATCAGTTGCTCGGCACCCCACGCCTCTGGCCCCTTCCCCGGATAGCTGAAGTCGAAGAAGAGCAGGTCGATCGGGCCGTAACCGGTGAGGAGCTCGCGCACCTGCCCCTCCATGTACGAGCGGTAGCGCGCCATGTCGCGGGGCTCCCGCTCCGCCGCGGTGCCGCGCAGCGGATGGTGCTCGTCGACCGTGAAGTCCGGGTGGTGCCAGTCCAGCAGCGAGTAGTACAGCCCGACCCGCAGCCCCTCGGCGCGCATCGCGTCGACGAACTCGCGCACCAGGTCACGGCCGGTCGCCCGCACCGACGTGTAGTCGGTGAGCGCCGAGTCGAAGAGACAGAAACCGTCGTGGTGCTTGGTGGTGAGCACCGCGTAGCGCATGCCCGACTCCCGCGCCGTGCGCGCCAGTTGCTTCGCGTCGAACAGGTCCGGGTCGAACCGGTGCAGATAACGGTCGTACTCCTGCTGCGACATGGCCTCCCGGCTGCGCACCCACTCGTGCCGGGCGGCCAGGCTGTACAGCCCGAAGTGCACGAACAGTCCGAAGCGTGCCGCCTCGAACCACCCCGTGGAACCGGGGAGTTGAGAGGCGTCGGGGGAAGCAGCGGCCACGGTGGATCTCCTGACGGACGCATTGACATCACTAATCGATTGACTGTTATCTACCATCGATAGGCGATGATGTCACTGGCGTTGCGTGCGACGAGCGCGCGGAGAGGCACGTGCATGCACCCGACTGGGGATCAGAAAGCGCCGTCGACGGGGGAGACCCGTGTCAACGGGACGGGGGAGGCCCGCCCCTACGGCTCGATGCGAGCCGCCGTCCACACCTCGACCTACGAACGCCCCACCGCGCGGATGGTGGAGGCCCTCCAGGGCGTCAGCGCGGCGACGGCCTGCGCGAAGCTGCACCAGATGGGCATCACACGGACGTTCATCGACGGCCCCGTACCGCTGCACAGGGAACCGGACGTCAAGATCACCGGCGGTGCGGTGACGCTGCAGTTCCTGCCGCAGCGCGAGGACGTGTTCAACGGCGCGGAGCAGGAGGACATCGAGCGCAAGACCCCGCTGTGGGGCGTCCTGGAGTCCATCGAGCCCGGCGACGTGCTCGTGGTCTCCGCCCACGGCAGCCACTTCACCGGCTGCCTCGGCGACATGCTGGTGCGCTACTTCAAGCTGCGCGGCGGCGCCGGGATCGTCGTCGACGGACGGGTCAGGGACGCGGCCCGCATCCGCGCGCTCGGCGTCCCCGTCTGGTGCACCGGCGTCACCCCGCACTACGCCTCGCAGACCGAGCTGTTCCCGTCCGCGTTCAACGTGCCGGTCGGGGTCGGCGGCTCCCTGGTGACCCCCGGCGACCTGATCGTCGCCGACGAGGACGGTGCCGTCGTCGTGCCCCAGCACAAGGCGGTCCCGCTCGCCGAGGACTCGCTGCTGCACCAGGACCGGGAGGCGTTCGCGCGCCGCCGCCTCGACGAGGGCGGACGCCTCTCCGACTACTACCCGCTCACCGGCGACGGCCTGACCGAGTACCTGGCGAGCCGGCCCGCCGCCACCTGAGCCCTACGGGGTGTGCGCCACCACCTCGACCGTCAGGTGCTTCATCAGCGGCTGGTCGCTCTGCGGACTGAAGTCCCCGATCGCGCACAGCGAGTTGAGCTCCGGCATGTAGCCGACGGCGCTGCCCCGCGGCACGTCGTACGTCACCGCGCGGTAGCCGCGCACCGTGCGGCGCGTGCCGTCCCTGGCGATCGAGGTGATGTCCACCGGATCGAGGTCGGCCAGGCCGCGGTCGCGCATGTCGGTGGCGTTGAGCAGGACGACGGTGCGCAGGTTGTGCAGGCCCCGGTAGCGGTCGTCGGACGAGTAGATCGTGGTGTTCCACTGGTCGTGGGAGCGGACCGTGGCGAGCGTCAGGAGGCCCTCGCCGGGGCTCGGGTCGGGCAGCGGCGCGAGCGAGAACTCGGCGCGGCCCGACGCCGTCCGGAAGACCCGCTCCCGGGCGGGCTGGCGCAGCCGGAAGCCGTGCGGGCCGCGCACCCGGCGGTTGAAGTCCTCGAAGCCGTCCAGGGCCCGCTGCATGGTGTCGCGGATCCGGTCGTAGTCCTCGACGTACCCCTCCCAGGGCGTCGCGCTGTCCGGGAGCGTGGCCCGCGCGATGCCCGCGATGATCGCGGGCTCGGAGCGCAGGTGCGGTGACGCGGGGCGCTTCATGCCGCGCGACAGGTGCACCATGCTCATCGAGTCCTCGACGCTGACCGACTGCGCCCCGCCGGCCTGCACGTCCTTCTCGGTGCGGCCCAGACACGGCAGGATGAGCGCCCGCCGCCCGTGCACCAGGTGCGAGCGGTTCAGCTTGGTGGACACCTGGACGGTCAACTCGCAGTTCCGCAGGGCCGCTTCGGTGTACTCGTGGTCGGGCGCGGCCCGCACGAAGTTGCCGCCCATGCCGACGAACACCGTCGCCCGGCCCTCGTGCATGGCCTGGATCCCGTGCACCGTGTCGAGGCCGGGAGCGCGCGGCGCCGTGATCCCGCAGACCTCGTCGAGACGGTCCAGGAACGCGTCCTTCGGCCGGTGGTCGATGCCGCAGGTGCGGTTGCCCTGCACGTTGCTGTGGCCGCGGATCGGGCAAGGGCCCGCGCCCTCGCGGCCGACGTTGCCGCGCAGCAGCAGGAGGTTGACGATCTCGCGCACGGTGTCGACGCCGTGCTCCTGCTGGGTGATGCCCAGGCACCAGGCGACGATCGTGCTGCTCGCCTCGGTGTACACGCGGGCCGCCCGCCGCATGTCGCGACGGGTCAGCCCCGAGGCCTGCTCCAGGTCCTCCCACGGGGTGGCCGCGCACAGGTCCCGGTAGGCGTCGAAGCCCTCGGTGAAGCGCTCCAGGAACTCCCGGTCGACCGCCTCCGGCTCGTGCTCGGCGCTCTCCAGGACCGCCTTGGCGACGCCGCGCAGGAACGCGAGGTCGCCGCCGATCCGGGGCTGCAGGTTCATGGTGCCGGTGGGCGTGGACCGGAACGTGGCCATCGCGGCGAACTCGTGCGGCACGATGGTCCGCCCGGCCGCCGCCTCCACCAGCGGATTGACGTGCACGATCTGTGCCCCGCGGCGGTAGGCGTGGGCCAGCGTCGTGATCATGCGGGGCACGTTCGACGCGGCGTTGACGCCCATCACGAACAGCGCGTCCGCCGTGTCGAGGTCGTTGAGGTCGACGGTGCCCTTGCCGGTGCCCAGGGACGCCGTCAGCGCCCGGCCGCTCGCCTCGTGGCACATGTTGGAGCAGTCCGGCAGGTTGTTGGTGCCGTACTCGCGGGCGAAGAGCTGGTACAGGAAGGTGGCCTCGTTGCTCAGCCGCCCCGACGTGTAGAACAGCGCCTCGTCGGGCGATCCCAGACCGCGCAGCACCTCGCCGATCAGAGCGAACGCGTCCGCCCAGGAGATCGGCAGGTACCGGTCGGTGTCCGGGTCGTACGACAGCGGTCCGACCAGCCGGCCCTGGTCCTCCAGGTCGAAGTCGGCCCAGGAGGACAGCTCGGTCACCGTGTGCGCGGCGAAGAAGTCCCGGTCGACCCGCTTGGGCGTCATCTCCCAGGTGGAGTGCTTGATGCCGTTCTCGCACAGGTCCAGGTGCAGCCCGTGCTGGTCGTCGGGCCAGGCGCAGCCCGGGCAGTCGAAGCCCCGGTCCGGGTGGTTCATCGTGACCATGAGCCGGGTGGCGTCCACCGGCTCCTTGGCCCGCGCGACGACCTTCGCCACGGACCTGGCGGCGCCCCAGCCCGCCGTCGGGTGGTGGTAGGGCCGGGCCGCGGGCTCACCGCCGGCCGGGCCGAAGCCGGTGGCCGGGGTGGCGCCGGAGGCGGCGTCGGGGGCGGGGTCCCGGGCCCGGTCGCCGGGCCGCTTGTCCGTGGGTGCGCTCATCGCGGAGCCATCGCCTTCGTCCGAGGAGTGGCTTATCCAGACGAACGTAACGGTTTGCCCGGACTGTCGCCGCCGCAGCGGGCTCCGGCGCAGGTCAGCCCACGTGGACCCGGGGCCTGCGGTCCGGGTCGGGCTCCGCGCGGCGCAGCACCTCGCGGGTGACCGGGGCGACCTCGCCGTCCCCGAAGACGAGGAAGCGCAGCAGGTGGCTGACCGGGTGGCCCTCGGTCCAGTTGAAGTACGCGTGCGGCACCTGCCCCGTACGGTCGCGCAGGTTCATCAGGACGGCGGCGACCGTGTTGGGGACGCCCGGCCCGTGCACCCGCAGCCGGTGCACCCCGTGCTTCTCGTCGCCGTGCACCACCAGGTCCTCCCGGAAGTCCGACGAGTCCTGGATGAACACCTCCAGGAAGACGACGGGACCGCCCTCCGGGATGTGGGTGTCCTCCCGCTGGCAGTACTCCTTGGCGCGGTACTCGGCGGTGCTGTGCTCCTGCGGCTCGTTCGCGATGATCCGCAGCGGACCCTGCGCGGCCGCCTCGTCGACGATGCGCCGTGCGGCGTCGTCGAACGTGACGGCGCCCGCGCGCAGTTCGAAGGCGCGGTGCACCCGCGAAGCGAACGACGACACCAGGATCGCCACGATGAAGATCAGGGCGATCTTGATGCCGTCCGGGCGCTCGACGACGTTCGTCACCAGCGTGTAGGCGAAGACGGCGGTGATCGCACCGAAGCCGACCGTGGACTTGCGGTGGCCGCGCCGGTGCACCGCGACCGTGGAGGCGAACGACGCCGACAGCATCAGGACCAGCACGCCCGTCGCGTACGCGCCGGACTGGTCGTCGACGTTCGCGTTGAACCAGAGCGTGATCGCGACCGCCGCCGCCATGAAGACCAGGACCAGCGGGCGCACCGCCCGCGTCCACTCCGGAGCCATGCCGTAGCGCGGCAGGTAGCGCGGGACCAGATTGAGCAGACCCGCCATCGCGGACGCTCCCGCGAACCACAGGATGGCGATGGTCGACACGTCGTAGACCGTGCCGAAGCCCTCGCCCAGGTAGGTGTGCGCCAGGTACGCCAGCGCGCGCCCGTTCGCCGAGCCGCCCGACTCGAACTCGTGCTGCGGGATCAGGATCGTCGTGGCCAGGCTCGAGAGCAGCAGGAAGCCGCTCATGATCAGCGCGGCCGTGGTGAGCAGCTTCCTGGTGTCCCGGATCCGGCCCGCCGGCTTCGCGTACGTGTCCGTGGAGTCGCCCCGCACCTGCGGCATCACGGCGACACCGGTCTCGAAGCCCGACATGCCGAGGGCCAGCTTCGGGAAGACGAGCAGCGCGACGCCGATCATCACGAACGGCGACGAGTGCTCGGCCGTCATCGCGTCCCACCAGTTGCCGATCTTGACCGGCTCGGTGAACACGTGGGCGGCGGCCGTGACGAGCACGACCACGTTCAGCGTCAGATACGCCGCCACCAGCACCACGGCGACCCGGATCGCCTCCTGGAACCCCTTCAGGAAGACCGCGCCGAGCGCCCCGAGCAGCACCAGCGTGATGTACGTGTTCGCGCCGTGCAGGGACGACGGCGCGAACGGGTTCTCCACGACGTGGGCCGCCGCGTCCGCCGCCGACAGCGTCATGGTGATCATGAAATCGGTGGCGGCGAAGCCGAGCAGCACCAGGACGAACAGCTTCCCCGCCCACCACGGCAGGAGCCGCTCCAGCATCGCGATGGACCCCTCGCCGTGCGGCGACTCCTTCGCGACCCTGCGGTACACCGGCAGCGCGCCCAGCAGGGTGAGCGCGATCAGGACCAGCGTCGCCAGCGGCGACAGCAGACCGGCGGCCAGGGCCGCGATGCC
This sequence comes from Streptomyces sp. KL116D, assembly GCF_030766975.1. NCBI lineage: Bacteria > Bacillati > Actinomycetota > Actinomycetes > Kitasatosporales > Streptomycetaceae > Streptomyces > Streptomyces sp. KL116D. The sequence continues at coordinate 89,150 of NZ_JASERH010000004.1, read as the reverse complement.
CGGCTGGTAGCCGAGCGTGGAGAAGTAGTCCACGCCCGTCAGACACATCACGCGCCACCACCGGTGACCCCGGTGCTCCGCCGGGACGTGCCCGTGCGGTCCCTGGTGGTGCGCACTCTGCTCGCTCAGGCCCTCCAGCAGCCAGGCGCGCCAGCGCGGCGAGGGCGCCGGTGCGGCGGCGGGCGGGGCGGCCGGGCTCTCGGCCGGGGTGCCGGTCATCAGCGTGCTTCCTGTCGGGTGACTCGCAGCGGGCGTGCCTGCGACGACGTGCGAGTATCCAGCACATCGTCACCTGTGCGTCGGGCGGGGGCCATCCCAGCACCGACCTGCGCATACGCTGGTCCGATGCAGGACGAGTACCGCACCCCGGCCCGCGAGGGCGTGCACGAGACCGAGATCAACCGCTCCCGGTTCCTGTGCGCGCTCGCACCCGCCGCGACCGAGGAGGAGGCCCAGGCCTTCGTCGCGCGCGTCCGCAAGGAGCACCCGACGGCCACGCACAACTGCTACGCGTACGTCATCGGGGCCGACGCGTCCGTGCAGAAGGCCAGCGACGACGGGGAGCCCGGCGGCACGGCCGGGGTACCGATGCTGCAGATGCTCACGCGCCGCGAGATCCGCTACGCCGTCGCCGTCGTGACCCGGTACTACGGCGGCGTGAAGCTCGGCGCCGGCGGCCTGATCCGGGCGTACGGCGGCGCGGTGGGGGAGGCGCTCGACGCGATCGGCACGGTGACGCGGCGCCGGTTCCGGATCGCCACGGTCACCGTCGACCACGCACGGGCCGGGAAGATGCAGAACGACCTGCGGGCCACCGGCCGCGATGTGCGGGACGTCCGCTACGGGGAGGCCGTCGCCATCGAGGTCGGGGTGCCCGAGGCGGACCTGGAGCGGTTCACGGCGTGGCTGGCGGACGTGTCGGCGGGCACCGCGGAGCTGGAACTGGGCGGCGAAGCCTACGGGTGAGCCCGGGCCCGTGACCCCGCCCCGGTGACCCGCCCTCGACGGACCGGCAGGGCGGCTGCTTGAATCGGCGCATGGACGCAGGGGACGCAGGGCGACAGGACCTCACGAGGCGGCGGCACGTCGACCTCGCGCGCGTCAGCAGCGCCGTCTGTCGCGCCACGCGCTGAGCCCCCCGAGGCTCCCCTTCCTCACCCCCGACTCCTCCCGCCCGTAAGGCGGTCGAGGCCCGTTCCGCCGCGGTCGGCGACCGCTTCCGTGACGTCCTCGTGGGGAAGGCCTCCCTTTCCGTCGCGCCGTCCGCGCGCCGTCCGCGTCTCGCCGAAGGGCCGTGCCATGAGCCGTGTCACCCCGTTCTCCCCGACCACCACCGAGACCGAAGTCCTCGCCGTCGTACGCCGGTTGGCGTCCCGGTTCGCCGCCGACGACGCCCGGCGCGACGCCGAGCGGATCCTGCCGCACGAGGAGATCCGCACCCTGGGCGAGGCGGGCCTGTTCACGCTGACCGTGCCGAAGGCGTACGACGGGCCCGAGGTGTCGACCCGGACGCTCGGCGAGGTGTTCACCGAACTGACCGCGGGGGACGCGAGCATCGGCCAGATCCCGCAGAACCACTACTTCTTCGTCAACGTCCTGGCCTCCGCCGGGACCCCGGCCCAACAGGCGTTCTTCTACGAGGAGATCCTCCGCGGCCGGCACTTCGGCAACGCCCTGTCCGAGCGCGGCTCGCGCACCGCCCGCGACTTCGAGATCGGCTTCGCCCGGCAGCCCGACGGCAGCCGCGTCGTGCACGGCACCAAGTACTACGCCACCGGCGCCGTGTTCGCCCACTGGATCCCCGTCTACGCCACCGACGAGGAGGGCAGGGTGCACGCGGCCTGGGTGCCCGCCGACGACCCCGGCGTCACCGTCGAGGACGACTGGAACGGCCTGGGCCAGCGCACCACCGCCAGCGGCACCGTCCGCTTCGAGCACGTCCGGGTGCCCGCCGAGCGGATCGTGCCCGTGTACACGATCTTCGAGAAGGACGAGGTGTTCGGCGCGTTCGGGCAGTACCTGCACGCCGCCATCGACACCGGGATCGCGGTCGCCGCGCTGCGCGACGGCAAGCGGCTCGTCCACGAACTGGCCCGCCCCCGCAAGGAAACCGGCCTGGAGCGGGCCGCCGACGAGGAGGCGCTGATCGACCTCTTCGGCGAACTCGCGCTGCGCGTGCGCACGGCGCGGGCACTGCTGCGGGAGGCCGGCGAGGCCGTGGACGCTGCCCGCGCGGGACTCACCACCCGCACGGCGGCGGAGGCGTCGGCCGCCGTCGCGGCGGCCCGCGCCCACTCCGACGAGGTCTCCCTCAAGGTCTCCAGCGGCATCTTCGAACTCATCGGCACCCGCGCCGCCGACCGCGCCCTCGGCCTGGACCGGCACTGGCGCAACGCCCGCACCCACACCCTGCACGACCCGCGCCGCCTCAAGCTCCGCTACCTCGGCGGCTGGGAGCTCAACGACACCCCACCGCCCGCCAACGGCCTCGTCTGACCGACACCGCGAAGGACTCCCCGCCATGCCCCTGACCTTCCACTGGTTCCTGCCCACGAACGGCGACAGCCGGCACGTCGTCGGCGGCGGCCACGGCGTCCCCACCGGCGCCGCCGGCGGCGACCGCCCCGCCTCGCTCGCCTACCTCGGCCAAGTCGCCCGCACCGCCGAACAGCTGGGCTTCGAAGGCGCGCTCACCCCCACCGGCGCCTGGTGCGAGGACGCCTGGCTGACCACCGCCATGCTGGTCGAACGGACGGAACGCCTGAAGTTCCTCGTCGCCTTCCGGCCCGGCCTCGTCGCCCCGGCGCTCGCCGCCCAGATGGCCGCCACGTACCAGCGCCACTCCGGCGGCCGGCTCCTGCTCAACGTCGTCACCGGCGGGGAGGACCCCGAGCAGCGCGCCTACGGCGACTTCCTCGACAAGGAGGCCCGCTACGCCCGCACCGACGAGTTCCTGCACATCACCCGCGCCCTGTGGCGCGGCGAGACCCTCGACTTCGACGGCGTCCACGAGCGGGTCGCCGGCGCCCGGCTGACCCGGCTGCCCGACCCGGTGCCGCCCGTCTACTTCGGCGGCTCGTCGAAGGCGGCCGGCCCGGTCGCCGCCCGACACAGTGACGTCTACCTCACCTGGGGCGAGCCGCCCGCGCAGGTCGCCGGGAAGATCGAGTGGATCCGTGCGCTGGCCGCCGCCGAGGGCCGGCAGGTGCGGTTCGGGATACGGCTGCACGTCATCGCCCGCGACACCGCCGACGAGGCGTGGGCGCAGGCCCGCCGCCTGCTGTCCGGCATCGACCCGAAGGTGATCGCCGACGTCCAGGCCGGGCTCGCCCGCTCGGGATCCGAGGGACAGCGGCGGATGCTCGCCCTGCACGGCGGCACCACCGACGGCCTGGAGATCCACCCCAACCTGTGGGCGGGCATCGGCCTCGTGCGCGGCGGCGCGGGCACCGCCCTCGTCGGCTCGCACGCCGAGGTCGCCGACCGGATCGCCGAGTACCACGCCCTCGGCATCGACGAGTTCGTGCTGTCCGGCTACCCGCACGTCGAGGAGGCGTACTGGTTCGGCGAGGGCGTCCTGCCGGTCCTCCAGGAGCGCGGACTGTGGCGCCGCCCGGCCGGCGCGGCGCAGGACCGGACACCGCCGGCGGTGCCGTTCGCCTCGTGACCCGGACCCCGTGGGGACACGGGTCCGGCGGGGGCGGACGTTGTGGCAGGTCCGGCCGGTTCGGGCGTTCCGGCCGTGATGTCCGACCCAGCGGTTAGCCTCGTGTGCCATGAGACTGCTGCACACGTCCGACTGGCATCTGGGGCGCGCGTTCCACCGCGTGAACATGCTCGACGCCCAGGCCGCCTTCATCGGCCACCTCGTCACCACCGCGCGCGAGCGCGCGGTGGACGCGGTGGTCGTGTCGGGGGACGTGTACGACCGGGCGGTCCCGCCGCTCGCCGCCGTGGAGCTGTACGACGACGCGCTGCACCGCCTCGCCGAGCTCGGCGTGCCCACGGTGATGATCTCCGGGAACCACGACTCGGCCCGCCGCCTCGGCGTCGGCGCCGGACTCATCGGCCGGGCAGGCATCCACCTGCGCACCGAGCCGGCCCGCAGCGGCGAGCCCGTGGTGCTGACCGATCCGCACGGGGACGTGGCGCTGTACGGGCTGCCCTACCTCGAACCGGCCCTGGTGAAGGACGAGCTCGGCGTCGCCAAGGCCGGACACGAGCAGGTCATCGGCGCGGCCATGGACCGGGTCCGCGCCGACCTCGCCGAGCGCCCGGCGGGCACCCGGTCCGTGGTCCTCGCCCACGCCTTCGTGACCGGCGGCGCCCCCAGCGACAGCGAGCGCGACATCACCGTGGGCGGCGTCGCCGCCGTCCCCGCGGGCGTCTTCGACGGCGTCGACTACGTCGCGCTCGGCCATCTGCACGGCAGCCAGGTCATCTCCGAGCGCGTCCGCTACTCCGGCTCGCCGCTGCCGTACTCCTTCTCCGAGACCGACCACCGCAAGAGCATGTGGCTGATCGACCTCGACGCCGAGGGGGCGGTGACCGCCGAGCGGATCGACTGCCCCGTGCCACGGCCCCTCGCCCGGATCCGCGGCGATCTCGACGACCTCATCGCCGACCCGGACCTCGCCGCGCACGAGGAGTCCTGGGTCGAGGCCACCCTCACCGACGCCGTCCGGCCCGACGACCCGATGGCCCGGCTCACCGACCGCTTCCCGCACACCCTCAGCCTGCTCTTCGAGCCGCGCAGGACCGAGACCGAGCCGGACGCCAGCTACGCGGAGCGCCTCAAGGGGCGCGATGACCACGAGATCGCGGAGGACTTCGTGACCCATGTCCGGGGCGCCGGGCCCGACGAGCACGAGCGGGCGGTGCTGCGCGCCGCCTTCGACGCCGTGCGCACCGACGACGTGGTGCGCGAGGTCGCCCGGTGAGGTTGCACACACTCCGGATCACCGCGTTCGGACCGTTCGGCGGGGCGCAGGAGATCGACTTCGACGCGCTGTCGTCCGAGGGACTCTTCCTGCTGCACGGCCCGACCGGCGCGGGCAAGACGTCCGTCCTCGACGCGGTCTGCTTCGCCCTGTACGGGACCGTGCCCGGCGCCCGCCAGTCCGGCGGCCAGGGCCAGCACCTGCGCAGCGACCACGCCGAGCCCGGCGTGCGCACCGAGGTCGTGCTCGACCTGACCGTCGCGGGCCGCCGCCTGGAGCTGACCCGGCAGCCGCCGTTCGCCCGTCCCAAGAAGCGCGGTTCCGGCACGACCACGGAGAAGGCCCAGAGCTGGCTGCGCGAGTACGACGCCGAGGCCGGGGCCTGGAAGGACCTCAGCCGCTCCCACCAGGAGATCGGCGAGGAGATCACCCAGCTGCTCGGCATGAGCAAGGACCAGTTCTGCCAGGTGGTGCTGTTGCCGCAGGGCGACTTCGCCCGGTTCCTGCGCGCCGACGCCGAGGCCCGCGGCAAGCTTCTCGGCCGGCTCTTCGACACCCGCCGGTTCGCCGCCGTCGAGCAGCGCCTCGCCGAGGACCGGCGGGCCGCGGAGAAGCAGGTGACCGCGGGGGACGCCGAGCTGCTCGCCGACGCGCACCGCATGCAGCAGGCTGCGGACGGCCTCGTCGAACTGCCGCCGGTCGACGCGTCGCCCGGCGACCCGGGACTCGCGGACGCCGTCCTCGGCTGGGCCGCGACCGCCCGCTCCACCGCCCGCGAACACTTCACGCACACCCATCTCGCCCTGGTCGCCGCCGAGTCGGCGCGCGTGGCGGCGCAGCGCGAGCTCGCCGAGGCGACGGAGACGCACCGGCTGCAGCGCCGGTACGCGCAGGCCCGGGCCCGCGCCACGGCTCTGGAGGAGGGCGCCGGGGAACACCGGGCGCTCCAGGAACGGATGGACCGGTCCAGGAAGGCCGAGACGGTCGCCCCCGCGCTCGCCCTGCGGGACGCGGCGGAGCGGGAGCACCGGGGGGCGCTGGGGGAGGAGCGCCGGACCCGGGGCGAACTGCGGGTCGAGTTGGGCGACGAAGCCGGTGCGGGTGTGACCGCGGGGAGCGGGGCGGACGGTGCCGGCGCGGGCACGACCGCCGGGAGCGGGGCGGACGGTGCCGGTGCGGCGACGGCGGGCTCACCCGAGGCGACGCTCTTCGGCGAGGTGCGCGCGGACGCCCCGGGCTTCGGTGCCGACGGCGCCGGCGGTGCCGCGGGCGACGCGGACACCGCAGGCGCATCCGTGCCGGAGGCACTCGCCGAGGCCGGACCGGGTGTCCTCGCGGACGCCGCGCGACGCACCGCCCAGGAACTCGGCGGCCTGGACGCGGCGCGCCGCGCCGAGCGGCGGCTCGCCGGACTCGCGCAGGAGCGCACCGGACTCGACCGGGAGGAGCGGGCCGACACCGACCTGCTCGACGAGGCCGAGCAGTGGCTCACCCAGTGGGACACCCGCCGCGCCGAGCTCCAGGCCCGCGTCGACGGCGCGCAGGACGCCACGACCCGCGCCGAGCACCTCGCCGGACAGCTGGAACCGGCACTCCGGCAGGCCCGCGCCGCCGTCGAGCGCGACCGCCTCGCGGCCCGCGCCGACGCAGCGGGCGCCGAGGCGCTGACCGCCCGCGAGGACGCGGCGCGCGCCCACGAGCACTGGCTCGGCCTGAAGGAGCAGCGGCTGCGCGGCATCGCCGCCGAACTCGCCGAGGGCCTCGTCGACGGCGCACCGTGCACCGTGTGCGGCGCCACCGAACACCCCGCGCCGCAGCGGAAGTCGGCCGGACACGTGGACCGAGCGGCCGAGGAGGCCGCGCTCGCCGCCCACCGCACCGCCGACGACCGGCGCACCAGGGCCGAGCGCGAGCTCGGTGCCGTACGGGAGGAGCTGGCGGCGGCACGGACCGCCGCCGGCGACGGGGAGGCGGGGCAACTCGCCGACGCGGCCCGCGCGTTGCAGGCGCGACACGCCGAGGCACGCGAGGAGGCGTCCACGCTGCACGCGGCCCGGGAGGCGTTCGCCCGCGCCGAGGGCGAGCACGAGCGCCGGCTCACCGCCCGCCAGGACGCGGCCACCCGAGCCGCCGCCCGAGCCTCGCTGCGCGAAGCCCTAGACCGTGAACAGACGGCGCTCGAAGGCGAGTTGGCGCACGCGCGGGGCGCCGCGGGCAGCGTCGAGGAGCGGGCGGCCCAGCTGGAGCGCAGGACCGCCCTGCTCACCGCCGCCGCCGACGCGGCCCGCGCCGTCGAGGACACCGCGCAGCGCCTCAAGGACGCGGACGCGCGACTCGCCGACGCCGCCTTCAGAGCCGGGTTCGACACGCCGGAGGCCGCGGCCGCCGCGCTGCTCGACGACGACGCGCACCGGCAGCTCCAGCACCGCCTGGACCAGCGGCAGTCCGAGGAGGCCGCGGTCCGGGCCGTGCTCGCCGAGGAGGACACCGCCGAGGCCGCCCGCGCACCCGAGGCCGACGTGGCCGCGGCCCACGCCGCCGCCGAGGCCGCCGACACGCGGGTGCGCCGGGCCGGTTCGGCGCGCGACGCGGCGTCCCGGCGCTGCACCGAACTCGACCGGCTCTCCCGCCGCGCCGCCACCGAGGCCCGCCGCCTGGGACCGCTGCGCACGACGTACAACCGGGTCGCCCGCCTCGCCGCCCTCGCGGCCGGCACCTCCGCCGACAACGAACGCAAGATGCGCCTGGAGTCGTACGTCCTCGCCGCCCGGCTGGAACAGGTGGCGGCAGCGGCGACCGCCCGGCTGCGCCGCATGTCCTCCGGGCGCTACACGCTGGTGCACTCCGACTCGCTCGCCGGGCGCGGCCGTTCGGGCCTCGGCCTGCACGTCGTCGACGCGTGGACGGGCCGCGAGCGGGACACGGCGACGCTCTCCGGCGGCGAGACGTTCTTCGCGTCGCTGGCCCTCGCCCTCGGCCTCGCGGACGTCGTCACCGACGAGGCGGGCGGCGTCCGGCTCGACACCCTCTTCATCGACGAGGGCTTCGGCAGCCTCGACGACCAGACCCTCGACGACGTCCTCGACGTCCTCGACGCCCTGCGCGAGCGGGACCGCAGCGTCGGCATCGTCAGCCACGTCGGCGACCTGCGCCGCCGCGTCCACGCCCAGCTGGAAGTCGTGAAGGGCCGGGAGGGCTCGGTGGTGCGGCAGCGGGTGACGGGGGACGGGTGAGGCGTGAGGGGCCCGGCGGCGGGGCACGCCGCGGGGTGCTCGACGCGCCGGCGCTGGTGACGGCCGACGCGGCGACACGGCGCGCGTGGGGGGAGCGCCACCGGGTCGGCCCGGACGGCCGGGCGACCGCCTGAACCGGGCGCCGGGGTGACCGGCGGACCCCGTGACCGGGTGCTCGACTCACCGGGCGACAGAGCGGCAGGGCGACCGGGAGTCTCTCGTGCCGTGTCAGTGCCCGATGTCAGTGCCCGATGGCCCGGCGCGGCAGCGGTGACGAGTACACGACGCTCGTCGTCACCGACCCCAGCGCGCCGATCTTGCCGGAGACCTCCTCCAGGTGTCCCATCGAGCGCGCCGCGACCTTGATCACGAAGCAGTCGTCGCCCGTGACGTGATGCGCCTCCAGGATCTCCGGCGTCACCTCGACGAGGTCGTGGAACGGCTTGTAGTTCCCGTTCGGGTAGCGCAGCCGGACGAACGCCAGGATCGGCATCCCCAGCCGCTCCGGCACGACGACCGCCGCGTACCCGGCGATCACCCCGGCCTCCTCCAGCCGGCGCACGCGCTCGGTGACGGCGCTCGCCGACATCGACACGGCCCGGGCCAGCTCGGCGTAGCTGGCCCGGCCCTCGCTCTGGAGGACCTCGAGGATGCGCCAGTCGGTGGCGTCCGGGACGTACGCGGCAGTGGGTGTGGAATCGGCGGTCATCGCAGATGAATAGCAGGGATTTCCCCGGCGGATCAAGAGGGATGCCGGGGATCGGCACTTCAGCGGAGTGATCGTGCGCCGTAGATTTCTGGTCAGGGGGAAGGAGACGCGACCGGCCAGGCCGCGGCCCCCGCCCCCCGCCACCCATGACCACCGACGACCGATCACCGACCCGACGGAGGAGACTGCGATGACCGCGACCGACACCACCCCCACCCCCGCCGCCCCCACGACCGCGACCGCGAATCCGGTGCTGCGGGTCGCCCCGGCCTCGCCCGCCGCCGCGGCCGCGTACTTCGGCGCGAGCCTCGCCTTCCACGCCGACGTCTCCGACGTCGCCGCCGCGCTCGCCGCCGACGGCGACCCCGGCTTCGTCCTCCTCGACTCCCGCTCCACCGAGTCCTGGGACCAGGGCCACGTCCCGGGCGCGGTCCACCTGCCGACCGCGCTCATCCCCGAGCAGGCCGAGCAGCTCCTCGACAAGTCGGTGCCCGTCGTCACGTACTGCTGGGGCCCCGGCTGCAACGGCGCCACCCGCGCCGCCCTCGCCCTCGCCCAACTCGGCTTCCAGGTCAAGGAGATGCTCGGCGGCTTCGAGTACTGGGCCCGTGAGGGCTTCGCGTACGAGACGTGGGAGGGTCCCGCGCGCAAGGACGCCGACCCGCTGACCGCGCCGATCGACGCCGACGACTGCGGCTGCTGACCCGGCCGGTCGCGATGGGGCTGCTGGCCCGGCCGATCGCGATGGGGCTGTTGCCCCGGCCGGACGCGGCTGGCGAACCGGCCGCTCAGCTCGCGCGCGACGCAGCGCGCAGGAACCGCACGTCCCGGTGGCCGACGGAGTCCACCGGCCGTGCCGCCCGCAGCACCACGTCGAGCGCGGCGTCCACGTCGCAGGCGTAATGCCCGCTCGCCCAGGCCGCGTTGGCCTCGATCACCGCGAACGTGCCGTCCGGCGTCAGGCGTCCCACGTCGACCACGATCGCGCTGGGCAGACCCGTGGCGGGCAGCCGCGCGGCGAACGCCAGCACCTCGTCGCGCGAGGCGTCGTCGTCGAGCGGAGCCACGTCGAGCGCGCCCCGGCGCCCGTACCGGCTCCCGGCGTGCACGGCGCCGTCCAGCAGGAACAGCCGGTACTCCACCTCGAACGCCACGATGTCGCTGACCAGCACCGGTGTGCCGTCGTCCACCGCGTCAGGCCTCGGCAGCCGGCTGCCGTCCGGGTAGACCCGCGCCGGGAAGCTCTTGTCGTTCGGCGGCTTCACGAACGCGGGCCGCCGCAGCCGCCGTGCCTGCGCGACCGTCGTCAACTCGACGTCCCGACCGGTGAGTTCACGGGGCAGCGCGGCCAGCCAGCCGGGCGCCGCCTCCAGCAGGCCGAGCCCGAGCTCCCCGGCCACCGCGTCCGCGAACTGCGGCCCCGCGTACAGCGCCGCACCCGGGTGCGCGCGCCAGGCGGCCGGCGTGCGCCGGTCCTGGAACGTCTCCACCCGCAGCCCCCGCCGACGGGCCGCGTCGGCGAGGGCCCGGCCGGTGGCCGTGTGGCGGGGCTGGAGGAAGAGCGTGCGTGCGGTCATGGAGCCATTGAATCCCCTCGGCGATCGACGGCCGAGGGGATTTCCCGGCGCCGCCCACCTACAGCTTGGACAGCTCGTCCACCAGGTCGTCGAGACCGAGCGACCCCTGCGACAGCGCCGCCATGTGCCACGCCTTCGCGTCGAAGGAATCGCCGTGCGCCGCCTGCGCGTTGGCCCGGCCCAGCAGCCACGCCCGCTCGCCCAGCTTGTAGCCGATCGCCTGGCCGGGGATCGACAGGTAGCGGGTCAGCTCGCTCTCCACGAAGTCCGCGGGACGGCTGCTGTGCGCGCCGAAGAACTCCTGCGCCAGGTCCGGCGTCCACCGCTCCCCGGGGTGGAACGGCGAGTCCGCCGGGATCTCCAGCTCCAGGTGCATGCCGATGTCGACGATGACGCGGGTGGCCCGCATCATCTGCGCGTCCAGGTACCCGATCCGGGTCTCCGCGTCGGTGAGGAAGCCGAGTTCGTCCATCAGCCGCTCCGCGTACAGCGCCCAGCCCTCCGCGTTCGCCGAGACCCCGCCGATCGTCGCCTGGTAGCGGGAGAGGTCACCGGCGACGTGCGCCCACTGCGCCAGCTGCAAGTGGTGACCGGGCACGCCCTCGTGGTACCAGGTGGACAGCAGGTCGTAGACGGGGAAGCGGGTCTGCCCCATCGTCGGCAGCCAGGTGCGGCCGGGGCGGGAGAAGTCCTCCGACGGCGGCGTGTAGTACGGCGCGGCCGCGCTGCCGGGCGGCGCGATGCACGACTCCACCTTCCGTACCCGGTCGGCGAGTTCGAAGTGGGTGCCGTCGAGCGCCTCGATGGCCTCGTCCATCACCTGCTGCAGCCACTGCCGGACCTCGTCGACGCCCTCGATGTGCCGGCCGTGCTCGTCGAGGTGCGCGAGCGCCACCCACGGCGTCGCGGCGCCGGGCAGGATCTTCTCCGCCTCCACCCGCATCTCGGCGAGCAGCCGGTGGAACTCGCTCCACCCGTACGCGTACGCCTCGTCGAGATCGAGGTCCGTGCCGTTGTAGTAGCGCGACCAGCGCGCGTACCGCTCGCGGCCCACGACGTCAGGGGCGCCCTCGATCGCGGGCGCGTACACGTCGCGCATCCAGTCGCGCAGGGCGACGACCGCGCCGTCCGCGGCGCGCGCCGCCGAGGTCAGCTCGTCGCGCAGCGCCTCGGGCCCGGCCGACGCGAAGTCCTCGAACCAGCCCCGCCCGTCACCCGCCCACTCGGTGAGCTGCCCGAGCACCGTCGCCGTCGGGCGGGGACCGCCGTACAGCTTCCGCTCGAGACCGAGGGCCAGCGTCTCGCGGTACCCCTCGAACGCCGCCGGTACCGCCCGCAGCCGCTCGGCGATCGCCGCCCAGTCCTCGTCGGTCTCGGCCGGGGTGACCGTGAACACCTCACGGACGTGGTGCACCGGCGAGCCCAGGTTGCCGACGGCGCGCAGCGGCTCCTCCGCGTCGTGCACGGCGAGTTCCGCCGTCAGCCGCTCGCGCAGCAGCCGGGCGCAGCGCCGCTCGGCGTCGCTGTCGGCACCCGGCAGCCGCTCCGCCTCGTCCAGGCGCGCCAGCGTCCGCCGCGCCAGGTCGGCGACGGCCGCGACACCGGCGGGCGAGAGGTCGGGCAGTTTGCTGTGTGCCTCGGGCACACCGAGGTACGTCCCGTGGACGGGGTCGAGGGCGACCAGGGCGTCGACGTACGCGTCGGCGACCTGCCGGGGCAGTTGAGCGTGAGGGATGGCTGACATGCGGTTCATCCTCGTACGAGTCAGAGGGCCGCGCCACCAAGATTGTCCCTGGAATCCGCGGAGCTGCCGGCCGGTCCCGGGACCTGTGGCGCGCCCGGCGGCAGCAGGGGTCCGCACTCCCACTGCTGGAAGATCAACCGGGTCTCGACCCGCGCCACCTCGCGCTGCGAGGTGAACTCGTCGAGCACCAGACGCTGCAGGTCCGTCATGTCCCGCACGGCCACGAGCACCAGGTAGTCGTCGGGGCCCGTGAGGTGGAAGACGGTGCGTGCCTCGGGCAGCGCCCGGATCCGCTCCACGAACGGACCCACGAGCTCCCTGCGGTGCGGGCGGACCTGCACGGACAGCAGCGCCTGCAGCCCGCGGCCCAGGCGCGCCGGGTCGAGTCGCAGCACGTGCCCGAGGATCACCCCGGAGCGACGCAGCCGGGCGACCCGGTCCAGACAGGTCGACGCCGCGACCCCGACCTGCGCGGCCAGATCCCGGTAGGTGGTACGGGCATCGTTCTGCAGCAGCCTCAAGATCTCGAGATCGACCGGATCGAGTACGACGGAATCGGCCATTTGGCGAACGTAGCACGGGAGTTGATCCGGCGACCCCGCCCGATGTTCAGCATGCTGTGCATGGACATCTACGAGGACGTGCCGCACCCCGGGACCCACCCGCGCCCCCGGGCCCTCGCCACCGAAGCCGTGCACGCGGGCCGCGACGATCTCGCCGCCCTCGGCCTGCACGCCCCGCCCATCGACCTGTCCACCACCTACCCGTCCGCCGACAGCCGCGCGGAGGCCGCCCGCATCGACGCGTTCGCCGCCGACGGCGTCCTCGACGACGGCCCGCCCGTCTACGGCCGTCTCGGCAATCCGACCGTGGCCCGCTTCGAGACGGCGCTCGCCCGGCTCGAAGGCACCGAGAGCGCCGTCGCCTTCGCGAGCGGCATGGCGGCCCTGACCGCGGTCCTCCTCGTCCGGCTCGGCGCCGGCCTGCGCCACGTCGTCGCGGTCCGCCCGCTGTACGGATGCAGCGACCACCTGCTGACGGCGGGAGCCCTCGGCTCTGAGGTGACCTGGGTGGACCCGGCCGGCATCGCCGACGCGATCCGCGCCGACACCGGGCTGGTGATGGTGGAGTCGCCGGCCAACCCGACGCTCGCCGAGGTCGATCTGCGGGCCGTCGCCCACGCGAGCGGCTCCGTGCCGCTGCTCGCCGACAACACCTTCGCCACGCCCGTCCTGCAACGGCCCGCGGAGAGCGGTGCCCGGCTCGTGCTGCACAGCGCCACGAAGTACCTGGGCGGACACGGCGACGTGCTCGGTGGTGTGGTGGCGTGCGACGAGGAGTTCGCCCGGGAACTGCGCAAGGTGCGGTTCGCGACGGGCGGCGTGCTGCACCCGCTCGCCGGCTACCTGCTGCTGCGCGGACTCTCCACCCTGCCCGTACGGGTGCGCGCGGCCTCCGCGACCGCGGCGGAGATCGCCCGGCGGCTCGCCGCCGACCCGCGCGTGACGCGCGTCCACTACCCGCGGATCGGCGGCGCCATGGTCGCCTTCGAAGTGGCGGGGGACCCGCACGCGGTGACTGCCGGGGTCGGTCTCATCACCTCGGCGGTCAGCCTCGGCAGCGTCGACTCGCTCATCCAGCACCCGGCCTCGATCAGCCATCGCATCGTGGCCGCCGACGACCGCCGGGCGGCGGGCGTCAGCGACCGGCTGCTGCGGCTGTCCGTCGGCCTGGAGGACGTCGAGGACCTCTGGGCCGACCTCGATCAGGCGCTGGGCCGGGAGGCGGCGCCGGAACTGCTCAGCGGCGTCAGTGGTGCTCGGCCTGCTCCGGAGCCGGCCGTGACACCACCGGCGTAGCGTCGAGCCGGGCCGTGATCACCAGCGTGCCCTCCTCGATCTGGTAGTCGAGCGGCAGGCCGAGGCCGCGCATCGCCGCGACCATGCCCGTGTTGGACGCCTGCGTCACCGCGTACACGCTCTCGCAGCCCGCCTCGATCGCCATCGCGACGAGGCGGCCGAGCAGTTCGGAGCCGACGCCGCGGCGCTGCCAGCTGTCCTCCACGAGCAGCGCGATCTCGGTCTCGTCGCCGTCCCAGAGCAGATGGCCGAGGGCGACGATCCGGCCCGAGGCCGTCTGGGCCGCGACGGTGCGGCCGAACCGCGGGCTGAGCAGGTGGTTGAGATAGCGGTCCGCGTCCTGCACCGGACCGTGGTAGCGCATGCTCAACGTCCGCTGCGAGCACCGCTCGTGCATCGCCTTCGACGCCGCCACGTCGGAGACGTCGGCGCGGCGCACCGTGATCTCGTTCCCCTCGGGCAGCGTCAGGACGTCCTGGCTGCCCGGCACCCGCGGCCCCAGCCGCGAGTCGAGCTCCACCAGGGCGCGGGCGCGCGCGAACTCGGTCGGCGTGAACGGCAGGTACGGCCGCTCCACCGTGATCACCCCGCCCTCCGGCGTGCGCAGCCGCATGACGGTGTCGTCGAAGGCGCCCTCCACCGGCGCGGCGTCGCCGCCGTCGGCCGCGGGGGACACCGCGGGCAGCGACTTGATGGTGCACCTGCCCAGCAACTGGCGCAGCGCCAGCGGCAGTTCGGCCGCGTCGAGCGCCGTGCGCGTGGCCAGGCCGAGGATCCGGGTGGGGGCGTCCACCAGGTCGTGGGCGTCCGCACGCTCGATCCAGGTGCCGGAGCCGCCCGCCCGGGCCACCACCCGGGACAGCTCCGCGGCGGGCACCTCCTGCGGCGCGCGCAGCAGGAACTCGTCCACGGTGCCCTCGGCCAGCGGATGCGTCTGGAGGCTCAGGATGTCGACCCGCAGCCGGGCCAGTGCCGTGCACAACGACGCCAGTGAACCCGGCTGGTCCCGCACCGTCGTCCGCATCCGCCACAGCGTGCTCTGCGAAGGGTCGAGCGGCGCCCCGGCCGACCCCGCCCCGTCGCCCTGCCGCCCGGCCGCCGTCCCGTCCTGGTCCAGGACGAGCGGCCGGGCGCCGGTATCCGCCACCGGCGGCGCATGGCTCGGGCGTCGTGACCACCACACGTGGAATCCGGCCGTGGCGACCAGGACCACCGCCGAGATCACGAGCAGGGCCGGTCCGTCGGGCCCGTGCCCGATCATGTTCGCCACTGCGTCCGCCACCGCCACCGCCGTGAACAGGGCGGCCAGTTCGACCAGATCCCTGCGCCAGTGGTGGGTCGGGCGGCCGTGCTTCACTCGCGTCACATCAGACATGTCTGGACTCATGCATCCACTGTGAAGGAACGGTGTTGCGTGATCACGAACGGTTTGTGACCGATGGGTAAAGAGTGCCTATGCCAGTTTTGGCTGAATTGTTCCGCTGAGGGAGGCAGTGGTCGGCCGGGGCGGGACCGGGTCAGCCGAGTGCCGTGTGCAGCCGGCGCGCCTGCGTCACCAGCCGCGACGACCCCTTCCGCGCCGCCACCTCCGCCACGCCGGATATCCGTCCCTGCGCCCCGGTCCGCTCGGCGCAGTCGGCCGCGATGCCGAGCAGGTCACCGAGGCCGCGCAGCCCGGCCGGACTCTCCTTGCTCGCGAGCAGGGCGGGCAACAGGCCGCGCAGCACCGCGAGCACCGTGGCGTACGCGCCGGTCGACGCGGCCGTCCCCAGCGAGTCGGCGATCCGCGTCGTCTTGAGCCCGCCCAACGCCCAGGCGCGGGCCGTCGCCGCGCCGAGCAACTCGGCGTCCAACTGCCCGCGGCCCGCGAGGATCAGCAGGGCGTCCACCCCGGCGAGCCGGTCCTCCGGATGACGGGCCGCGAGACCGTAGGCCACCGTCAGACGGACGGCGCTCCCCGCCGGCCCCTCGGCCTCGGCGAGCAACGGCAGGTACGCGGCGGCGCCCCGTACTTCGAGCACCGCGCAGTGCGCCACCTCGCGCAGCAGCCTGGCCGCCACCAGCTCACGCCGTCCGGGGAGGGCCGCCAGCCAGTGACTGTGCTCCTGCGGAGTGCCGGACTCCGCGTACCAGTACCCGCGGTCCATGCCCCGGGTCAGCGGCTCCCCGAGCTTGCTGAACGGCTCGGGCAGCCCGTCCCGCAGCTCCGGCACCGCTTCCACGTCGACGAGCAACTGCACGTCGAGGGCGCGCTCCACGCTGCCGGGCTCTGCCGGCTCCGGCGCGGCGAGCCAGGCCGCGACCCGGTCGCCCTCCGTGGTCCCGAGGGCCGCCGCCTCCACCGCCGCGCCCGGTGCCTGCGGGCTGCCGCGGTCGACGCGGAGCAGCGCCTGGGCGAGGTCGGCCTGTCCCGCGCGGGCCCCCGCGGCCGCATAGGCCCTGAGCCGTGCCACCAGGTCGTCGGGGTCGACGAAACCGGAGCTCCACGTCGGTGTCGCCAGCAGGCACGGCACGGGCTCGGCGCGGATCCGGTACGCCGCCTCCCACAACCGTGCGTCGTAGGAACGGCGGAGCGCGAGATCGCTGAACCGGTGCCGGCCCGAATTGCCCGGGTGCTCCTTCGCCTCGTGCAGGGTCCGCGTGTCCACCGCGTCCACCGCGGCGGCCGCCACGACCTCCAGGCCGAAGGGCGCGTCCCGGAAGTACTGCCGGCTGTAGCCCTGCCGGTCCGCGTCGAACCACCAGCGCCGGGACACCGCCGGCAGCAACGCCTCCTTCAGCGCTGCACGGTCGCGGTACGCGTGTCGCATCAGCCCGTCCAGAGTCCGCTCGAACGCGGCCATGTCCCCGCCCGACGCGAGGATCGCGCCGACCTCCTCGGCCACCTCCTGGGCGGAATCCGGCGCGGGCGCGAGGCGGAACGGCTCCGGCGCGGACGGCAGCACCGCCTCGTACGGGCCCTCGGCCGACAGGACGACGCCCAGCACCTCCTGCGCGCGGGGCCGCAGCCCGGCACTCAACTGATCGGCGGCCAAGGCCAGTTGACGCCGGGCCTCGGCGCCGGTCGCCGCGACGTGCCGGGCCACCAGCTTCAGGGCCCGCTCCTGCACCTCCGTGTCCGGATGCCCGAACGCCTCGCCCACCGCGGGCAGCAGCTCGTCCGCTACCGACGGATCCCCCTGCGCCGCACCGCCCTTGAGGACCTTGCCGAGCAGCACGAGCTGCGCCCGCACGAGCTTCTTCTCCGGACGGAACAGCACCGCCGCCGACACGTCGGCCAGCGTGCGCGCCGTCACCCGGCCGTCCGCGGCGAGCGCGCCGAGCACCTTCTGCGCGTGCGCCGCGACCGGCGCCGCGCCGTCCGCACACAGCGCCACCCAGTCCGCGATCCGCTCGCCCTCCTCCTCGCGGGTCAGTGCGAGCGCGTCGAGCACCATCAGGAACAGGCGCGTGTCCGACTGCCGTCCGCCCCGCAACAGCCGGGCCACGCAGGCGTCGACCAGCGCCTTGCGCTCCACGACGCCCTCCTGTGCGAGCGTCGCGAGACCGCGCGGCCAGCTGTGAGGACTGCCGGCGTCGAACCAGTCGAGCCTGCTGCCGATGTCGTCCGTCTCGAACAGCGCCGCGGTCAACTCGCCCACGTGCGGCTCGGCCCGCAGCCGGTCGGCCAGCGGACGGTCGGGCCTGCGCCCCGAGTTGACGTGAAGCACCCAGCCGACGACGTACGCCTCCGTCGTGGGCACCGGGCACCCGGACAGGGCGACCAGCCCCGCCATCAGTTCGTACGGGACAGCGCGCGACTGCGGGAGGGCCGCGAGCCGGTGCGCCACGTCGGCCAGCCACTCCGTCTCCCGGTCGCCGAGCATGTGCAGCACCGCCTGCGGGGCCGCCCCGCGCTGCCACCGCCAGTCGGCGGCGCCCAGCCAGGTCGCGGCCGCCGCGGCCCCCGTGTGGCAGGCGCCGCCGGCCATCTGGAGCGCCGGATACGCCACGCGCGCCCCGGCTCCCCAGGGCTCCGCGCGCAGTTCCTTGCGCAGGGCCTTCAGCTCCGGCAGACAGGTGCGGCGCTCCGCGTCCGTCATGGTGTCGAGCAGCTCGGCCGTCCGGTCCAGATCACCCTTGCGCACCGCCCGCATCAGCACGTCCTGGCTCATCGCGCCCCCTCCGTGATCGTCGTGGCCTCGGCGCCGGCCGCGCCCGGAGCCGTCGCGCCGCGCCGCACCATGCGGACCGCGAGCGCGTGCTTGCAGGGCCCGCGCCCACCTCGATACCTGGCCCACCACATGCACGTACAACTCAACGTCCCCCCGTCCTCGCGGACCCGGTGCACATGACCGTCGTCCGCCGTGACCGTGCCCAACTCGCCCTCCAGCGCCACCGCGCCCGCACGCACCAGGGCCCGGGCGTCCCGCAGCCGCGGGTTGTGCCGCTCCACCCGCCCGGCGTCGTACGGCAGCTCGCGGTGGAAGTACGCCGCCTCCGCCGTGTCGTACCCGACCCGCCCCGACGTGCCGAGCCGCACCAGCGCGGCCCGCACCCGGTCCACCGGCAGCCCGGACGCCGCCGCCAGATCGCCGAGGTCGATCCGCGGCTCCCAGGCGAGCAGCACCGCTATCAGCTCGGCGTCCTCCGCCGCCTGGTCCGTGGCCAGCGACTCCAGCACCCCGCCCTCGCCGGAGAAGCCGCGCGCGGCATCGGGGGAGAGGGTGAGCGTGAGCCGCATCCCCGGCAGGACCGCCTCCCAGGCGCTCGCCACCGCCGCGTCCGACGCCGCCACCGGCCCGTACACCCGCAGCGCCGTCGCGTGCCGCAGCACCCGCTGCAGCGCGACGAGCCGCTCCGGGCCCGGCAGGCAGACGGCGCCCGGCACCGCGCGCGTCGTCGGCCGCAGGCTCCGGCCCGCCGGGACCACCCAGCGCGCTCCCCGGCCCGAACTGCGCGGCAGCGACCGCAGGAACCGCACCGCGTCGGCGGCCGGCAGCTCGGCGCGCAGCTCGAAACCGGCGGCTATGACCTGGGCCTCGGCGAAACCGCGCAGCCAGCGGTCCGGCAGCGGCACCTTCTTCTCCACCACGGGCCCGTCGAGCGTCGTCACCGCCAGCTCCTCCGGACCCACCCGCAGGTGCAGCGGATCGTCGCAGCCGATGCGGGACAGCGCCTCGCGCAGTGGATTGTTCACATCCACATTGGTCGTGCCGTGCCGGACCTCGTCGCCGTCCAGGCCCTCCGCGAGCACGTCCAGGCGGGCGTACACACCGCCGCAGCCGGAGAACGACTCGAACCTCAACCGGTCGCCGCTGCCCGTCACCACCGGGTCGAGCGAGGCCCGCAACTGGCGCTGGTAGTAACGGGCCGCCGCCACGTCCGCCACCGCGAGCAGCCCGGCGGACGCCACCTGTGGCGCCGTCAGGAACCCGGCGAAGAACCGGGGATGGTCCTGCGGGCCCGAGGGCGTGGCACCCCGCGAGGTCTCCAGTCCCAGCAGCGATGAGCCCGCCGATGACTCCAGCGCGGAGGGTCGACGATAGGTCACGGCCTGTGTTGATCGCGTCATGGGAAAACCGTAGAGGCGACCACTGACAATCGGTCCTGACCTGCGACTATCCCTGTCTCAGCGGGAGTTGGGCCGGGCCGGGGAACGCGGCCGGACGATCACTGTCCGTCCCCGTTCCCCGATCTCCCTTCCCCGTTCCCCGTTCCCCGTTCCCCGATCTCCGATCTCCGTTCTCTGCCTGCCGGTCCCCGCTCCCCGGTCAGACCGGCGCGCTCACTGCCCGACGCGCCCCGGCTGCAGCGTCTTCGAGAACAGCACGTCGCCGCCCTCCTGCCGCAGCCGCACCGTCAGCTCGCCGCTGCCGCCGTCGATCTCGACCTCGCCGAAGTACGGCGGCGTCTCCATCGGCGAGGTGTTCGCCCGCGACGGCGCCTTGATGAACGCCTGCTGCGGACCGAACGTCCCGTCGAGCTTCGTCGCCTGGAAACCGCCCGCGGCCAGCGGACCCGACACGAACTCCCAGAACGGCTCGAAGTCCTGGAACGCGGCCTTCGACGGCTCGTAGTGCTGCGCCGACGTGTAGTGCACGTCGGCCGTCAGCCACAGCGTGCCCGTGATCCGGCGGTGCTTGATGTGCCGCAGCAGCTCGGCGATCTGCAGTTCGCGCCCGAGCGGCGCGCCCGGGTCGCCCTGCGCCACCGCCTCGAAGTTCGTCGCGCCGTCCGGCACCACGAGACCCAGCGGCATGTCGGAGGCGATCACCTTCCACGTCGCCCGCGACCTCGACAACTCGCGCTTCAGCCAAGCCAGTTGCTCGGCGCCGAGGATGCCGGTCGCGTCGTCGGCCTGCCGGTTCGCGGAGTTCGCGTTCCGGTACGTGCGCATGTCGAGCACGAACACGTCGAGCAGCGGGCCGTGCCGCAGCGCCCGGTACACGCGGCCCTCGGCGTCGCCCGGCGGCAGCGTCGACACCGGGAAGTACTCGCTGAACGCGCGCAGCGAACGCGCGGACAGCACGTCCGCGTTCTTCTCCGTGTACCGGTCGTCGTTGAGGATCTGGCCCGGGTACCAGTTGTTGTGGACCTCGTGGTCGTCCCACTGCGTGATCGTGGGGACCTGGGCGTTGAAGCGGCGCAGGTTCTCGTCGAGCAGGTTGTAGCGGAACGCGCCGCGGAACTCGGCGAGCGTCTCGGCGACCTTGGCCTTCTCGTCGGTCGTCACGTTGCGCCACACCCGCCCGTCGGGCAGCGTCACGCTGGGCAGAATCGGTCCGTCCGCGTAGATGTTGTCGCCGCTGCACACGAAGAAGTCCGGGTCCAGGGCGCGCATGTCCTCGTAGACGCGGTAGCCGCCACGGTCCGGGTTGATGCCCCAGCCCTGGCCCGCGATGTCGCCCGACCACAGGAACCGCACGTCGGAGCGGCGCCCCACGGGGGAGGTGCGGAACGTGCCGGACACCGGTTCGCTCGTGCGCCGCGGGTCGTCCGGATCGGCCAGCAGGACGCGGTAGTGGATCTGCTCGCCCGGCGGCAGGCCGTGCAGCCGGGTGGTGCCCGTGAAGTCGGTGCCCGCACCGACCAGCGGACCCCGCCATCTGGTCGTCTTCTTGAACGACTCGGTGGCCGAGGTCTCGACGATCATCCGCGCGGGCCGGTCCGAGCGCACCCAGACCAGACCCGAGTGCGCGGTCACGTCACCGGCCTGCACGCCCCAGCCCGCCTTCGGCCGCCCCGACAGGGCGAAGGCGGGCGCGGTCCCGCCACCGATCGCCGGCAGGGCGAGCGCCGCCGACGCGGCGACCGCGCCGCGCAGCACTCCACGGCGGCCGGGCAGGGGACTCTGCGGACGGTGTGACATGGGCGCCTCCAGTGACGGTTCCGACGACGGTGCGGTGCCATGGGTGCGCGACGCCGCGGAGCCACACCTACTGTTTCACCACGGCGCGCACACGAACCCCAAGTGAACAACTGTCCCCGCCGTCAAGGGAACCGGGCGCGCGGCGGCCTCCTCCCGCAGACGTAGGTCTCCGGACGCGGTACGGCCCGTCCGCGTGCCCGATGACCTCAGGTTGCCCGCTGCATAGGCTCGGCGCACCGCGTCGAAAGGAACCCCGATGACCGCAGCACGCCTGTCCACCGCCCACATCCGTGTCGCGCGCCCGTCGAAGGACCTGGCCGCCGCGGAGGCGTTCTGGACCCAGGGGCTCGGCCTGAGCGTGATCTATCGCGCCGAGGGAGGCCCGACCCCGGGTGAGCACGACCTGCTCATGCTGGGCTGGCCGGACGCCACCTGGCACCTCGAACTCGTCCACGAGCAGGCCGCTCCGGTGCCGCCCCGGCCCACCGAGGAAGACCTCCTGGTCGTGTACGTGGACGGCCCCGTCCCGGACGGCCTGGTCGCGCGCCTCGAAGAGCACGGCGGGCAGCGGGTGAAGTCGCCCAACCCGTACTGGAACGAGTGGGGCGTCACCGTGGAGGACCCCGACGGCTACCGCCTGGTGCTGTGCACGCGCGCGTGGTCCAACTCCTGAGCGGCCCGAGCCAGTAGGCGCACCCCTTCGGTGATCCGGGCGGGCGACAGGTGGGCGTAGCCGAGCACCAGAGGGACCCCGTCGCCCGTGCCGCTTCCGTAGTGGCTCAGCGGACGCACCGCCACGCCCGCCGATGCGCACCGGTCGAGGAGGGCGTCCTGCGGGCCGCAGCGGTCCGGGAGCGTGGCGATGACGTGCAGTCCCGCCGCGATGCCCGACACCTCGGTCCCCGGCAGGTGCTCCCGGAGAGCGGCCACCAGCGCGTCCCGCCGCTCCTTGTAGGCGCGTTGGCAGCGGCGCAGCTGACGGTCGTAGTCGCCGCGCTCGACGAACCGGGCCAGGGCCGCCTGGTCCAGCGCCGGATTGCCGAGGTCCATGTAGCGCTTGGTGGCCACGATCTCGTCCGCGAGGCCGTCCGGCACGACCAGCCAGCCGAGCCGAAGCCCCGGCGCCAGCGACTTGCTGACCGAACCGGTGTAGGCGACGTGATCGGGGTCGAGCCCCTGGAGGGCGCCCACCGGCGCACGGTCGTAGCGGAAGTCGCCGTCGTAGTCGTCCTCCACGACGAGCCCGTCCACCTCCCGCGCCCAGTCCAGGAGTTCGGCCCGGCGCCGCGCGGTGTACGCGATGCCGGACGGGAAGTGGTGCGACGGCGTCGTGACCACGGTACGGACCCCGGAGTCCCGCAGCGGCCCCGTACGGAGCCCCTCCGCGTCCACGGGCAGCCGCACCGCCCGCGGACCGGCCGTCGCGAACAGGTCCTCGTACTGGGGGCTCCCGGGATCCTCGACACCGATGCCCTGCTGCCCGCGCGCGTGGAGCACGATCCCGAGCAGCGTCACCGCCTGCGTCACCCCGGAGCACACGATGATCCGCTCCGGATCGGCCACCACACCACGGCGCCGCGTGAGCAGCTCGGCGAGGGCGGTGCGCAGCCGGGGCAGACCCCGCGGGTCCGGGTATCCGAGGCCCTGGTGCGGCAGTTCGGACAACGCGCCCCGCTGCGCCGCCGCCCACGCCGCACGCGGGAACAGCGACAGGTCGGGGCTGCCCGCCACGAAGTCGGCCCGGACCCCGGGAGAGCTGCGCGGGGCGAGGTCCCTGGCCCCCGGCGCCGGCGCCCGGACCGCCTCGCCCACCCAGGTCCCGGCCCCCCGGCCGCTGCGCAGATAGCCCTCGGCGGTCAGCTGCTCGTACGCCTCGGTGACCAGGCCGCGCGAGACCCCGAGGTCGCGTGCGAGATCCCGGCTCGACGGCAGCCGCGTCCCGGGAGCGAGCCGGCCCGTGCGCACCGCCTCCCGGAGTGCGGACTGCAGCGCGCGACCACGCGCGCGTGCCGGAGCGGCGGCAGCGGGCAGCAGCAACTCCCAGGCCGCTGAGGGCGCGAGGGCGTCGGACGTCATCCGTGGACCCTAGTGCGCGATGAGGATTGGTCCTCGAAGGAGTCCGGCAAGTGGACCTCCAACCGGACCAGTCCGCCTCCTAGCGTCGACCTCATGAACGCCACATCCGTACGAGGCTCCCTGCTCGCCGCCGTCGCCTGCATCCTGGTGGGCGGCTCCTTCACCGCCAACAGCGCCCTGGGCCACTACCCGTACGCGGGCGGCCAGTTCCTCCGCTACGGAGTCGCGTGTGTGCTGCTCCTTCCCCTGGTCGGGCGCGGCGGCCTGGCCCCGCTGCGGCGCCTGAAGGGACGGCAGTGGGGGCGGCTGGCGCTGCTCTCGGCCGTCGGGATGGTGGGCTTCAACCTCGCGGTTCTCGCGGCGGAGCGCACGGCGGAACCCGCGGTACCGGGTGTCTTCGTAGGATGCGCACCCGTCGTCGTCGCCGTCCTGGTCCCCCTGCTGGGCGGGCGGCGTCCCCGACGGGCCGTCCTCTACGGTGCCCTGCTCGTGGCCGCCGGGGCGTTCACGGTCCAGGGGTGGGGCCGCACGGACGTGCTCGGGATCGTCTTCTCCGTGGGCGCGCTGTCCGGAGAGGTGGGGTTCGCGGTGCTCGCCGTCCCGGTGCTGCGCCCGCTCGGGCCCCGGCTCCTGTCCTGCACGGTGTGCGCGATCGCCGCGCTGGAGTCGGCGGCCGTGGGCGTGGCCGTGGACGGCGCCGCCTGGCTGCGCGTGCCCGACCGGTCGGAGGCCGCCGCCCTGGTGTGGCAGGCCGTGATCGTCACGGTGATCGGGTTCGTGTGCTGGTACATGGGGATGCAGCGGATCGGCGCCGAGCGGGCCACGCTCTTCTCCGGGCTCATCCCCGTCGCGGCCGCCTGCACCGCACCGCTGGTCGGTGCGGGGGCGTACGGCGTCGCCCAGGGGATCGGCAGCGCGCTCGTCGCCACCGGGGTCGCCCTGGGCTCCGGCGTGTTCGGCCGCCGGTCAGCGGCTGGTGTCGAGGATGACGCGGGCGACCAGAGCCGGGTCGTCGTGCATCGGCACGTGACCACAGCCCGGAAGCCTGACCAGGCGCGCGTCCGGCAGGACGTGCTTGGCGCGGACCCCCTGCCGGCGCACGAGAAGCCGGTCACGGGTGCCCCATGCGATCGTGACGGGCAGCTCGGGGACGGCGTCGCGGAAGAGCACCCCGCGGCCCGCATCGAGGGTCTGGCGGAACCCGGTCGCGTCGCGCAGCGCCAGCGTCTCGGCGACCACGGCCTCCGGTGAACGGCGGCCGGGCCGGGCGTAGATGGTGCTGGTGAGCGCGGCCCGGCCCACGGCGGAGCGGGACAGCCGCTCGATCACCGGCAGCGGCATCGCCCGGGCGCCCTGCCGCATCGCGAGCAGCGTGCCGAACGCGTAGCGGCGCTCGGCCTCGCTCCAGAACCCGGCGGGGGACAGCGCCGTGACGGACCGTACGAGCTTCTCGCGGCCCAGCTCCAGGGCGAGCAGGCCGCCCAGCGAGTTCCCGGCCACGTGCGGCCGCTCGATCCCGAGATGACGGCAGAACGCGTCGAGGACCGGCACCACGCTCGTCAGGTCGTACGCGAGCCCGTCCGGCAGCGCGGGCGACGCCCCGAACCCCGGCAGGTCCACGGCGATGACGTCCCGCTCGGTCGCCAGGATGGGCAGGACCGGCTGCCACGCCTGCCAGTGGTGTCCGATCCCGTGCAGCAGGAGCAGCGGCTCCCCGGCGCCCGCGCGCTCGTACGTGAGGGTCACGGTGCGCGGACCGCCGGGGCTATCGATGGTGAAGGATGCCTGTGCCGCCATGTCGCTCGCTCCCTGTCCCCGCCACGCCGCGACGGTTCCTTAGACTCCTTGTCAGCAACAATTACCGCTGAGTAGCCCCCAGTTCAAGAGGGGGAGCCGAAGAGACGGGACGGAGGGGCTCGGGCGGGTGGGATCAACCGGCCGACCGGATCTGCCAGTTGAAGTCCCCGTGCCCCACGCTGCCGTACATCGTGAGCCACAGGGGCATCATCAGCTCCACCGCCCGCGCCGTCTCGATGCCGCCCAGGTCGATCACCCGGTCCCGCGGCCAGCCGAACTCGCCCAGCAGACCGAGTACCTCCTCCTTGGCCTCCGCGTCGTCCCCGCTGAGGAACAGCTGGTGCTCGCCCGGCACCCTGGACGGATCGGTCATGACGGCGAAGTTCAGCGTGTTGAGCGTCTTCACGACCCGCGCGCGCGGGAACTCCCGCTGCAACTGCGCCCCCACGCTGCCGATGTCGTCCAGCGGTGCGAGCCGTACTCCGCCGTCCACCTGCTCCAGCTTGTTCGACGTGTCGATGACCACCTTCCCTTCGAGCTGCCCGGCCCCGGCCGCCTGCAACGCGGCGAGCGCGACGTGGCCGCCCACCGCCTCGATGATCCGCTGCCCGAACTCGGCGGCGTCCGCGAAGGTGCCCGCGCTCGCCCGCGGACCCGCCTGCTGCGCCCACTCCAGGGCCGCCGGGTTGTCCTTGCTGCGGGCGCCGAGCCGTACCTCGTGCCCCAGCCCGACCAGCTTCCCCGCAAGCGTCCGCCCGACGATCCCCGTGCCCAGAACCGCGTACCGCATCGCAGCCTCCCCGGCCTCCCGCCGACCCTCGGCGCAGGCCCGCCCATTCTGCTGGCGGACGGTTCGGCTCCGCCTGGACAGGCGCCGATTCGTCGGTTGGGATGGGGGCGTGGCCACCGACACCGTGATCGACGTCTTCGAAGAGCACCGTCCCGTTCTGATGGGCGTGGCCTACCGGATGCTGGGCCGTGTCGCCGACGCCGAGGACGTGGTGCAGGACGCCTGGCTGCGCTGGTCCCGGGCCGACCGCGCGGAGGTGCGCGAACCACGCGCCTACTTGGTGCGCATCACCACCCGCCTCGCCGTCGACCGGCTCCGCCAGGAGCAGGCCCGCCGCGAGTCCTACGTGGGCCCCTGGCTGCCCGAACCGCTCGTCACCGACTTCGGGCCCACCGTGCCCGACACCGCCGAACAGGCCGTGCTCGCCGACTCCGTCTCGCTCGCCGTGCTCGTCGTCCTGGAATCCCTGTCGCCACTGGAGCGGGCCGTGTTCGTCCTGCGGGAGGCCTTCGGCCTGCCGTTCGCCGAGATCGCCACCATCCTGGAGCGCGGCGACAGCGCGGTGCGTCAACTCGCCGCCCGTGCCCGCAAACACGTCGAGGAGCGCCGCCCCCGCTTCGACGTGGACCCGGCCCAACAGCGCGACCTCACCGAGAGGTTCCTGGCCGCCGCCTCCGAGGGCGACCTGGACGGCCTCATGGCGCTGCTCGCCCCGGACGTCCGGCTCGTCGGCGACAGCGGCGGCAAGGCCAAGGCTCCGCTGCGCGTCGTCGAGAGCGCGGACAAGGTGGGCCGGTTCATGATCGGGGCCGCGCGGCTGGGCGCCGACACGGCCTTCGAGTTCCGTTTCGTGGAACTCAACGGCGGC
The DNA here is from genome assembly GCF_030766975.1 of Streptomyces sp. KL116D. Taxonomy (NCBI): domain Bacteria; kingdom Bacillati; phylum Actinomycetota; class Actinomycetes; order Kitasatosporales; family Streptomycetaceae; genus Streptomyces; species Streptomyces sp. KL116D. Next base: position 62,206 of record NZ_JASERH010000004.1, on the reverse strand, counting down.
CTCGGCCTGCTCGCCCTCGTCGACGGCAAACTCGACGCGGCTTTCCAACTGGGCGTGTACGAAGGCAAGATCCAGGGCGTCTATATCGTGCGCAACCCGGACAAGCTTCAGTCGCTCCTGTAGGCAGCGCTCTTCGTTCCCCCTGCGCGGCGATCCGGCGCGCTGTCGAGGCCCGCCCCGAACGCAACCCTCCCGGTCGGGGCGCTTCTTCGCGCCTTCTCATGTCCGATTCATGCGGGTCTCACGAACGCCGTATGAACGGATCGCGGCCCTCCGTGAACGCTCTGCGGCAAGGCCCCTGTGCGCGCCGTAACCGATCGAGGATTGGTCTTGACCAAGTCTGGGGGCGGGCCTACGCTCGCAGAGATAGTGCAGGAACCTTTAATAAACAAGGGCGCTAAAAAGCCGCCGGGACACGGCGATTGCGGAGGACAGGGTGGGGACCACGCAGTTGGAAGCGGCACCGGAGCCGAAGTACTGGCACCTGAAGACCGTGCTCAGCGAGGCGCTCGACTCGGAGTTCGCCGTGGGGGAGATCCTGCCGAACGAGCGTGATCTCGCGGCCCGGTTCGGTGTCGCCCGCGCCACGCTCCGACAGGCCCTCGAGCAGCTCGAACTCGAAGGCCGGCTGCAGCGCCGCCGCGGCGTCGGCACGACCGTCGCGCCGCCCCGGGTGGGCGTCGCCGTCGCCTCCACCGACCAGGACTGGCCGGGCGCCAGCGGGGACGCCTGGCAGGCCGTGGACTGCACGCCGGACGTTCCGCCGGCCGCCGTCGCGGGCATGCTGGAGACCGCCCCCGGCGAGACCGTGCACGTCCTGCGGCGCACCCGTGTCTCGCACGGGCAGCCCGTCGCCGCCGAACTGCTCTACGTGCCCTCGTCCTCGGTGCCCGACCTCACCGCCATAGACGCTCCGTCCGGTGCCGCACGCGCGCGTGCCGTCCTGCGCGAGCTGCAGCGCTTCGGCCTCGACGGCCAGGACCGCGCGGTCGAGCTCGGTTCCGCCCGCGCCGACGACGCCAAGGAACTCGACCGCCTCCCCGGCGCCCCGGTCCTCGTCGTCACCACCCGCTACTTCAGCGAGGGCATCACGGCGGCGGTCTCCGTGGCGACGTACCGAGCGGACACCTGCCGCCTGACCTTCGGCGACACAACAGGCGTAGAAATCCACCACCCCGCCCACCCCCAGGCCTCCTGACACCGGGCGCCCCTCCAGGGGCACGGGGAACTGCGCAGAACACCCCACGCACGTTCAGCCGCCATGCACCCCAGGGGTCAGTCTCGGGGGCGTCGCTTCTAGGGGCGCGGGGAACTGCGCAGAACACCCCACGCACGTTCAGCCGCCATGCGCCCCAGGGGACAATCTCGGAGGCCCTTTCAGGGGCGCGGGGAACTGCGCAAGACCCCCCCACGCACCTTCAGCCGCCAAGCATCCCCAGCCGGCACCCGCGCGAGCGCCCCTCCAGGGGCGCGGGGAACTGCGCAAAACCCCCCACCCACGCCCACCCGCCACACAACCCGAACCGCGGCCCACACCAGGCGCACGGCTCACTGGCGGGCCGTCACCGTGCTCTCCGTGGCGAACAACTGCTCCTCCACATGATCCAGGGCCAACCGCAACGCCCCCGTAGCCACAGCAGCCTCACCCAGCAGCGACAGAGTCACCCGAGGCGGCCGGAGGCAGTACCGCTCCAGCTCCCGCCGCAGCGGATCGAGCACACCGTCGAGCCCGGCGGCCCACCCGCCGACCACGACAAGCTCGGGATCCAGCGCGAGCACCAGCGCCGCGACATCGTGCACGAGCCGCTGGATGAAGCGCTCGACCGCGGCCCCGGCCCGCTCGTCGCCCTCCCGCGCCAGCGCGAACACCTTCGCCACGGCCTGCTCGTCCAGCGGATGCAGCGGCTCGTCCGTCGTGGACAGCAGCGTCTCGGGCCGCACCTCGCGGCCCAGCAGATGCAGCGCCCCGATCTCCCCGGCGGCGCCCCCGAACCCCCGGTGCAGCCGCCCACCGATCAGCGCGCCCGCCCCGGGGCTGAGCCCCGCCATGACGAACACCATGTCGTCCGAGTCGACCGCGGCGCCCTTCCAGTGCTCGGCCACGGCGGCCGTGTTCGCGTCGTTCTCCACGAGGACCGGGCACTTGAACGAGCGCCGCAGCCGTTCGCCGAGCGGCAGCCCGGTCCACCCGGGCAGCGCCGTACCGAGCCGCACCGTCCCGTCCGCGTCGACGATGCCGGGGCTGGCCACGCCGACCGCGCGCAGCGATCCACGGGGCACCCCCGCCCGGCGCAGCAGATCGGCGACGGCACCGCGGCCCCGCTCGATGCGCTCCTCCGCCGAAGCGGTCTCGTCGACGTCCTTGGACGCCGAACCGACGATCCTGCCGTCCAGCGCCGAGAGCACCGCGGCCACCCGGTGCGCCCCGATCTCCAGGCCGAGCAGATGACCGGCCTCGGCCCGGAAGCGGAACTTCCGGGCGGGCCGTCCCTGACGCCGTGCGCCCGGCTCCTCGACCGTGGTCTCCATGACGAGTCCGGCCTCGATGAGCCCCTCGACGACCCCCTCGACGGTCGGCCGCGACAGGCCGGTCACCCGGGTGATCTCCGTGAGCGTCGCGAAATCCGTGGCGCGCAACGCGTGCAGCACCACCGCGGAGTTGATCCGCCTGAGCAGAGAGGGATCCCCGCCGGTCAGCTGCCCCAACGTCCGTCCTCCCAGCAGTTGCGCGTGTTCGCCGGATGCTACTCGCAGAGGACCGCGGCGGCGAGAGCCGGGTGCACTTCTGCGGCCCCGTCCGCTCACCCGGGCAGGGCGCGAAACGGACGGAACGGGCCTCAGCCCGGCGCCACGAAACCGGATTCGTAGGCGGCGATCACCGCTTGGGTCCGATCGCGCGCCCCCAGCTTGGCCAGCACGGCGCTCACATGCGATTTCACGGTCTCGGTGCCGACGACGAGATCCGCGGCGATCTCCGCGTTCGACAGGCCGCGCGCCATCAGCCGCAGCACCGCACCCTCGCGCTCGGTCAGCGCCGCCCGCTCCATCGCCGCACGCGCCGGGGCGGTGCCGTACTCGGCGGCCAGCTTGCGCACGGCGGCCGGGAAGAGGAGGGACTCGCCCGCCGCGACGAGCCGTACGGCGTGCACGATCTCGGCTGGCCTCGCCCGCTTCAGCAGGAAGCCGTCGGCCCCCGCGCGCAGCGCCCCGTAGACGTACTCGTCGTTCTCGAACGTGGTGATCACCAGGATCTTCGGCGGATCCTCGACCGAGCGCAGCACCGCACGCGTGGCCTCGATCCCGTCGAGCAGCGGCATGCGTACGTCCATGGCGATCACGTCGGGCCGCAGTTCGCGCACCAGCGGAACGACCGCGGCGCCGTCCGCCGCCTCGCCCACCACCTCGATGTCGGGCTGCGCCGCCAGGACGGCGCGCAGTCCCGCGCGGACCAGGGGTTCGTCGTCGACGAGGAGAACCGTGACAGAGGTGACAGACACGCGGTCAGCGTAGATCACCCCACCGGGAGTTCGACGTGCACCTGCCACTCGTCGCCGACGGGACCCGTCCGGGCCCGGCCGCCGAGCAGCGCCGCCCGCTCCCGCACCCCGCGCAGCCCGCTCCCCGTGCCCCCGGCGCCGGACGCGCCACCGGTGGACAGCGGATTTCGCACCTCCAGGACCAGCCGGCCGTCCCCGACCGCGAGCGACACCCGGACCGGCACGGTCCCGGAGTGCCGCAGCACATTGGTGAGCGCCTCCTGAAGGATCCGGTAACCCTCCCGCGAGACCGGCCCCGGCACCGTCTCCAGCGGGCCGCACACCTCCGCGTCCACCTTCGCCCCCGAGGCCCGCGCCGAGTCGAGCAGCCGGTCCGCCTCCTGGAGCGTCGGACGGCGGCTCGCCGGCTGCTCCGCCTCCCGCAGCACCACGAGGACCCGCTCCAGGTCCTCCAGGGCCGCCCTGCCGGTCTCCTCGATGGCGTCCAACGCCCGCTCCGTGAACGCCGGATCACCCGCCGCGCGTGCCGCCCCCGCCTGCACCACCGCGACGGTGAGCGCGTGACCGATCGAGTCGTGCAGCTCCCGCGCGATCCGATTGCGCTCGAGAAGCTGCTCGGTGCGCTCCTCCAGGGCGGCGAGCCGCTCGGCGGACGACGGACCGAGCAGCGTGTGGGCGACCCGCGCCATCGCCCAGCCCGCGCCCACCACGACGTACAGCAGGACGAACAGCGTCACGGGGATCAGCAGCCCGTACCACCAGCCGGTGCCCGGCAGGGTGACCACCGACGCGGAGTGCGTCGCCGTCCCGGCGGCCGCCGCGGTCATGTCCAGGACCAGGGCCATCACCTGCCCCGAGAGCAGGGCCACGGTCAGTCCGAGCAGCAGGCGCACGACGAGCCACGCCGACGTCCTGCCCCGGTCGCGCCACGAGGTGGACGGCGCCACCGAGACGTCGCTCTCCGCACCGTGCCCCGCCACGCGCGCGTGCCCGCCGGGAAACAGCATCAACCGCGCCTGGAGACCCTCCGCGCGCCGCACGAGAGGAACCAGACCCGCCAGCGCGAGCAGCGGCACCGGGACCAGGTACACGAGAACCCAGTCCCGCAGCGTGGGTTGGCTGAGCCCGGGGTACACCGCGGCGCACACGAAGGCGAACGCGCCGGCACACAGCAGGTGCAGCCAGCGGGTGTACGTCACGGTCCGCGTCAGCGGCCTCAGGAAGCGGGGCATGCCGTCATCGTGCCAGCCGCCGAGGGCCCGGCGGTTCCCCCGTGCGGGGGAGACGATCTCCACCGGCGGGGGAGGCCCGCCACCCCCGACGCACGCGAGGCTGACGTCATGACCAGCATCGACGTCCAGGACCTCACCAAGGAGTACGGCACGACGCGCGCCGTGGACCGGCTGACCTTCAGCGTCGCACCCGGCCGCGTCACCGGCTTCCTCGGCCCGAACGGCGCCGGAAAGTCCACCACCATGCGCCTCGCGCTCGGCCTCGACCGACCCACCCGCGGAACGGCGCTCGTCGGCGGCCGCCCGTACGCGACGTACGGCGAACCGCTGCGCGTGGTGGGCGCGCTGCTCGACCCGCAGGCCGCCCACGGAGCGCGCACCGCCCACGCACACCTCGCGGCGCTCGCCGCCAGCAACCGCATCCCCCTGCGCCGCGTCGACGAGGTGCTGGAACAGGCGGGGATCGCCGCGGTCGCACGGCGGCGCGTCAAGACGTTCTCGCTCGGCATGCGGCAGCGCCTCGGCATCGCGGCGGCGCTGCTCGGCGACCCCGAGGTGGTCATGCTGGACGAGCCGTCCAACGGGCTCGACCCCGAAGGCATCATCTGGATCAGGGAGTTGATGCGCGACCTGGCCCGCGCCGGCCGCACCGTCCTCGTCTCCAGCCACCTCATGAACGAGACCGCCACCTTCGCCGACCACCTCGTCGTCCTGGGCTGCGGGCGGCTGCTCGCCGACACCCCGATGCCGGACTTCATCGCCGCGCACACCGCACGCCGCGCCCACGTCCGCACCACCGACCCCGGCCGGCTGCGCGCCGCACTCACGCGCGCGGGTCACCAGGTGGCCGTCGCCGACGACGGCCGCTGCACCGTCGACGGCGCCACCGCGGCGGAGGTGGGCGCGCTCGCCGCCGCCGACGGCATCCCCGTCCTCGAACTGGCCGACGAGCAGGCCTCGTTGGAGCAGGCCTACCTCGCCCTGACCGCGCACGAGGCCGAGTTCGCCGCCACCCCCCTCCAGGAGGCCCGACCGTGAGCACCACCGCCGTACTGCACTCCGAGTGGATCAAGATCAGGTCGCTGCGCGGCAGCTTCGGCTCGCTCCTCGCGGTCTTCGCGGCCACCCTCGCCGTCACCGTCCTGGCCTTCGCCACCATCGGCCAGGCCGAGGCCGACGACAGCGAGGACCTCCTCCTCGGCGCCTTCTACGCCCTCAACTTCGGTCAGATCGCGGCGCTCGCCTTCGGCGCCACCGCCGTCTCCTGCGAGTACCTCAACGGAGCCCTGCGCGTCTCCCTGTCCGCCGTCCCGCGGCGCGGCCTGTTCTACGCGGCCAAGATCGCCGTCGTCGGCGGCTGCGCCTTCGCCGTCGGCACGCTCACGACGTTCGCGACGTTCCTCGCCGGGCAGGCGTTCATGGGGTCCTACGCGCTGGGCCTCGGCGACCCGGGGGCCGTGCGGGCCTGCTTCGGCGGCGGTGTGTACCTCGCGCTGATGGCGCTGCTCGCGGCAGGTCTGACGGCCGTCCTGCGCAGCGCCGTCGCCGTGTTGAGCATCCTCGTCCCGTTCCTGCTCATCGTGTCGTTCGTCGTCGGCGACGTGGCGGGCTCGGCCGCCGACTTCCTGCCCGACCGGGCGGGGCAGCAGGTCCTGCGGCAGCACGCCGTGGGGTCGCTCGGGCCCTGGACGGGGCTCGCCGTGACCGCGCTGTGGGCCGCCGCCGCCGTGCTCGCCGGGTGGTGGGCGGTCCGGCGCAGGGACGCCTGACCGGGGACCGGCCCGTTGTCAGTGGCGGGCGTTTTACTGGGATCCATGAACACCGCGGAGCAGCTCGCGACGATCGACCTGCTGTGGGCCGGCCCGTTCCCGGACGTCCACGGCAGGTCGGACGTGGGCTGGAGCGGACCCGGTTACGTGATGGCCGAGCTGGCGGAGCGCGACGGGGTGCGCGATCTCGCCGAGGCCAGGGCGGACGCCGACCGGGACGCACTCTCGGCGGTGCTCGCCGCCCGCTGGGGAGCCCCGGACCAGCTCAGTCTGTGGAGCATGAACACGCGGGCGCTGGAGTTCGGCGAGGAGATACCCGAGCCCTGGGGCTGGCTCAGCGCCTGCGCCCAGGAGATCCACCTGTGGAGCGTCGGCGAGCGGTGGGTGGCCCTCGCCGTGTCCCGGCAGGGCGACGGAGAGCCGTACCAGCTCCTCGCCGTGATCACCGACATCGCTCCGCCGTAGTCCCCGCACAGGACACAAGTCCCCGCGCAGGACACACGTGCGGAACTCCCGTGCCACCATGGGATCTTGAGCCCGGCCACAGCCGCCACCGCGGCCGTGCTCCACCACCGCAGCACATCGCACACCGCACGAAGGAGAGCACATGAGCGACGACAGCGCGCAGCAGCCGGGGGAGCGGATCGCCAGCCACATCGCGCACAACGCCCGTGTGTGGAACTACTGGCTGGGCGGCAAGGACCACTACGAGGTGGACGAGCAGGTCGGCGACATGGTCACGTCCATGTACCCGAGCATCGGCGAGGTCGCCCGCGCCGACCGCGCCTTCCTGGGCCGGGCCGTCACGTTCCTGGCGGGCGAGGCCGGCATCCGCCAGTTCCTCGACATCGGCACGGGCCTGCCGACCGTGGAGAACACGCACGAGGTCGCGCAGCGCATCGCGCCCGACTCCCGCATCGTGTACGTCGACAACGACCCGATCGTGCTCACCCACGCGCGCGCCCTGCTCACGAGCTCTGCCGAGGGCGCCACCAGCTACGTGGACGCCGACGCCCACGACCCGCGGGCCATCGTCGAGGCCGCGTCCGACACGCTCGACTTCGACCGGCCCGTCGCGATCATGCTCCTGGGCATCCTGAACTTCGTGCTCGACACCGAAGAGGCCACGTCCATCGTGCGCCGTCTGGTGGACGCGATCCCGTCCGGCAGTTACGTCGTCCTCACCCACCCCACGCTGGAGCTGGGCGGGGAGGGCAACGCGGACGCGATGAAGTTCTGGAACGAGAACGCGACGCCCCCGATCACCGCCCGCTCCGGCGCCGACGTGAAGGCGTTCCTCGACGGCCTGGAGCTCGTCGAGCCGGGCCTCGTCTCCTGCGCGCGCTGGCGCACCGACGGCACGGAAGAGGGCCCGCTGGTGGCCCAGTTCGGGGTCGTCGCCCGTAAGCCGTAGCGGCCAGGGCCCGTCTCACGGAGACAGGCCCTAGGACGGATCGGCGGAGGCGTCCCGCAGTCGTGCGTACTCCTCCGCCATGGCCGCCGTCGACCAGTGCGCGTTCAGACCGCTGGGATTGGGCAGCGCCCACACCCGCGAACCGCCGATGGTGCGCTCCTGCGGCCCGATCTTCGCCCTGGGCTCGCCGAAGGCCGACCGGTACGCGGTCACGCCCACCACGGCGAGCCAGGCCGGCTTCAGCCGCGCGACCTTCTCCGTCAGGAGCCGGCCGCCCTCGCGGTACTCCGCCGGGCTCAGCTCGTCGGCGCGCGCCGTGGCCCGCGCGACGACGTTGGTGATGCCGAGCCCGTACGACAGCAGTTCGTCCTGCTCGGACGGCTTCAGCTGCCGGGGCGTGAAGCCGGACAGGTGCAGCACCGGCCAGAAGCGGTTGCCCGGCCGGGCGAAGTGGTGACCGGTCGCCGCACTCATCAGACCCGGATTGATGCCGCAGAACAGGACCCGGAGGCCGTCGCCCGCGACGTCCGGGAGCTGGAGGCCGCGAGCGGCCTCCAGCTCCTCGGTGGTGAGCCGCGTCAGAGGATCGCCCCCGGCGCGTAGCCGGCGGCCTCCGGGTGCTGCTTCACGATCTCGTCGACCCGCGCGACGATCTGGCCCACCTGGCCGGCGGCCGCGCCGGTGAACGACAGCTTGTCCGCCATCAGTTCGTCGAGCTGCGCACGGTCCAGCGGGATGCGGGAGTCGGCGGCCAGCTTGTCGAGCAGCTCGTTGCGCTCGGCGCCCTGCTCGCGCATCGCGAGGGCCGAGGCCACCGCGTTCTCCTTGATGGCCTCGTGGGCCTCCTCGCGGCCGACGCCCGCGCGCACCGAGGCCATGAGCACCTTCGTCGTGGCCAGGAACGGCAGGTAGCGGTCCAGCTCACGGGCGACGACGGCGGGGAACGCGCCGAACTCGTCGAGCACCGTCAGGAACGTCTCCAGGAGACCGTCCAGCGCGAAGAACGCGTCCGGCAGCGCGACCCGGCGCACCACCGAGCAGGACACGTCGCCCTCGTTCCACTGGTCTCCCGCCAGCTCGCCGGTCATCGACGCGTAGCCGCGCAGGATGACCATGAGGCCGTTGACGCGCTCGCAGGAGCGGGTGTTCATCTTGTGCGGCATCGCCGACGAGCCGACCTGGCCCGGCTTGAAGCCCTCGGTGACCAGCTCGTGGCCGGCCATCAGGCGGATCGTCTTGGCCAGCGAGGAGGGGGCCGCGGCGAGCTGCACGAGCGCGGTGATGACCTCGTAGTCCAGGGAGCGCGGGTAGACCTGGCCGACCGAGGTGAAGGCCTGGGCGAAGCCCAGGTGCCCGGCGATCCGGTCCTCCAGGTCGGCGAGCTTCGCGGCGTCGCCGCCGAGCAGGTCGAGCATGTCCTGGGCGGTGCCGACCGGGCCCTTGATGCCGCGCAGCGGGTAGCGGCCGAGCAGCTCCTCGACCCGGCCGTACGCGACGAGCAGCTCGTCGGCGGCGGTCGCGAAGCGCTTGCCCAGGGTGGTGGCCTGCGCGGCGACGTTGTGGGAGCGGCCCGCCATGACCAGCTCGCCGTACTCGCCGGCCAGCTTGCCCAGGCGCGCGAGGACGGCGACGGAGCGGTCCCGGATCAGCTCGAGGGAGAGCCGGATCTGGAGCTGCTCGACGTTCTCCGTCAGGTCGCGGGACGTCATGCCCTTGTGGACCTGCTCGTGCCCGGCGAGCGCGTTGAACTCCTCGATGCGGGCCTTCACGTCGTGCCGGGTGACCTTCTCGCGCTCGGCGATGGAGGCCAGGTCGACCTGGTCGAGCACCCGCTCGTAGTCGGCGATCGCGGCGTCCGGCACCTCGATCCCGAGGTCCTTCTGGGCCTTCAGCACGGCGAGCCAGAGCTGTCGCTCCAGCTTCACCTTCTCCTCCGGCGACCAGAGGGTGGCGAGCTCGGCGGAGGCATAGCGTCCGGCGAGAACGTTCGGGATACGGGGCTTGGCAGGCGCAGTCACGTGTACGGAGTTTACCGGGCGTCCGTACAGGCTCCGAACCATCAGCCAGATGTAGGAACCTACAGGTCACGGGCCCTTTGCCCGCGCCGCCCGCCCACCCTTGACAATCCCCTGCCCTGGGCGTTGCATACAAGTCGTTGTGCAACTATCGGTTGGTTGCGTGCAGATAACGCACGAGAGTGAGTTCAGGTCATGACCGTCACCAAGGAATCCGCAGCCCGCGACATCACGCTTCCGTCGGGCCTGCGCCTGCGCTACTACGAGGCCGGGGAGCGCGGGGGCGTCCCCGTCGTCCTGCTGCACGGCTCGGGTCCCGGCGCGACCGGCTGGTCGAACTTCTCCGGGAACCTGGGCGCGATCGCCGACGCCGGATTCCACGTCCTCGCACCCGACATGCCGGGCTGGGGTGACTCCGACGCCCAGGCGACCAAGGACATGGACCACGACACGACGCTCACGGAGTTCCTCGACGCCCTCGGGATCCGGACGGCGGCCCTCGTCGGCAACTCGATGGGCGCCCACACCGCGATCCGCTTCGCCACGCTGCACCCCGAACGCCTCAGCCACCTGGTGACCATGGGCGCCTCGCTCGGCCGCGGCCCCGCCACCCTCTTCGGCGCGGGCGACGGGCCGAGCGAAGGCCTGAAGGTGCTCGTCAGGGCGTACAAGGACGCCAGCCCGGAGAACATGCGGGCGCTCGTCGAGATCATGACGTACGACAAGGAGCGCTTCGCGACCCCGGAGCTCACCCGGGCCCGTTCGGAGGCCGCGCTCAGCCGCCCCGACCACCTCGCCAACTATGTCGAGGGGCTCGCGCACGGCGCCCCCATCCCGGTCCGGGTCGACCGCGACAGGATCCCCGGCATCACGGCGCCGACCCTGCTCGTCCACGGCAAGGACGACCGGGTCCTGCCCTACGAGATCAGCCTGTGGCTGCTGGCGAACATCCCGGACGCCCGGCTCGTACTGCTCAACCGCTGCGGCCACTGGGCGATGATCGAGCACGCCGCCGAGTTCAACCGCCTCGTCGTCGACTTCCTGTCGCACAACTGAGCCGGCCCGACCCGACCCCGAACTCGATCGGACGCAGAACATGACCACCCTCGACACCGACGTCGTTGTCATCGGAGCCGGTCCCGTCGGCCTCACCCTCGCCAACCTGCTCGGCGTGCGCGGCCACCGGGCCACCGTCCTGGAGAGCCGCGACCGGCTCATCGACTACCCCCGCGGCGTCGGACTCGACGACGAATCGATCCGCACGCTGAGCACGGCCGGACTGTGGGAGAAGGTCCGCCCCTACACCGTCGCGCACCACGTGGTGCGGCTGGTCAACGGCAAGGGGCGGGTCCTCGCCACCAACGACCCGCGGACCCAGGAGTTCGGCCACGCGCGCAAGCACGGCTTCATCCAGCCGCTGGTCGACCGGGAACTCGCCGCGGGCCTCGACCGGTTCCCCGGCACCGAACTGCGCTTCGGCCACCGGGTCGTGGGCCTGGAGGACCGCGGCGACCACGTCGCGGTCACCGCCGAGCGGCTCGACGCCGACGGCGAGGCCACCGGCACCGTCACCCTCACCGCCGCGTACGCCGTCGGCTGCGAGGGCGGCAGCTCCTTCACCCGCAAGTGGATGGGCGTGCCGTTCGAGGGCAAGTCGCCCTCGACCCGCTGGGTGGTCGTCGACGTCGAGAACGACCCGATCGGCACCCCGTCCGTCTACCTCGGCGCCGACACGCGCCGCCCCTACGTATCCATCGGCCTGCCCCAGGGCATCCGCCGCTGGGAGTTCATGCTGCACGACGACGAGCCCACCGAACGGGTCGACGACCCCGCCTTCATGCACTCCCTGCTGGAGCGGCACGTCCCCGACCCGGCGGCGCTCACGGTCATCAACCAGCGCACCTTCACCCACCACGGGCGGGTGGCCGCCTCCTTCCGCAAGGGGCGCGTCCTCATCGCGGGCGACGCCGCCCACCTGATGCCGGTCTGGCTCGGCCAGGGCTGGAACTCGGGCATCCGCGACGCCACCAACCTGGCGTGGAAGCTCACCTCCGTCCTCGACGGCAGCGCCGACGCCGCCCTCCTCGACACCTACACCGAGGAGCGCCGCCGGCACGCCGCCGACATGATCGACGTGAACATGGCGGCCGGCACGATCATGAAGATGGGCCGCTTCGGCGGTGGGCTGCGCGACGCCTGTGCCGTCGTGCTCAATCTCGTACCGCGGTGGAAGTCGTACTTCACCGACCTGCGGTTCAAGCCCATGCCGCGCTACGCCGCGGGTGTCGTCGTCGACCAGGCGACCCTCGCGCCGGGCACCGCGCGGGCCGGGTTCAAGCGCGGCCGGCTCGCCCCGTTCACCGACTCCGCCGGTGAACTCTCCCCGGTGGGGCTGCAGTTCATCCAGCCGCGCGTCAGCACGGCGGACGCCACGGACGTCCTGCTCGACGAGGTCACCGGCGACTGGTGGACCCTCGCCACCTGGGGCACCGACCCGACGGCCTTCCTGTCACCGGCCGACCTGGCGCTCGTCCGGCGCCACCGCATCGCCCTGGTCTCCTTCGTGCCCGAGACCCAGCGCGCCTGGGCCGAGCAGCGCTCCGCCGGCTCACCGGCGCCGGTCACGGTGGTCGGCGACAGCACCGGAGCGCTCAAGAACTGGTTCGACACCCGCGCCTGCGGTCTGGTCGTCCTGCGTCCCGACCGCTTCGTCGCGGCCGCCTCGCTGACCGTGCAGGCCTCGCGGACCCTCGCCGCCGTTCTCGCGGCCGGATCCCTCACCACGGAAGGAGTCCCGGCATGACCCTCGCCCTCGTCACCATGTCGCACAGCCCGCTGCTGGAGTACGCCGATCCGCCCGCAGAGGTGGCCGACGCGGTCCAGGGCGCCTTCGACACCGTGCGGAACTTCGTGACGGAGTACGACCCCACCCTGGTCGTCTCCTTCGCGCCCGACCACTACAACGGCTTCTTCCACGACCTGATGCCGCCGTTCTGCATCGGCTTCGACGCCGTGGGCGTCGGCGACTACGGCACCACCGAAGGGCCGCTGAGCGTGCCGGGCGAGCGTGCCGAGGAGCTCGCGCAGTGGGTGGCCGAGCGGGACATCGACGTGGCCGTCTCCCGCCGCATGGAGGTCGACCACGGCGCCGTTCAGCCGCTGGAGATCCTCTTCGGCGGCGTCGACACCGTCCCCACCGTCCCGGTCTTCGTCAACGGCGTCGCCAGGCCCTTCGTGACGATGCGCCGCGTGCGCCGGCTCGGCGAAGCGATCGGCTCGTACCTCGCGGCGCTCCAGGACGAACGCGTCCTCGTCGTCGGCTCCGGCGGACTCTCCCACGACCCGCCCGTGCCCCAGTGGGCCACCGCCGACGACGCCGCCCGCGCCCTGCTGCTCAACGGGCGCCACCCCACGGCCGCCGCCCGCGACGCGCGCCAGCAGCGGGTCATCGACACGGCGAAGGCCTTCGCGGCGGGCACGGCCGACATCCGCGACCTCAACCCCGAGTGGGACCGGAACCTGATGGCGGTGCTCGCCTCCGGGGACCTGTCGCCGATCGACGCGATGACCGCGGACCAGATGGCGAAGGACGCGGGGAACTCCGCGCACGAGGTCCGCACCTGGGTCGCCGCCTTCGCGGCGCTCGGCGCCGCGGGCCCCTACGACGTGGCGTACTCGTTCTACCGGCCGATCCCGGAGTACATCGCAGGATTCGGCGTGATGGCGGCCCGCACCACCCGGTGACCTCTAGGGGCGGTCGTCGGTGTGGTCGGCGAGGTCGGCGTAGGGCGTCAGCTCGGCCCGCTTCGGCGGCCGCCCGTCACCCGAGGAGCGGCCGGTCAGCCGCCGCCCGATCCACGGCACGAGGTGCTGCTTGGCGAAGCGCGCGTCGGCCGCCCGGCGGGTCACCCAGTTCGGCGGGACCGCGGTCGGCAGCGCGGCCCGCCAGTCGGACTCGGCGTCGTACCCGAGCGCCTGCCACACCGCCTCGGCGACCCGGCGATGGCCCTCCGTCGTCAGGTGCAGCCGGTCCACGTCCCACATGCGCTGGTCGCCCAGGGCCGCGGCCCCGTACAGATCGACGACCACGGCGTCGTGCCGCGCCGCGAGGTCGTCGATGCAGGTGAACAGCTCCTCCATGCGCGGCCGGAACCGCTCCATCACCGGACCGTTGCGCCCCGGCGAACGCATCAGGACCAGCCGCTCGCACGACGGGGCCAGCCTCTCGACGGCCTCCGTGAGCAGATCGCGGACCCGGACCATGTCGCACTTGGGGCGCAGGGTGTCGTTGAGGCCGCCGACGAGGGTCACCACGTCCGCCTTCATGGCGGCGGCGACATCGATCTGCTCGTCGACGATCTGCCCGATGAGCTTGCCGCGCACGGCGAGGTTCGCGTACCGGAAGCCGGGGCTCTGGGCCGCCAGCCGGCCGGCCAGCACGTCGGCCCAGCCGCGGTACGAGCCGTCCGGGAGCCGGTCCGACATGCCCTCGGTGAAGGAGTCGCCGACCGCGACGAGGCTGGTGTATTTGGCATTCATCTGCATGGCGCCAGTGATGGTATCCCGGCCGGTCACAGCTCCGCGCGCCGCAGGTCTGGGCAGCGGCCCGGCCCCGCGGTATTCCAGGAGCAGACGGCACAGCGGCACGGCAGCACGAACGAGACGGGGGAGACGACCATGTGGAGCACCGCCTTCTGGAAGGCCACCGCCGAGCGCGCGATCAGGACCTTCGCCCAGGCCCTCGCCGCCGTCCTCGTGGCCGGCGCCACGAACCTGCTCGACGTCGACTGGGTGGCCGCACTCGGCACCGCGGGCCTGGCCACCCTGCTCGCCGTCCTCACGGCCGTCGGCACGGCCGGCATCGGACCGCACGGCCCCGGCATCCTGGAAGAGCCCACCGGCGGGACGACCTCGGCAGAGCCCGCCCGGCCCGCCGCCTGACGTCAGCCGCCGGCGACCAGCGCCCCGTCGGCGATCCGCACCTGGTCCCCGGCGAACCGCTCCCGCAGCCTGCGGTCGTGCGAGACCACCACGAGCGTGCCCGCGTACCCGGCGAGCGCCTCGTCCAGGTCCTCGACGAGCGCGGGGGACACGTGGTTCGTCGGCTCGTCCAGGAGCAGCAGATCGGCGGGGCGGGTGACCAGGCGCGCCAGGTCGAGGCGGCGGCGCTGCCCCACGGAGAGGCCGCGCACCGGCACGGACAGGTCCTCCTCGCGGAACAGCCCGAGGGCCAGGAGCGTCTCCGCGTGGTCCTCCGGCAGCCCGCCGAGCCCGGCCGCGAACGCGTCGAGCAGCGGCAGGCCGACGCCGTCGTGCGCCACCTCCTGCGTCAGGTAGCCGATGCGCGGCGGCAGCTGGACGCTGCCGCGATCCGGTACGAGCCGCCCCGCGAGGAGCGCCAGCAGGGTCGACTTGCCCGCGCCGTTCGGCCCCGTCACCAGCGTCCGTGAGCCCGGCTCCAGCACCAGCCGGTCCACCGCGAGCCGCTCGCCCACCACGGCGTCCGTCACCTCGACGGGCCGTACGAACGGATGGTCGCCGCCCTCCAGCGCGCCCTCGCCCGCCAGGAACCGCAGCGGGTCCGGCGGCCTCGGCACGGGCTCGGCGCGCAGCCTACGCAGCCGCTCGCGCGCGTTGCGGACGATGCCCGAGACCTGGCCCTCCACCGACCGCTGGTGCTTGGAGAACTTGGCGAACGAGCTGCTGTCCCGCATCCGCCAGCCGCTGGAGAGCCGGTCCGCCGTCCCCTCGGCGATCCGCTCCTGCCGCTCCACCTCGTCGCGCCACGCCCGGTGCCGCTCCTCCCAGCGGCGCCGCAGCGCCGTGCGCTGCTCCAGGTAGCCGTGCCAGCCGTTGCCGTACCGCGCCACCGAGCGGCGGTCCCCGTCGACCTCGACGATCGCGCCCGCCACCCGGTCGAGGAAGACCCGGTCGTGGGTGACGGCGACGACGGTGCCGCGGTGGGCCCGCAGCCGGTCCTCCAGCCAGCCGAGCGCCTGGTCGTCGAGGTGGTTCGTCGGCTCGTCCAGGAGCAGCAGCTCGGGCTGCGGCGCGAGCACACAGGCGAGCGCGAGCCGCGCCGCCTCACCGCCGGAGAGCGAGCCGAGCGTCCGCGTGCGATCCAGCCGGGGTACGCCGAGCCCGTGCAGGGCGGCCTCCAGCCGGGCGTCGGCGCGATAGCCGTCGCGCGCCTCGAAGGCCGCCACCAGATCCGCGTACGCGGCGAGCCCGGCCCGGTCCGCCGAGCCGAGCTCCGCCTCGGCCGCCCTGATCCGGCGCTCCAGGTCGCGCAGGTCCGCGAGCGCGTCGTCGACGGCGTCCCGCACGGTCGCCTCGGGCGGCAGCCGGAGCGTCTGGGCGAGGTAGCCGGTGCCGCCGTCGGCGACCACGACCGCGGACCCCTCGGCGGGGAGCAGCTCACCGGCCACGATGCGCAGCAGCGTCGACTTGCCCGAACCGTTCTCGCCGATGATCGCCACGTGCTCGCCGGGCCGCACCGTCAGCGAGACCCGGTCGAGCACCGGCCGGTCCGGATACCCGTACGACACGTCCTTCAGGACGAGCTGACTCACGACCTTGCCCCCTGCCGCTTCGGAGTTGCCTCGGAGCTGCCTCGGATTTGCCTCAGACGGGTAGCCCGAACAGCTCCCGCAGCACGTCCTCCATGGTCACCAGACCGGCGAGCCGGCCGTCCGAGCCGAGCACCGCGGCCACGTGCGTACGGCTGCCGCGCATCGCCGTCAGGACGTCGTCCAGCGGCGTCGTCTCCCGCACCCGCGCGATGGAGCGCATGTCCGGCACCCGGAACGGCAGATCGCGCGGCATCGCGTCCAGCGCGTCCTTCACGTGCAGATAGCCGACGATGCGCCGGCCCTCGTCCACCACGGGGAAGCGGGAGAAGCCGGACTCGGCGGAGAGCCGCTCCAGCTGCTCGGGGGTCACGCCCACGCGCGCGTAGACGACCTTCTCCAGCGGCAGGACGATCTCCTTCACCGGGCGGCGGCCCAGTTCGAGCGCGTCGTGCAGCCGCTCCTGGGCCCGGTCGTTGATCAGCCCGGCGTCCGAGGAGTCCTTGACCATCCGGGCCAGTTCGTCGTCCGAGAACGTCGCCGCGACCTCGTCCTTGACCTCGACGCGGAGCAGCTTGAGCAGCGTGTTCGCGAAGGCGTTGATCGTGAAGATCACCGGGCGCAGGGCGCGCGCCAGGGCCACCAGCGGCGGGCCGAGGAGCAGCGCGGAGCGCACCGGCTCGGCGAGCGCGATGTTCTTCGGCACCATCTCGCCGAGCAGCATGTGCAGATACGTCGCCACGGTCAGCGCGATCACGAACGAGATCGGGTGGACCAGGCCGTGCGGCACGCCGACGCCGTCGAAGACCGGCTCCAGCAGGTGCGCGATCGCCGGCTCGGCCACGATGCCGAGGACCAGCGTGCACAGCGTGATGCCGAGCTGCGCGGCGGCGAGCAGCGCGGACACGTGCTGCAGGCCCCACAGGACGCTGCGGGCCCGGCGGTCGCCGTCCTCGGCGTGCGGTTCGATCTGGCTGCGGCGCACCGAGATCAGGGCGAACTCGGCGCCCACGAAGAAGGCGTTGACGACGAGGGTCGCCAGGCCGATCAGAAGCTGGATCGCGGTCATCGGGCCTCCTCCGGGGTGGCGCTGTCGGTCAGCGGGGCGTGCAGCAGGACGCGGGCGGCACGGTGGCCGTGCGCGTCCACGACGTCGAGCCGCCAGCCGGTGACCTCGACGCTGTCGCCGACGTCCGGGATCCGGCCCAGCTCGGTCGCGACGAGCCCGGCGAGCGTCTCGTACGGGCCGTCGGGCGCGCGCAGTCCGACGCGGGCCAGCTGGTCGGTGCGGGCGGCGCCGTCCGCCGAGAACAGGGCGCGGCCCTGCTCGTCGGCACCGGCCGGCGCGATGTCGGGCGTCTCGTGCGGGTCGTGCTCGTCCCGCACCTCGCCGACGACCTCCTCGACGATGTCCTCCAGGGTGGCGACGCCGGCGGTGCCGCCGTACTCGTCGATGACCACGGCCATCGTGCGCTTCCCGGACAGCCGGTCGAGCAGCCGCTCCACGGTCAGCGACTCGGGGACGAGCAGCGGCTCGCGCAGCAGGTCGGCCACGCCCTTGCGGGGGCGCTGCCGGTCGGGCACGGCGAGCACGTCCTTGATGTGCACGATGCCGACGACGGTGTCGAGGTTGCCGCGGTAGACGGGGAACCGGGAGAGGCCGGTGGCCCGGGTCGCGTTCGCCACGTCCTCGCAGGTCGCCTGCACGTCGAGGGCCATGACCTGGACGCGCGGCGTCATCACGTTCTCCGCGGTCAGGTCGGCCAGGTTCAGCGTCCGGACGAACAGCTCGGCGGTGTCCGCCTCCAGGGCACCCTCCTTGGCGGAGTGCCGGGCGAGCGCCATGAGCTCCTGCGGGCCGCGCGCGGAGGCCAGCTCCTCGGTCGGCTCGATGCCGAACCGGCGCACGAGACGGTTCGCCGTGTTGTTCAGGTGGGTGATGAACGGGCGGAACGCCGCGCTGAACCAGCGCTGCGGCGTCGCCACCCGCTTGGAGACGGCCAGCGGCGACGAGATCGCCCAGTTCTTCGGCACCAGCTCGCCGACGACCATCAGGAACACGGTCGACAGGGCGGTGCCGATGACCAGCGCGACCGACGACGACGCCGAATCGGGGACGCCGATCGCTTCGAGGGGGCCCGCGATGAGCTTGCCGATGGACGGCTCGGCGAGCATGCCGACGACCAGATTGGTGACGGTGATGCCGAGCTGGGCACCGGACAGCTGGAACGTCAGGTTCCGTACGGCCTTCAGGGCGCTGGACGCGCCGCGCTCACCGCGCTCGACCGCCTGTTCGAGATCGCTGCGCTCGACGGTCGTGAGCGAGAACTCCGCCGCGACGAAGGCGCCGCAGGCCAGCGAGAGAAGCACTGCGACGGCGAGCAGAAGCACTTCGGTCATCGGGTCGTCACCTCCGTCCCATGATCGGCCAGGGGTGGGGCGGACGCGCGCTCGCGGGAGCCGCGCAGGGGGACGGACCGGGTACTGGGGGGCTCGCCCATGGGCGGACGCTCACACCTTTCGCAGAAATTACGAGTGACCCACCCATGGTAAAGGGTCGGCAAAGCGGTTTTCCTTACCGGTCCCGCG
The DNA here is from genome assembly GCF_030766975.1 of Streptomyces sp. KL116D. Classification (NCBI taxonomy): domain Bacteria; kingdom Bacillati; phylum Actinomycetota; class Actinomycetes; order Kitasatosporales; family Streptomycetaceae; genus Streptomyces; species Streptomyces sp. KL116D. The sequence goes on along the minus strand of NZ_JASERH010000004.1, from coordinate 43,121 downwards.
CCCCCTCCTCGCCCGGGGCGCCGCCGGGGTCCGCTCAGTCGTCGAGCAGGTGCTTCACCCAGCGGCTCCACTGCGGCTGGCGCGCGTACCCCGCCGCCTGCCACGCGTGGTGCGCCCGCTCGTTGCGGTCCAGGACCATCGCGTCGCCGCGCCGCCCGCCGAGCGCCACGAACCGCTCCTCGGCGGCCGTCAGCAGCGCGGATCCGATGCCCTGCCGTCGGGCGTCGGGGCGCACCGCGAGCCGGTACAGGTGGCAGCGCCAGCCGTCGAAGCCCGCGACGACCGTGCCGAGCAGCTCGCCGTCGCGCTCGGCGAGCAGCAGGGCCTCGGGGTCCCTCGCGACCAGGCGCTCGACGCCCGCCCGGTCGTCGCTGATGCTCGTGCCCTCCGCGGCCGTCTTCCAGAACGCCAGCACGGCGTCGAGGTCGGTGGGTGCGGCGGACCGGATACGAAGATCGCTCATGGCCCGATCCCATCACCGGTCGGCCGTCGTCCGCCGCCGAATTCCACATGCCGGACGGTCACCGCCCGCGCAGCTCCTCGATGACCGGCGCGAGGACCTCCATGTGCGGCTCCAGGACGGTGATGTACGAGAACCCGAACCGCTCCCGCTGCTCGATCAGCCGCCGGGCGATCTGCTCGACGCTGCCGACCAGGACGAGCGGTGAGTCCAGGACGTCCTGCTCGGTGAGGGTCGGCATGCGCTCCAGCCAGGGCCGCGCCGAGGCCGCCGGATCGTCGGTGACGTCCACCAGCTGGACGAGCAGGTTCCGCTCGGCGGGCTCGGCCCGGTCCGCGGCGAACTTCCGGTACGCGGCCACCCGCCCGTCCAGCTCCTCGGCCGACAGCGGGAAGAGGCCGCTGGGCAGCTCGGGGGCCGGGCGCGCGCCGACGAACGCGGCGATGTCGGCGTGCTCGGCGACGATCCGCAGCATCCGGTCCCCGTTCCCGCCGATCAGCAGCGGCGGCCGCGAGCCCGGCCCGGACGAGGGCAGCAGCCGCTCCAGCTCCTCCACGGTGTGCAGGAGCCGGTCCACCCGGCTGCCCGGCGTGCCCCACTCGACGCCTGCCTGCTCGAACTCCGCACGCACGTATCCGGTGCCGAGGCCCAGTTCGAGCCGGCCGTCGGTCAGTGCGACGGCGGTCGCCACCTCGCGGGCGAGCAGCACCGGGTTCCAGAACGCGCAGTTGAGCACGAACGTGCCGAGGCGCGGCCGGGTCGTCGCCTCGGCCGCCGCCACCAGGGCTGGGAACGGCGACGGCATGCCCAGGTGGTCGGCCACGGAGATCACGTCGAAGCCCAGCTCCTCCGCCCTGCGGCACTTGGCGCGCCACGCGTCGCCGGGCGAAGGAGCGATGAGATTGACGCCGAAACGGAACGGGCGGGTCATGAACTCTCCTCACGTGCGGGCGACTTGGGGCGGTCGGACGGAGTGTCCGGCCGCCCCATCCCATCACTCGTGAGCGATGGCCGCCAGCACGTTCAGCCGCGACGCCCGCAGCGCGGGAAGCAGGGCCGCGGCGAGCCCCACGACCACCGAACCGACCACGACCGCCACGATCGTCGGCCACGGGATCGCCAGCGCCTTCATGCCCTCCAGGGCGAGGACCTGCTGCGCCGCCACGCCCCACACCAGGCCGAGCGCCAGTCCGAGGACCGCGCCGAACACGGCGATCACCACGGATTCGAGACGGATCATCCGCCGCAGCTGCCGCCGCGCGAGCCCGATCGCCCGCAGCAGACCGATCTCCCGGGTGCGCTCCACGACCGACAGGGCAAGGGTGTTGACGACGCCCAGGACCGCGATGACGATCGCCAGGCCGAGGAGCGCGTACACCAGGTACAGCAGCACCGCGATCTGGTCGTGGACCAGGGCCTTGTAGTCGGCGAGGTCGCGCACCTGCACCTGCGGGTACGGATCGAGGGACTTCTCCAGCCGCGCCCGCAGGGTGTCGGCGGAGGTGCCGGACGCCGCGTTCACGTAGACCGCCGAGTCCTGGCCGCCGGGCACGTACGTCACCAGGGTGGACAGGCCGACGAAGAAGCCGCCGCGCATCCCGAAGTCGTTGGTCTCCCGGTCGGTGAGCGCGCCCACGGTGAGCGACGCGCGCCGCCCGCCGGGGAACTCCACCGGGAGCACGCTGCCCATGCGCACCTCGTGGTCGTCCGCGAACTCCTTCTGCAGCGCGATGTGTCCGGGCGCGAGCGCCTGCGCACTGGTGCCCTGTGCGTACGTGACGTGGGCGACGTCGTCCAGCCGCGCGTCCCACCCGGCTGCGGTCGTCCTGACCCGGTCGCCGTCCGGCAGCCGCACGGCGAGCGCGGTGAACCGCTGGCGCACGACGAGACCGACGCCGTCGGTGTCGTTGATCTTCTCGGTGACCTCCTGCGGGAACGGCACGAAGTTGGCGTTCTGCACGGTGAAGTCGGCGCCGAGCGTCTCGTCGATCTGGTCGTCGAACGACGTGCTCATGGACGCGCTCGCCACCGACATGCCCGCGACCAGCGCGAGCCCCACCATCAGGGCGGCCGCGGTGGCGCCGGTACGACGCGGGTTGCGCAGCGCGTTGCGCTGGCTCATCCGCCCGACCGACCCGAACAGGGCCGGGAACGCGGCGCCCAGGACCCGGATGACGGGTCGGACGAGCAGCGGGCCCGCGACGACCGTGGCGATCAGCGTCAGCACGATGCCGAGCACGAGCAGGGAACTCGCCGTAGCGGTCCGCGTCGCGGCGGCGCAGCCGAGGAGCGCGGCGGCCCCGGCGGCCGCGAGGAGCCCTCCGACGAGGGCCCGCACCCGCAACGGCCGCCCCACACCGGCGATCTCCGCATCGGCCAGTGCCGCCATGGGGGAGACCCGGGCCGCCCGCCGCGACGGCAGGTAGGCCGCCACGAACGTCACCCCGACCCCGACCACGAAGGCGGCGACGGGCGTGCCCCAGCCGACCACCATCTCCGTGGACTTGAGGTTCATCCCGAAGACGCCCATGAGCTTGATGAGCCCCGCCGCGAGCCCGATCCCGAGACCCAGCCCGACCGCGGAACTGACGAACCCGAGCAGCACCGCCTCCGTCAGGACGGACCGCCGCACCTGCCGCCGGTCCGCACCGAGCGCCCGCAGCAGCCCCAACTCCCTGGTCCGCTGGGCGATCAGCATCGAGAACGTGTTGACGATGAGGAACACCCCGACGAGCACGGCGATGCCCGCGAAGCCCAGCATCACGTACTTGATGATGTCGAGGAATCCGCCCAGGTCCTCCGCGGCCGACTTCGCGTCCTCGTCGGCCGTCTTCAAGTCGTAGGAGCTGCCCAGGACTTGGCCGATGTTCCGCTTGAGCGCGGCGTCGCTGACCCCCGACGCCGCGTCGACCGAGATGCTCGTGGCCCGCCCGGGACCGCCGAGCAGTCTGCGCTGCGCGGTGTCCGTGTCCAGGAAGACCAGCGCCGCGCCCGGGTTCGTCGTACGGAAGGTCGCGATGCCCACGATCTCGACCTCGAACGAGCCGGGCCCGGCCAGGACGGTGAGCTGGTCGCCGACCCGCACGTGCTTCTTGTCCGCGGTGTCGGCGTCGAGGAGCGCCTGGCCGTCGCCGCGCGGCGCGTGCCCGGACGTCAGCCGGACCGGACTGCGGTCGGTGGGCGCCCAGTTGGTGGCGATGGTCGGCGCGCCCGTCGTCGGGCCGACCGAGTCGTTGTGCCGGTCGACCACCGTGATGTTCTCGACCTCGGCGTCGATGTGCGTGGCGGCGACCCCGTCGACCCGGTCGATCCGGGACGCCAGTGACGCGGGCAGCGTCCGCACGTCGCCGGACGGGATCGACTCGTCGAAGTCGTCCTCCTTCGGACTCACCCGGACGTCCGCCGACGTCGACGCGAAGAGCCGGTCGAAGGTGCGGGCCACGGTGTCCGAGAAGATCAGGCTGCCCGCCACGAACGCCACCGAGAGGACCACGGCGAGGCCCGACAGGACGAGGCGTCCCTTGTGCGCGAGGAAGCTCCTGAGCGTCGCCTTCAGCATGGCTACGTCCGCGGCGAGGGCTGGTCGCCGATGGCGCCGCGCACGACGTCGAACCGCTTCATGCGCTCCAGGACCGCCTCCGCGGTCGGCTCCCGCATCTCGTCCACCAGGCGCCCGTCGCCGAGGAAGAGGACCAGGTCGGCGTGGGCCGCGGCGCCCGGATCGTGCGTCACCATCACCACGGTCTGCCCCAGGTCGTCGACGGCCTCGCGCAGGAAGCCCAGCACCTCCAGGCCGGCCCGTGAGTCCAGGTTCCCGGTCGGTTCGTCCGCGAAGATCAGCTCGGGCCTGGCCGCCAGCGCCCGGGCGCACGCGACCCGCTGCTGCTGGCCGCCCGACAGCTGGGCCGGCCGGTGCTTGAGCCGGTCCCGCAGTCCCAGCGTGTCGATGACCTTCTCCAGCCACGCCCGGTCCGGCGACTTGCCCGCGATGTCCATCGGCAGCGTGATGTTCTCGGCGGCGTTCAGCGTCGGGATGAGGTTGAAGGACTGGAACATGAAGCCCACGCGGTCGCGCCGCAGCCGGGTCAGCTCCCGCTCCTTCAGCCCCGTGATCTCCGTGTCACCCAGCCACACCTGTCCCGCCGACACCGTGTCGAGCCCGGCGAGGCAGTGCATCAGCGTGGACTTCCCCGAGCCCGAAGGCCCCATCACCGCGGTGAACCGTCCCCGGGCGATCTCCACGTCCACCGCGTCGAGCGCGAGGACCTGGGTCTCCCCGGACCCGTACGCCTTGGTCAGACCCCTGGCCCGGGCCGCGACCACACCCGTGACCACATCCGCATCCCCCACCCCAACTCCCTTACGCCGTAAGTCAGTTGTGCATCAGGTCGAAGTCGAGGATAGCCGGGCCGGCCCGCCTTGCGGGTGCTAGCGCATCGGCGCTAGCGTGAGGTCATGGCGAAGACCCAGCTGAACGTGCGCGTGGACGAGGACACCGCCCGCGCCGCGAAGGAGCGCGCACTCGCCCGCGGCATGAGCGTGAACCGGTACATCGAGGAGCTGGTCAGACGGGACGCCGGCGAGCTCGGCCGGACGTTCGTCGACGCGGCCGCCGACTTCATGAAGCAGTACGAGGCGGTCTTCGCGGAAGAGTTCGGTACGGACAGGGAAGGCCGGCGCCGCCCCGTTGAGTGAACCGCACATCGACATCGACCTCGCGTGGCTGCTCATGGTCGCCGAGCAGAAGACCCCGGGCGACCCGCAGGTCACGGACTGGGGCGCCCTGGTGGCCGCCGTCTCCCGGCACACCGCGCAGATATTCGAGATCCCGGTCTACGACACCCCGCACGCCCGTGCCGCGGCGCTGCTCCAACTCCTCATCCACGTACCGGCGCTGGAGCGCTCGAACGCGATGTACGCCTCCGCGGTGGCCTACGCCTACCTGGTCGCCAGCGGCCTCAAGGTGGTCATCTCCCCCGAGCAGGTGCGGGAGCTGGCCCGGCTGGTCAAGGACGGCGGCGCCACGGTCCACGACATCGAGAAGGAACTGCGCAAGTGGAGCCGGTGAACCCTACGTGCTGAGCTCCGGCCGCCGCGCGGCCCCGATGACGCAGTACGACGTGGGCAGGCGCACCCCGCGCTCCGGCACCAACAGCCGCCGGTACGCGCCCAGTTCGAACCCGGCGTCCCGCAGGGAGCCCAGCGCGTCGCGTCCCACGTGACATCCGCCGAAGGCGCGCGGCCACACGGTCCGGTCCAGCGCCGACTGGAAGCCCCGCATCCCGCGCCCCGGTGCCTGCCCGTGCTCGAAGAACCGCAGCTCGCCGCCGGGCCGCAGGACCCGCCGCACCTCGCCCAGCGCTCGCTCCACGTCCCGCACGCTGCACAGCACGATGCAGAGCACCACGGCGTCGAACCCCTCGCTCTTCACCGGCAGCGCCTCCGCGGCACCCGGCACCACGTCGACCGGGACGTCCGCCCGCTGCGCCGCGTCGACCGCCAACTGGCGCAGCCCGCGCTCCGGTTCGATCGCGACGACCTCGGACACGGTGCGCGGGTAGTACCCGAAGTTCAGCCCGTTGCCCGCGCCGACCTCCAGCACCCGCCCGGACAGCCCGGCGAGCAACTCGGTCCGCACGGGAGCCATCACCGGCTCGGCGCGCACGCTGAACCGGGCGTAGAACCGGGCGAAGAGCGGATGGTGCACCGCATCCTTGGCCGGGCGCCGTGCGGAGCCCTTACGGGGTGACAGAGGTGACAGGGGACGCCCCACCATGGGAACCCTCCTCAGTGAGACCGACGGTTACCCCGAGTCTTCCCCGCGCACGGCCTCCCGACCGGAAACCACGACGATCCGTCGCCCACCCGGTACGCCGCCTGGGGCCTGTCTCCCAGATCCCTCCTGCCCCACGACGCCTGGCACGCGCTCTCGCCGCACCGGGCGCAAGGCCGAGTACGTCCAGTACGAGACCTTGAGCCCGGCACGCCGAGAGCACGCACCGGACGCCGCAGGGCCCGCCCTTCGGGCGGACGGAGGGACCTGGGAGACAGGCCCTAGGCGACCCCTCGCGCAAATTCCGCACCGTCCCACACGCCACCGAGCTCCGGCCCCAGCCAGCCCCCGGCGGAGGTGCGAAAACCGGCCACCGCCAGCTCCCCGGCCCCGGCCGGAATCGCCCCCAGCAGGCCGGCGCCCGCCACCACGGGCAGATCGGCCACGTTGCACCGCTCCGCGAGTCCGGGCTGCCGGGGCCAGCTGCCGATCACCACGCCCGCCTGGCCGAGCCCCCGCGCGCGCAGCGCCTCCGCCGTCAACTGGACGGAGTTCAGCGTGCCGAGGCCCGCCTGCGCCACCACGAGCACCGGCGCCCCCAGCAGCCGCGCCGCGTCCGCCAGCGTCGCCCCCTCCGCGTCGAGGTGCACGAGCAGCCCGCCCGCGCCCTCCACCAGGACCAGGTCGTGCGAGGCGGCCAGCTTCTCGGCGGCCTCGGCGACCTGCGCGGGCCGCACCGGCGCGAGGCCGGCCCGCGCCGCGGCGGTGCCGGGCGCGAGCGGCTCGGGGAACCGGCCCAGTTCGAGGGGCGTCACGGCGTCTCCCGCGAGCCGCACCACCTCGTCGACATCACCGGGCTCGTCCGGCGCGACCCCGGTCTGGGCCGGCTTGAGCACGGCCACCGACCGTCCGGCCCGCACCGCCACCGCGGCGATCGCCGCCGTGGTCACGGTCTTCCCGATCTCGGTGCCGGTCCCGGTGACCACCAGGACCTGCCCGTCACGCGTCGTCCCCACCGCTGTTCACCCCTTCCGGGCGGCGGCGCACACCGCACGCCCGATCCGTGCCAGGTCCTCGTCGCCGGTGATGTACGGCGGCATCGTGTAGACGAGATCGCGGAACGGGCGCAGCCACACGCCCTCCGCGACCGCGGCCCGGGTCGCCGCCGCCACGTCGACCTCGTGGTCGAGCTGGACGACACCGATCGCGCCGAGCACCCGTACGTCCCTGACCCCCGGGGCGTCCACGGCCGGCGCCAGCCCGTCCCGCAATCCGGCCTCGATCCGCTTGACCTCCGCCCGCCAGTCCTGCGCGAGCAGCAGGTCGATGGACGCGCAGGCCACCGCGGCGGCCAGCGGATTGCCCATGAACGTCGGCCCGTGCGCGAGCACCGGCACCTCGCCGCGGGAGATCCCGTCGGCGACCCGGGCCGTGCACAGCGTCGCCGCCATCGTCAGATAGCCGCCGGTCAGCGCCTTCCCGACGCACATCACGTCGGGGGTCACCCCGGCGTGCTCGGCGGCGAACAGCGCCCCCGTGCGCCCGAACCCCGTCGCGATCTCGTCGAACACGAGGAGGACGTCGTGCGCGTCGCACGCCTCCCGCAGCACCCGCAGGTACGCGGGGGAGTGGAAGCGCATGCCGCCCGCGCCCTGCACCACGGGCTCCACGACGACCGCGGCCAGCTCGTGCGCGTGCCGCGCGACCAGCTCCCGAAGGTGTTCCGCGTACCCCTCCTCGTACGCACCGGGCGGCGCGTCCGCGAAGACCTGCTCCTGGAGGACGCCCGACCACAACTGGTGCATACCGCCCTCGGGGTCGCACACGGACATCGGCTGCCAGGTGTCCCCGTGGTAGCCGCCGCGCCACGTCAGCATCCGGCGCTTCTCGGGACGGCCCAGCGAGCGCCAGTACTGCAGGCACATCTTCAGGGCGACCTCGACGGACACCGACCCCGAGTCGGCCAGGAACACGTGCTCGAGACCGTCCGGCGACATGTCGACAAGGCGCTTCGACAGCCGGACGGCGGGCTCGTGCGTGAGCCCGCCGAACATCACGTGACTCATCCGGTCCAGCTGGTCGCGGGCCGCCTCGTTCAGCACCGGGTGGTTGTAGCCGTGGATCGCCGACCACCAGGACGACATGCCGTCCACCAGCTCGCCGTGCCCGGCGACGCGCAGCCGCACCCCGGCCGCCGACTCGACGACCAGGGGGTCCTGCCGGCCGGGCATCGGCCCGTACGGATGCCAGACGTGCTGCCGGTCGAGCGCGATCAGTTCCTCGACGTGCGGATCAGGCATTGGGGGCGAGATCCGTCCCCGCACCGCGGCGCCGCACGGCGACGAGATCGGTCCGCGCCTCGGGCGCCTCGGGGGACCCGGAAGCGGACCCGCACACCGAACCCGACTCCGACCCGCACGCCGAGCCGCCCTCCGACGCGCAGCCCGCCGCGTCGGAGCGGTGCTCGGGCAGCGTCACCTGATCGGTGCCCTCCACCTCGAAACCGGCGTCCGCGATCATGTCCAGGTCCGCCCGGCCCGCCTGGCCCTCACTGGTCAGGTAGTCGCCCAGGAAGATGGAGTTGGCGATGTGCAGGGCCAGCGGCTGCATCGAGCGCAGGTGCACCTCGCGGCCCCCCGCGATCCGCACCTCGACGTCGGGGCAGACGAACCTGACCATGGCCAGAATCCGCAGGCAGCGCTGGGGGGTCAGGTTCCACTCCTTGGCCAGCGGAGTGCCCTCGAACGGGATGAGGAAGTTGACCGGAACCGAGTCCGGGTCCAGCTCACGCAGCCCGAACACCACGTCGACCAGATCCGCGTCGCTCTCGCCCATGCCCGCGATCAGCCCCGAACAGGCCGAGAGCCCGGCCGCGTGCGCCTTCTGCACGGTGTCGACCCGGTCCGCATACGTGTGCGTCGTGGTGATGTCGCCGTACGTGGCCTCGGACGTGTTCAGGTTGTGGTTGTACGCGTCCGCGCCCGCCCCGCGCAGCCGCTCGGCCTGCCCGTCGGAGAGCAGCCCCAGGCACGCGCACACCTCGACGCCCTCGTTCTGCGACTTGATCGCGTCGATGGTCTGAGCGACCCGGTCGACGTCCTTGTCCGTCGGGCCGCGCCCGCTCGCCACGAGACACACCCGCTTGGCGCCGCCCGCGACACCGGCGGCCGCGGCCTTCGACGCGTCGTCCGGCTTGAGCCAGGTGTACTTGAGGATCTCCGCCTTCGAACCGAGCCGCTGCGAGCAGTACGAGCAGTCCTCCGGGCACAGACCCGACTTGAGGTTCACCAGATAGTTGAGCTTCACCCGGCGTCCGAACCACTGGCGGCGCACCTTGCCGGCCGCGGCCACCACGTCGAGCAGTTCGTCGTCCGTCGTCGCCAGCACGGCGAGCGCCTCTTCACGGCTCGGCAGTTCGCGCCGAAGCCCCTTGTCCACCAGCGTGTTCAGCAGGTCCATGGCGTCAGATCCTTGCCTATGGACAGGCCCTCGCGAAAGGAGACTTCGTACAAAGGACGGCGTTCGACGTGTGGGTATTGCCACACCATGACCTTGTGGCGGCCCGGCTAGGGTCTGTGCGTTACCTACAAACCGAGGGAGTCATGGCCACAGCCCACACCCGTGCGTTCGGCTGGCTCGACGAGCAGCGCGACGCCCGTGAGTCCGCCGGTCTCGTGCGCACCCTGCGCCCGCGCCCCGCCGACTCCCCGTTGCTCGATCTCGCGAGCAACGACTATCTGGGTCTGGCCCGGCACCCCGAGGTCGTCGAGGCCGCCGCCGGGGCCGCACGGACGTGGGGCGGCGGTGCGACCGGGTCGCGTCTGGTCACCGGCACCACTCAGTTGCACACCCGTCTGGAGCGGGAACTGGCGGAGTTCTGCGGCGCCGAGTCCGCGCTCGTGCTGTCGTCCGGCTACGCGGCGAACCTGGCCGCCGTCACCGCGCTCGCCCCGCACGGCTCGCTGATCGTGTCCGACGCGGGCAACCACGCCTCCCTGATCGACGGCTGCCGGCTCGCCCGCGGCACCACGCAGGTCGTGCCGCACGCGGACCCCGAGGCCGTCCGCAAGGCGCTCGGCACCCATGAGGGACCGGCCGTCGTCGTCTCCGACACGGTCTTCTCGGTGGACGGCGACCAGGCGCCACTGGGTGAACTCGCTTCTGCGGCAAGGGAGTTCGGGGCCGGGCTGATCGTCGACGACGCGCACGGCCTGGGCGTTCTCGGCGCCGGCGGGCGCGGCGCCCCGCACGCGGCGGGTCTCGCGGGCGCGGCCGACACCGTCGTCACCGTCACCCTGTCCAAGTCCTTCGGGAGTCAGGGCGGCGCGGTCCTCGGTCCCGCGGCCGTCATCGACCACCTCGTCAACGCGGCCCGTACGTTCATCTTCGACACCGGTCTCGCCCCGGCCGCCGCCGGAGCGGCGCTGGGCGCCCTGCGGCTGCTGCGCGCCGAGCCCGAGCGGGCCGCGCGGGCCCGTGAGGTCGCGGCGACGCTGCACCGGCTGCTCACGGAGGCGGGCCTGTCGGCCGTGCGCCCCGATGCCGCCGTGGTCTCCGTACGGGCCCCCTCGCCGGACGCGGTGGTGGGCTGGGCCGCGCGGTGCCGGGCGAACGGGCTGTCGGTGGGCTGCTTCCGTCCGCCGTCCGTGCCGGACGGCATCTCGCGGCTGCGGCTGACCGCCCGCGCCGACCTCACCGACGAACAACTCGTCGAGGCCGTACGGGCGATCAGCCGCACCGCTCCGGACGGAGCGGTCACCGCAGGGAGCTGACGAAGCCTTCCCAGGCGGTGGAGTGGAACAGCAGGGCGGGCCCCGCGGTGTTCTTCGAGTCACGGACGGCGAGCAGACCGGTGACGTGCCCCGAGCTCAAGGGGGCCGTCTCGACGCAGTTGTTGGCGCCGGTGCTGCGGCTGCTGCGCCGCCACACCGCGCCGCTCAGCGAGGTGCTGCACGGAACGGATGGCACGGGCCGAGGCAGTGCATTCATGGTGCCTCCTCACGCGTCACCGGGGCGCGACGGGGCGTCGGCGTCCTCGTCCACCCGGCGACCTGTGTGATGAATTCCAATGATTTCTCGGGCGAAAGTGCATGGAGCGCAAGAGCGTCGAAGGCGTCTGTGTACGCCTTGAGGTCTTCTTTCCGCTCGAGGTAGAGGCTACTCGTCAAATGGTCGAGAACAACCACATCCAGATCAGTTGTGTTCGGAAATGAGAACACAACGAAAGGACCTGTGAGTCCGATGTGGCCACCGGCCGAGAACGGAAGCACCTGAATCCGGACATGCGACATCTCGGCCGCCTCGGCCAAATGTGCCAACTGCCTTTGCCGGACGCCTGGTCCACCCACGTCGCGGCGCAGCACCGCCTCGTCGAGAACCACGCTGAGCTGCAGCGGAGGGTCGGCCTGCAGCACGCTCTGGCGTGCCAGGCGCACTTCCACGAGTGCCTCGATATGCCGTTCCGACATTCCGTCCAGTACCGAACGCGTCACCGCTCGCGCGTATTCGGGCGTCTGCAACAGACCGGGCACCACGCTCGTCTCCAGCGTGCGGATCTGACACGCCTGCGACTCCAGACTGATGAAATCTCGGTACGAGGGCGGCAAAAGCCCCCGATACGCATGCCACCAATGATGCCCACCGGCATCCTCCGCGCCCGCCAACGCGACCACCAGCTCGCGCAGTTGGGGGTCCTGGGTGTCGAACGCGTCGAGCAGCAGCAGGACGTCCGACGGCTTCACGCCACTGCGCCCTGTCTCGATCCGGCTCACCTTCGACTGATGCCAGCCGACGAGCCGGGCTGCCTCACCACTGGTGAGCCCGGCCTTGACGCGCAGCGCGCGCAGTTCGGAACCGAGCTTGCGGCGGCGGACCGCGGGACCGTACTTCATTTCTGACTCCTCGGGCGCCTCAGGCCTCGGACCGGGCTCCTTCCCGACCCGCACGGGGTAGCTCCTGAGCAGACGGTAGAGGAACCGGCGTGCGCTCGCCCAAATACGGTCTACCGTCGCAGAGTTCACCGCTTCGAGCGACAGATATATGCATATCTTGAGGGATCGGCACCATAGAGGGGTGTCCAAGTGGCACTCTGGCGCGAAGCAGTAGTCGGGGGCCGCGCGTGAAGCGATCCGCCGCAGGCGGACAACCGGCCCCGGCGGGAAAGGGACGACGTCGCCATGGCAGACCACCAGGAAGCATCCGTCACGCTGCCGAGCGATCCCGCCTCGGTCTCCGCCGCCCGTGCCTACGTCACCCATGTACTGGCGGAGTGGGGCATGCCGGGCGACACCGACACCGCGGACGTCGTCCGTCTCATCGTCTCCGAACTCGCGACGAACGCCGTGCAGCACACCCTCGGTCAGTCACCCACCTTCACCGTCGACGTGGAGCTGGAGCGCGACGAGCAGCTGCGCATCGGCGTCACCGACAGTCATCCCCGCTACCCCAAGCGGCTGCCCGCCGCCGTCCAGCAGGACAACGGCCGGGGCATGGTCATCATCCGCTGCCTCACCGCGGAGTGCGGCGGCAGACTCTCGGTCGCCCCGACACCCGAGGGCGGCAAGACCGTGTGGATCGCGCTGCCCTGGATCACCCGCCTGAACGGCGACAACGGCCGCGCGGCGCCCGCCTGCTGACGTCCCGTCATCCGCCGGCTCGGCTCCGCGACGTCCCGTCATCCGCCAACTCGGCTCGGCGACGTCCCGTCAACCGCCGGCCCGGCCGAACGTCCCGCGCACCAGCGCCCGGAAGCTGTCCACGGCCGGGTTCGTCTCGTCCGACCGGTGCACCAGCGAGATCGTGCGCCGCAGGTTCCCGGGTGCCAACTGCCGTACGCCGACCGGCGTCGCCGACGTCCGCGCCACCATCTCCGGCACCACCGCCACCCCGAGACCGGCGCTCACCAGCGCGCACACCAGCGCATAGCCGGGCGTCTCCACCAGGACGGACGGGGTCGCCCCGGCCTTCGCCAGCGCCGACTCGACGCCCTGGCGCGGCGGATGCGTCGGCGCCATGCTGATCAGCGGCTGCCCCGCGAGCTCACCGAGCGGCAGCCGGACCGTGCCCGCCGTCCCCGCGGTCAGCGCATGCCCGGGCGCCGTCACCAGGACCAACTCATCGACGAGCACCGGCTCCTGGACCACGGACGCGGGCACCGGCACCGGTTCCGCCGGGTCGTAGGCGTGGGTGAGCGCGACGTCCACCGTGCCGTCGGCCACGGCCGCGATCCCGAGCGGCGGCTCGTACCCCGCGACGGCCAGCTCCACCTCCGGGTGCGCCCGGCGGAACGCGGTGAGCGCGGGCGGCAGCAGATGCATCCCCGCCGTGGTGAACGTCCCGACCCGCAACCGCCCGCCCGACAGCCCGGCCACCCGCGCCAGTTCGTGCCGGGCCCGGTCCATCTCGTCGAGCACCCGGCGGGCCGCCGCCACCAGGACCTCGCCCGCCCCTGTCAGCCGGGCGCCCCGGTGGTGCCGCACGAGCAGCGCCGCCCCGGCCTCCCGTTCCAGCTTCGCCAGCTGCTGCGACAGGGCGGGCACCGTGAACCCCAGCCGCTGCGCGGCCCGGGTGATCGAACCGGCCTCGGAGACCGCCACCAGCGCGGCGAGCCGCGTCGGGTCGTACATGTCGGCCTCCGGCCACCGGGCGACACAGGATCGCCAAAGGGTTAAGCATTGCTTCAGGCAGACTCAGAATATTCCACATACCTGCTGAAGGCCGGGTTCGGGCAGGCTGGCGTCCATGGACGCTCAACTGGTCGCCTTCACGGGCGTCGCCGCGGGCATGGTGGCGCTGCCGGGCGCCGACTTCACCGTCGTCGTACGCAACTCGCTCGTCTCCCGCCGCGCCGGAGTGGCCTGCGCGCTCGGGGTCGCCGGGGGACTCCTCGTCCACACCGCGCTCGCGGTCGCCGGCGTCGCGGCCGTCCTCACCGCGGTGCCCACGCTCTTCCACGCACTGCAACTCGCGGGCGGCGCCTATGTGCTGTATTTGGGGGTGCGCACGCTCCAGTCGGCGCTGCGACCGCTGGGGGAGCGGGCCGAGGCCGCCGTCGACGCGGCGCGGGCCCCGGCGGGCGGCGCGCTGCGCCAGGGCTTCCTGACGAACACGCTCAACCCGAAGGCGCCCATCACCTTCTTGAGCGTGCTGCCGCAGTTCGTGCCCGCGGGCAGCCCGGCCCTGCCGCGGACGGCCGTGCTGTCGGCCGTCGTCGTGGCGCTCGCCCTGCTCTGGTTCCCGACCGTGGCCCTGCTCGTGGACCGGCTCGGCCGGTGGCTGCGCAGGCCGCGCACCGCCCGCGCCGTGGAGGGCGTCACCGGGAGCGCCCTGGTCCTGCTGGCTCTCGTTCTTCTTCTGGAACCGCTCTTCGCGTGACCAGCGAGCGCCGCAGCAGCCAGGGCAGCACCGCCCACAGCCCCGCACACACGACGAACGTGCCCGCAGCCGCCGCGATGCCGCTGCCCCGGTCGAGCGTCACATCGACCACCAGCAGCACCGAACCGGTCAGCGCGAGCACCAGCGCCGCCATCCCGTAGCCGGCCAGCCGCGACGAGATCTGCACCAGCTCCCGCTTCGCACCCATCTGGAACAGCACGCGGTGCACGGCGGCGGGCGCCATGAGCAGGGCGGCCGCCAGCACAGCGAGCAGCAGGGTCGTCACGTACGTGGCGCGCTGCACGGTGTCCAGGGACGGGAAGCGCGACGTGAACGCGAGCGTCAACAAGAAGGCGAACAGGAACTGCACCCCGGTCTGGATGACCCGGAGTTCCTGCAGCAGCTCACTGAAGTTCCGGTCCGCCCGTTCCAGGGGCGTCTCGTTGCGCTCCTTCATGCCGCACGGGTATCCAGCCGGGACGATCTCAATCGGGACCGTTCGCGGCGCATGGGGACGGGCCTGGCGCCCGGCCCGTCCCCACGGGCGGTTCTGCGGCAGCGGCGGTGCGGATCAGCGCACCCGGCCGTACCAGACGCTCTTCGTCCAGATCTTCTGCAGTCGCACCACGTCCCCGGTCTTCGGGGAGTGCCAGATCCGGCCCTTACCGGCGTAGATCCCGACGTGGTAGACGCTCCGGCCCGAGTGGAAGAACACCAGGTCACCGCGCTTGCGGCTGTGTACGGAGACATGACGGGTCTTGTTGTACTGCTGCGCGGCGGTACGGGGCAGCTTCTTGCCCGCCCGCTTGAACGAGTAGAGCGTCAGGCCCGAGCAGTCGAACCGGTGCGGCCCCGTGGCGCCCCACTTGTACGGCGATCCCTTCTTGGAGGCCGCGACCTGGAGTGCCTTGGTCGCGGACGTGGCCGCCGATGCCTCGGCCGCGGCGCCGGGGACCATGAGCCCGGCTCCCGCGACGGCGAGGGTCAGGGCCGAAGCGGTTCCGGCCCGGGTCAGCAGCGAGGGGACACGATTGAGCGCAGTCATGCGCAACCCTTCGTCAGCCGCCTGCGAAGGATGACCTGTCGGGTTCGGGCCGGCGAAGATGCCCGGCCGCTCGCGGCGGCTTCACCCCAAGGACCACTCGGAACGGCTGCTCCGGTGGACCGTCGTGCCTGGGTCCTCCACTCCTGCCGATGCACTTCTGTCGACCTGGCATCCGGGCGGCGGCAGGACTCGGCGTCCGCACGGACCGCCCCGCCGCGGCGGCGGGGGCTTGTCGTCGGAAGGGATCTTCACGCACGGATGTCGAGAAAACCGAGCTGAACCGGCGGTAAGTGAGGCTCCTCACGCTTGACCCGTTCAGGTGGACAGTGCGGCTTTCGGTGCCCGGCCGCGACGCCCGACGACGCTCGTACCAGCGACGGAACATCAAATTCCGGTGGTCGCGTACAGCCGTGACGCAACTCCGGCGGGCTTCATGGAGGACGAACGTCTACGCCGTTCGGGGGTACACCGTCTGGGCCGTTTCGATCCCGGCACAGACGGGTCGGTCGTCGCGCGAGCACACCTCAACTCTCGTCGACCTCAACTGACCACTTCTGGCGGCAAAGTGACCCTCTGTGTTCGCCTCTCTCCGTCAAGGACGCGCAAAGCCCGTGCGAGGGTTGTCGCGTGCACCTCGTGCTCGCCGCGCTGGTGCATCAGCGTCAGGGCGTCCCGCAGGGCCGTCGCCCGGCTGACGAGCGCCTGCGCCGCCCGCAGGCCCCGGTAGGTGTCGTCGCCGCGCGCCGGATTGATCCGCGCGATCAGATCGACCACGGCCAGATAGCTGTCCACGAGCTCGCACTCGGCGCGGGTCAGTGCGGGCAGGGGCGGTGGTTCGGGTGGATACATCGGCGCCTCACCTCGTGCCCGGCGTGCTCGCCGACGCCTTGCGGTTCTGCAGGACGTGGTCCACCAGGCCGTACTCCAGGGCCTGCTGGGAGGTCAGTACGGTGTCCCGCTCGATGGCGTCGCTGATCTGCGCCCGGGACCTGGTGGAGTGCCGGGCGAGCAGTTCCTCCACCTGCTCGCGCATGCGCACCATCTCGCGCGCGTAGATCTCCAGATCGGTCGGCTGCCCCTGCGCCGGCTCCGGCAGCGCGGGCTGGTCGAGCACCACCCGCGACCCGGGCAGCATCATCCGCTTCCCCGGCGCGCCCGCCGCGAGCAGCACCGCGGAGACCGAGGCGGCCTGCCCCAGACACGTCGTCTCCACCTCGCAGCTGACGAACTGCATCGTGTCGTAGATCGCCGTCATCGCGCTGAACGAGCCGCCGGGGGAGTTGATGTACAGCGAGATGTCCTGGTCGGGCGCCAGGTACTCGAGGTGCATGAACTGCGCCATCACGTCGTTGGCCGACGTGTCGTCGATCGGGGTGCCTAGGAAGACGATCCGCTCCTCCAGCAGCTTCGAGTACGGATCGAGGGTGCGCTGCCCCGACGAGGTGCGCTCGGTGAACTCGGGCAGGACGTAACGGCCGGACGGACGGGTCATGGTGCTCGCGCCTCCTGTGCTCATGACGGTGCCCGGGCGGGCCGGGAAGCCGTCCCTGTAAAAAATGTACAGGACGTACATGACGTACGATGGTGAGCATGGCCTACGAGATTCCGGTGACGCAAGCCAGGGCTGAGCTCGCCGAATTGATCAACCGCGTGGTGTACGGCGGCGAGCGCGTGGTCGTCACCCGGCACGGCAAGCCCCTCGTCGCCCTTGTCTCGGCCGCTGACCTGGAACGACTGGAGGCGCTCGGGGAGTCGGCGGGCGACCCGGTCGAGGAGCCGGTGATCAGTGCCGTGTCGAGGATCGGCGGCCTGACGTCCGCTCCGGGCGAACGGCAGCGGTTCGGCATCGCCGCCGAGCACCGCGGCCCCGAGGTCCGCTGACGGTCCGGCGACCCGGTTCTACGCGCAAAAGGACCGTGCACCCCCGTCCGCTACAGCGGGGGTGCACGGTCGGTCCGGGCGCGGGAGCTGTCAGCCCACGGGCTGCGGGGTCCGCGCCGGCGCGCGGGCGGGCTCGGGGCGCGTCCGCCGCCCGCGCAGGCCGCCGAGCAGGACGGCCGTGAGGCCGAGCGCCACCCACACGGCGAGGGTCAGCGCGGGCGCCGCGGCCCGCGCCCCGTCGAAGTAGGCGACCGAGCGCAGCAGCGAGCCCCCGGCGCCCGGCGGCAGCAACTGGCCGAGGAATCCGGCCGGTTCGGGCAGCAGCTGGGGCGCCGAGGTCATCCCGGAGAACGGGTTGCCGAGCAGCACCATCAGGAGCGCGCCCACGCCGATGCCCGCCGGGCCGAGCAGCGCCGCGAGTCCGGCGACCGTCGCCCCCACGGCGAGCGAGGAGAGGCCGAGGACTCCCGCCTCCGCCCACCAGTTGCCGGTCAGTGCCCCGAGCCAGCTGTGTGCCAGGGCGGCCACCACGACGCCGACCACCGCGGACGCGGCGAGCAGCGCGCCCACCGCCCGCACCCCGCGCAGCCGCAGCAGCGTGACGATCGAACCGCCCGCGATGCCCGCGATCGCCAGCGGCAGCGCGCTCGAACCCAGCACGGCGCCACGGGGATCCGCGGCCGGCGCCGGCACGACGTCCACCGTCCGCACCTGCACCGCGTCCGGCGCCTGCGCCGTCACGGCCTGCTGCAGCAGCTGCGCCACGACGGGCCCCGCCGCCGACGCGGTCAGCAGCGTCGGCCCGCCGGGTCCGGCCACCACCGCTCCGTACACGGTCCGGTCCTCGATCGCGGCCCGTGCGGCCGCCTCGTCCGCGTACCGGTGGATCTCGAACGCCCCTTCCTTCGCCCGGAGTCCGTGCTCCAGGGGTGCGGTGGCGGAGGCGGGTCCCGCGACGCCCAGCGGCAGGTCGCGCGGCGCCGTCCGGGCGGCGGGCCAGGCGAAGGCCCAGAGGGCCAGCGCCGACAGCAGCGGGACGAGCAGCGCCACGACCAGCATGTTGCGGCCGTGCCGGGGTGCGGCCGGGGTGCGGGGAGTGTCGGGCGTGGGCGGCGTGGCGGACATGGGGTCCTCCGAGGAGCTAAAAAGAAGGATCGTTCGTTTTGCTTGATGGCCTCACTGTCACGCCGTCGCGGAATCTTGTCAAGAAGGAATGTTCGTTTTACTTTGAGAACCATGGCCCGCGTATCCCAGCAGCACCTCGACGCCCGCCGCCGCCAGATCATGGACGGCGCCGCGCTCTGCTTCGCCCGGAACGGCTTCCACGCCACCTCGATGCAGGACGTCCTCAAGGAGGTGGACCTGTCCGCAGGGGCGGTCTACCGGTACTTCCGGGGCAAGGACGAGCTGATCCAGGCCATCGTCACGGAGGTGCTCGACGACGTCAGGGCCGCGTTCGAGGCCGTCGGCAAGGAGCCGTCGCCCCCGCCGCCGCACGAACTCGTGGGCACGGTGCTCGGGCAGATGCTCCGGTCGAGACCGGCGCTCCAGGTCGACGGGGTCTTCTACTTCCCCCGTCTGATGGTGCAGGTGTGGACGGAGACGCTGCGCAACGAGGGGCTCGCGACCGTGCTCCACGAGGGGTACGCCAAGGTCCGGGACGCCTGGGTCGAGATCGTGAAGGGGTACCAGGAGGCCGGGATGATGCGCGCCGATCTGGACCCGGACGCGGTCGCCCGCACGATGATCGCCGCCGTCCAGGGGTTCGCGGCCCAGCAGGCGCTCTTCGGTGAACTCCCGGTCGAGACGCTCCAGGTCGGACTGCGCGGCCTGATGAGCATGGGGGACCCCGCCGGGTCTTGATCGGGTCAGCGCGCGGCAATGCGGCGGTCAAGCATCGGTTAACGTCGTTGAAACTCCGCCCAACTACCCTGCGCCCCACGCCACCAGGGGTTTTTGTAGCCGGGGTGCACAAGATCATGTGCACTCGTTGTGTGTTACATCTATATCCGTCGCGGTGGCCGCGGCAGCCGGGCCCCGCACGGCCCGGGTCGAAGGACTGTGAGGTGGGACCGTGCAGCTGACCCCGCACGAGCAGGAGAGACTGCTCATCCATGTGGCCGCCGACGTGGCCGAGAAGCGCCGGGCCAGGGGTCTTCGGCTCAACCACCCCGAGGCGATCGCGCTGCTCACCTCGCACATCCTCGAAGGCGCGCGCGACGGCCGCACCGTCGCCGAACTCATGGCCTCCGGACGCAAGGTGCTCACCCGCGACGACGTCATGGAGGGCATCCCCGAGATGATCCACGACGTCCAGGTCGAGGCGACCTTCCCGGACGGCACCAAGCTCGTCACCGTCCACGAGCCGATCGTCTGACGGGAGAGCGGCAGCCATGATTCCCGGAGAGATCCTCTTCGCCGACGAACCGGTCGTGTACAACGAGGGCCGCGACGTCATACGCATGACGGTGCTCAACGCCGCCGACCGCCCCATCCAGGTCGGCTCCCACTACCACTTCGCCGAGGCCAACCCCGGCCTCGACCTCGACCGCGCCGCCGCCCGCGGCCGCCGGCTCAACATCGCGGCGGGCACCGCCGTCCGCTTCGAACCCGGCATCCCCGTCGACGTCGAACTCGTCCCCCTCGCGGGCAACCGCGTCGTCGTCGGCCTGCGCGGCGAGACCGGAGGTGCCCTCGATGCCTGAGCTGTCCCGCGCCGCCTACGCCGACCTGTTCGGCCCCACCACCGGCGACCGGATCCGCCTCGCCGACACCGACCTGCTCGTCGAGATCGAGGAGGACCGCTCCGGCGGCCCCGGACGCTCCGGCGACGAGGCCGTGTTCGGCGGCGGCAAGGTCATCCGCGAGTCCATGGGCCAGTCCCGCGCCACGCGCGCCGAGGGCACCCCGGACACCGTCGTCACCGGTGCCCTGATCATCGACCACTGGGGCGTCGTCAAGGCCGACGTCGGCATCCGCGACGGCCGCATCACCGGCATCGGCAAGGCCGGCAACCCCGACACCATGGACGGCGTCCACCCCGACCTCGTCATCGGACCGGAGACCGAAGTCCTCGCGGGCAACGGGAAGATCCTCACCGCGGGCGGCATCGACACCCACATCCACTTCATCTCGCCGACCATCGTCGACGAGGCGCTCGCCTCCGGCGTGACCACCCTGGTGGGCGGCGGGACGGGCCCCGCCGAGGGCACCAAGGCGACGACCATCACCCCCGGCTCCTGGCACCTCGCCCGGATGTTCGCCGCGATGGAGAACAGCCCCGTCAACATCGGCTTCCTCGGCAAGGGCAACACCATGTCGAAGCCGTCCATGCGGGACCAACTGCGCGCGGGCGTCTGCGGGTTCAAGATCCACGAGGACTGGGGCGCCACCCCCGCCGTGATCTCCGCGTGCCTCGACGTGTGCGAGGAGTCCGGCGCCCAGCTGGCCGTGCACACCGACACGCTGAACGAGGCCGGCTTCGTCCAGGACACCTTCGACGCCGTCGGCGGCCGCACCCTGCACGCCTTCCACGTCGAGGGCGCGGGCGGCGGCCACGCCCCCGACATGATCACCGCCGTGCAGCTGCCCAACATGCTGCCGAGCTCGACCAACCCGACCCGGCCGCACACCGTCAACACCGTCGAGGAACACCTCGACATGCTGATGGTCTGCCACCACCTCAACCCCGCCGTCCCCGAGGACCTCGCCTTCGCCGAGTCCCGCATCCGGCCCACCACCATCGCGGCCGAGGACATCCTGCACGACATGGGCGCCATCTCGATCATGTCGTCGGACTCCCAGGCCATGGGCCGGATCGGCGAGGTCATCATGCGGACCTGGCAGACCGCCCACGTGATGAAGCGCCGCCGCGGCCTCCTGCCGGGCGACGTCCGCGCCGACAACGCCCGCGCCCGCCGCTACGTCGCCAAGTACACGATCAACGCGGCGATCGCCCAGGGCATCGAGCACGAGGTCGGCTCCGTCGAGACCGGCAAGCTCGCCGACCTGGTGCTGTGGGACCCCAAGTTCTTCGGCGTGAAACCGCAGGTCGTCCTCAAGGGAGGGCAGATCGCGTACGCGCAGATGGGCGACGCCAACGCCTCGATTCCCACCCCGCAGCCCGTCCTGCCGCGCCCCATGTTCGGCGCGTACGGGAAGGCGCCCGCCGCCAACTCCCTCAACTTCGTGACGGAGACGGCGATCGAGGACGGACTCGCGGACCGGCTCGGGCTCGACCGGGCCTTCGTGCCGATCCGGTCGACCCGCGGCCGCAGCAAGGCCGACATGGTCAACAACGACACGCTGCCGCGCGTCGAGGTCGCCCCCGACTCGTTCGCGGTGACCATCGACGGCGAGCTCGTCGAACCCGCCCCGGCCGCCGAACTGCCGCTCGCCCAGCGGTACTTCCTGTTCTGATCGGCGTACGAGTCCCATGACGCGCGCAGCACTGCTCGTCCTGGCCGACGGACGCTTCCCCGCCGGAGGGCACGCCCACTCCGGCGGGGCGGAGGCCGCGGTCAAGGCCGGACGCATCACCGGCGCGGCCGGCCTGGCAGAGTTCTGCCGGGGCCGTCTGCACACCAGCGGCGCGGTGTCGGCCGCCCTCGCCGCCGCCGCGGCGCTCGGTGTCGACCCCGTCGCCCTCGACGGGGCGGCCGACGCCCGCACCCCTTCCGCCGCCCTGCGCGTGGCCGCGCGCAAGCTCGGGCGGCAGCTGATGCGGGCCGCCCGCACCACCTGGCCGCACCCCGAACTCGAAGCCCTGGCGCGGCAGTTCCCCAAGGGGGCGCACCAGCCCGTCGTGCTCGGCCTGGCCGCCCGCGCGGCCGGGCTCGGCCCCGAGGACGCCGCGTACTGCTCCGCGTACGAAAGCGTCAGCGGGCCCGCGACCGCCGTCGTGCGGCTGCTGAGCCTCGACCCGTTCGACGCGACCGGCGTGCTCGCGCGGCTCGCGCCCGAGGTCGACCTGGTCGTGCGGGACGCCGTGGACGCGGCGAGCCGGGCCGTCGACCTCGGGGCCGACGCGCTGCCCGCCGGATCCGCGCCGCTGCTGGAGATCGGCGCGGAGGCGCACGCCGCCTGGCCCGTGCGGCTGTTCGCGTCCTGAGGTCCGCGTCCGCCCGGGCCGACCGTCCTTACCCCCACGACACTGGAGCCGTACCACCATGCACCTCGACCACTCCCACGACGGCCCCGCCGCCGTCTCCGCCGACGCCCACCGCCCCGACGGCACCCGCCGCGCCCTGCGCATCGGCCTGGGCGGCCCCGTCGGGTCCGGCAAGACCGCGACCGTCGCCGCGCTCTGCCGTGCCCTGCGCGACCAGCTCTCCCTCGCCGTCGTCACGAACGACATCTACACCCGCGAGGACGCCGAGTTCCTGCTCCGCGAGGCCGTCCTGCCGCCCGAGCGGATCACCGCCGTGGAGACCGGCGCCTGCCCGCACACCGCGATCCGCGACGACATCTCCGCCAACCTCGAAGCGGTGGAGGACCTGGAGGACGACCTCGGACCGCTCGACCTGATCCTTGTCGAGTCCGGCGGCGACAACCTCACCGCCACCTTCTCCAAGGGCCTCGTCGACGCGCAGGTCTTCGTGATCGACGTCGCGGGCGGCGACGACATCCCGCGCAAGGGCGGCCCCGGCGTCACCACCGCCGACCTGCTCGTCATCAACAAGACCGACCTCGCCCCGTACGTCGGCTCCGACCTCGCCCGGATGGCCGCCGACGCCAAGGAGCAGCGCGGCGACCTCCCGGTCGTGCTCCAGTCGCTGCGCTCGGAGGCCGGCGTCGGCGACGTCGCGGCCTGGGTGCGCGCCCGGCTCGCCGCGTGGACGGCGTGACGGTGACCGGGGCGGCGGCGGGCGTCCGGTCCAGCGCGCGGATCGCGGCCCGCGGCGACGGACGGGGCGGCACCGCGCTGCCCGTCCTGGAGAGCGAGGGGTCGTTCGCGCTCCGCCGCACCCGCGCCGTGGCCGCCGCCGAGGCCCGGGTCATGCTCGTCGGCGCCATGAGCGGCCCGCTCGGCGGCGACCACTTCACCGTCGAGGCGCACGCCGACGAGGGCGCCCGCCTGCACGTCGGCTCGGTCGCCGCCACCCTCGCCCTGCCCGGACAGGCCAAGGGCGAGGCCCGCTACGACGTCCGGCTCACCGTCGCGGACGGCGCCCGACTCGACTGGCTGCCCGAGCAGTTGATCTCCGCGGGCGGCAGCGAGCTGCGCGTCACCACCCGCGCCGACCTCGCCCCCGGCGCCCGCCTCGTGCTGCGCGAGGAGCAGGTGCTCGGCCGGACGGGGGAGGAGCCGGGTAGGCTCACCAGCCGGCTGACCGTCCACCACGCCGGACGCCCGCTGCTCGACCAGGAACTCGCCTGCGGCCCCGGGGCCCCCGGCGGCTGGGACGGCCCCGCCGTCCTGGCCGGACACCGGGCCCTCGGACAACTCGTCGTGGTCCGGCCCGAGTTCGGCACCGACCGACCGGCCGCCGCCGTCCTCGACGAGGCCGGGACCGCCGCGCTCACGCCGCTCGCGGGCCCCGCAGTCCTGGTCACGGCGGTCGCCCCGGACGCGCTCCGGCTGCGCCGGACGCTCGACGCGGCGCTGCGCCGACTGGCCTGACCGCTCACCGGGACGAGTTATACCGTTTATCGGATTGGTAAAGAACGTCTGTCATCTCTGTTGTCAGGGACCCCCCACAGGACAGGATCCGCGTACCGATCGTCAACACGATCGAAGTAACGCTCGAATCGACGTGCGGGAGGCCTCACTTGAGACGGACTCGACAGACGAGTCGCGGCAGCCGGAAGGTGGTGATCGGTTCCGCGGGCGCGTTCGCCGCGGCGGCGCTGATAGCGGGAGCGGTCGCCGCCCCCGCCGCCAACGCCGAGCCGCAGAAGAACGGCAGCAGCACCCAGAACCGTGAGGCCAGGGGCGCGGCCGTCGCCGCGGCCAAGGCGGCCAAGGCGGGCATCGACTGGAAGGACTGCCCCGCGGACTGGGGCCTCGCCAAGCCCATCCAGTGCGGCTGGGTCACCGTGCCGCTGGACTACGCGAAGCCGTACGGCAAGCAGATCAAGCTCGCCGTCGACCGCATCGGCAACACCGGCACCAAGGACGAGCGCCAGGGCGCTCTCGTCTACAACCCGGGCGGCCCCGGTGGTTCCGGTATGCGCTTCCCGACGCGTGTGACCGCGAAGAACCCGCTGTGGGCGAAGACCTCGAAGGCGTACGACTTCGTCGGCTTCGACCCGCGCGGCGTCGGCCACTCCGCGCCGATCTCCTGCATCGACCCGCAGGAGTTCGTCAAGGCGCCCAAGGCCGACCCGGTCCCCGACACCGAGGCGGACAAGCTTGCCCAGCGCAAGCTCGCCAAGGAGTACGCGGACGGCTGCTACGAGCGCAGCGGCGAGATGCTGCCGCAGATGACGACGCCGAACACGGCACGTGACCTCGACGTCATCCGCGCCGCCCTCGGCGAGAAGAAGCTCAACTACCTGGGCGTCTCCTACGGCACCTACCTGGGCGCCGTCTACGGCACGCTGTTCCCGGGCCACGTCCGCCGCATGATCGTGGACAGTGTCGTCAACCCGGCGAAGGACAACATCTGGTACCAGGCCAACCTGAACCAGGACATCGCCTTCGAGGGCCGCTGGAAGGACTGGCAGGACTGGGTCGCCAAGAACGACGCGACCTTCCACCTCGGTGACACCCGCGCCAAGGTCCAGCAGCAGTGGGAGACGCTGCGGGCCGCCGCGAAGAAGAGCCCCATCGGCGGGGTCGTCGGCCCGGCCGAGCTGATCTCCTTCTTCCAGAGCGCGCCGTACTACGACTCGGCGTGGGTGCCCACCGCCCAGGTGTGGAGCGACTACGTCGCCGGCGACACCCAGGCGCTGGTCGACGCGGCCTCCCCCGACATGTCGGACACCGCGGGCAACGCGTCCTCGGAGAACGGCAACGCGGTGTACACCGCGGTCGAGTGCGCCGACGCCAAGTGGCCCACCAGCTGGTCGAAGTGGGACAAGGACAACACCGAGCTCCACAAGAAGTACCCGTTCATGACGTGGGCCAACGCATGGATGAACCTGCCGTGCGCCACGTGGAAGACCAAGCAGCAGACGCCGGTCGACGTGAAGACCGGCAAGGGCCTGCCGTCGGTCCTCATCGTGCAGTCCACGCGTGACGCCGCCACCCCGTACGAGGGCGCCGTCGAGCTGCACAAGCGCTTCAAGGGCTCCCGCCTGATCACCGAGAAGGACGCGGGCTCGCACGGTGTCACCGGTCTGACCAACCCCTGCATCAACGACCGGGTCGACACGTACCTGCTCACCGGCAAGGTCGACAGCAAGGACGTGACGTGCGCTCCGCACGCCACGCCCAAGCCGTGACCTTCGCTTCCTGAGACGAGCCGGGCCCTCATCGGGCCCGGCTCACCTCTGTGCGGCGAGCCAGGCGTCCTCGGCCGCGTAGTCGAAGAGCCCGGTCGTGTACGACGCGACCATCTTCGGGAAGCCGTCCACCCAGTCCTGCTCCCGCAGCCGCCCGGCCAGCCACTCGACCGTCTCCGGCAGCGCGTCGGCGTACGTGGTCACCGGCTTGTACCCGAGCTCCCGCTCCGCGGCGGACATGTCGAAGAGGAAGGGGTGCGGCAGCGACCACGGGGTGTCGCCGACGGTCGGCACCGGCGGCGGCCCGTCCACGAGCACCGTCTCCGTCTCCACCCCCATCAGGGCGTCGATCATCGTGCCGATCTCGGCGACGGTGGGGCAGTCCGGGTCCGCGCCGTTGAGCACCCGTGAGCCCGGTCGCGCCGCGGCCAGCCGGACCAGCTCCGCCAGGTTGGCGACGCTCGCCGGGTTGAAGCGGCTCTCGCCCTTGTAGGCGAGCACGCGCGTGCGGCGCCCGTCCAGGTTCCGCTTCACGAAGTACAGCTCGCGCGGCGTGCGGCAGTACCTCCCGTGCACCGCGGACGCCCGCACCAACGTCGTGGGCAGGGTCTCGCCCAGCGCCAGCAGGTCCTGCTCCAGCTGGATCTTGCGCGTCCCGTACGTCGCGTCGCCGGGCCCCACCGTCCGGTGCGTCTCCGCCACCGGACCCGGGTACCGAGGCCAGCCGTCCGGCTCGCCCTGCGTGTCGAAACTGCGGCCCTGCTCGTCCTCGTAGACCGCGCCGCTGGAGATCACGACCGCCGAACCCATCCGGTCGGCGAGCTTCGTGAGCTGCTGCCCGTGCGCCCTGGTGAACGCCACCATGTCGACGACCAGGTCGACTCCGTCACCGACCAGCGCCGCGAGCGCCGCGTCGTCCTCCCGGTCGAGCCGCACCGTGCGCACCTCGTCGGACCAGCCCTCGTCCCGCCGGCCACCGAGCGAGGCCGCGGTCACCGCCCAGCCGTCCTCCGCCAGGGCGCGCACCGACGCCCGCCCGATCTGTCCTGCCGCACCGATCACCAAAGCCGTCTTCATGCCGGGACCGTACGCCGGTCCCCGACCGGTGCCCATCGGATTCTGCTCAGCGCAGAGCCCGGAACCCCGCCGGTCGCGGACGGCGTGTCAGCTCAGCGGCATGCGGGGGAACCGCCGCACCTTCGCCTCCTCGGCCTCCGCCTTCACGAGAGCCGCGTACTTGTCGACGTACTCCTGCCCGGACAGCTCCAGGATCGCGTACATGATCTCGTCCGTGACGGCCCGCAGGATCGCCTTCTCGCCGTCCATCCCCGCGTACCGCGAGAAGTCCATCGCCTTGCCGAACCGGATCGTCACCCGGCGCATGCTGGGGATCTTCTGACCCGGCGGCTGCGCCTCGAACGTGCCGATCATCGCGCAGGGAACGACCGGCACCTGCGCCTTCAGGGCCATCGCCGCGACCCCGACCTTGCCCTTGTAGAGGCGCCCGTCGTGCGAGCGGGTGCCCTCCGGGTAGATGCCGAGCAGCTCGCCCCTGCGCAGCACCCCGAGCCCCTCGCGGATCGCGGCCTGCCCCGCCTCCTTGCCGGACCGGTCGACCGGGATCTGGCCCGCGCTGCGGAAGAAGGCCGCCGTCAGACGGCCCTTGACGCCCGGGCCGGTGAAGTACTCCGCCTTGGCGAGGAACGTGATCCGCCGCTTGATGATGGCCGGCATGAGGAAGTGGTCCGAGAACGACAGGTGATTGCCCGCGACGATCGCGGCGCCGGACTCGGGGATGTGCTCAAGGCCCTCGATCCGCGGCCGGAACATCAGCCGCAGCAGCGGCCCGAGGATCACGTACTTGAGCAGTCGGTAGAACATTGCCGTCGCCTTCCCCCATGAAGTCTGTGAACCGAGTCAATGCGAAGTTCTCGGTCCGTGGACCCGGTGCGTGCGTGCGCACAGTAGTCAATCGACCGGCCCGGCGCGAGAGCCCGATCGGGCCTCGTCCGGCGCCCGGTCGGCGCGTCCGCTTGGCAGCGCGGGACACGGACGGTGCGCTGTTGCCACCCTGACGTCCCAGCCCCGGAGGCCCTCCGCATGCGTCCCCTCCACGTCGCCGCAGCCGCGCTCCTGTCCCTCGCCGCGGCCGCCCCCGCCCAGGCCGCCACCGAGCCCGCGCCGCCCCGCGGCCTGTTCCTCACCGTGTCGGGCGACGACAACACCTGGATCCGCGGCGTGCTGCTGCGCTGCGAGCCCGAGCTCGCGGGGCACCACCCGTACGCCGCCGAGGCGTGCGCCGCGCTCGACGATGCGAGCGGGGACCTCGACGAACTGCGGGGGGAGCCGCGGACGTGCACCAAGGAGTTCAACCCGGTCACCGTCTCGGCGACGGGCACGCACCGCGGCCGGCTGACCGCCTGGCACAAGACGTTCGCCAACGCCTGCGCCCTGGACGCCGCGACCGGCCACGTCTTCCGGTTCTGAGCCCCGGCCGGCGTCAGGCGCTGCGCGACGCCACCATCGCCACGGTGATCAGGCCGAGCACGACCCAGCCGAACCACAGCCAGCCGTTGCTCCCGAGCGCCACCGTGTAGGCGGTCACGGCCACCAGACCGCCGACGGTGAACGCACCCATCGTCTTCGTGGATCCGGGCATCACACACCCTCCTCCCGGCAGCCGGACGGCGTACGGTGTGCGGCGCCCGAGCCGCGGCCAGAAGGCCATAGTCACCCGTGATCGGGCGGTGGCGCTACTGTCCGCGCGCGTTCAGGGAGGCCAGATAGGCGTTGTACGCCGCCAGCTCCTGGTCGCCGTCCCGGTCCGCGGCGCGGTCCTTGCGGCGCGCCTGCCGGTCGTCCGACTTCTTCCACTGGAAGAGCAGCGCCAGCAGCACCAGCACCGACGGCACCTCGCTGAACGCCCAGGCGATGCCGCCGGCCGCCGTCTGGTCGGCCATCGGATCGATGCCCAGGGAGGCCGGCGGGTTCTCGAACGTCCCGACCATCGTGGTGCTCGCCATCATCAGGGCGATGCCGAAGAACGCGTGGAACGGCATGCCCGCGAACAGCTCGAGCATGCGCATCACGTAGCCGGGACGGTGCGGGCCCGGGTCGACGCCCATGATCGGCCAGAAGAACACCAGACCCACGGCCAGGAAGTGCACCATCATGCCGATGTGCCCGACCTTCGATCCCATGAGGAAGTCGAACAGCGGCGTGAAGTACAGCGCGTACAGGCTCGCGATGAACAGCGGGATCGTGAACGCCGGGTGCGTGATGATCCGCATGTAGCGGCTGTGCAGCAGCATCAGGAGCAGCTCGCGCGGCCCCTTGCGGCCCCGCTGCGCCGACACCGGCAGCGCGCGCAGCGCCAGCGTGATGGGGGCGCCCATGAGCAGCAGGATCGGCGACAGCATGCTGATGACCATGTGCTGCACCATGTGCACGCTGAACATGACCATCCCGTAGTCGTTCAGCTTGGTGCACATCACCAGACCGATGCTGAGCACGCCCACGACGAACGAGATCGTCCGGGCCACCGGCCACGCGTCGCCGCGCCGCGCGAGCCGCACGACACCCCACCCGTACAGGGCCAGCGCGAGGAGGCAGCCGACAAGGAAGAAGGGGTCGGCCGACCAGCCCAGGCCACGCCCCAGCGTGAACGGCGGCAGATCCATGTTCATGCCGTGCCCGCTGTGATCCATCCGCCGGCTCCTGTTGCTCGTTTCGTACGGATTGTGCGCCACCAGAGTAGAACTGCCCCCGGCCGCGCTTTCGGCCGGGGGCAGCTCTCTACAAAGAGAAACTAAAAAGTGGTGGGGCTCCACCGCGTGAAGAGGGTCGGACCCGTCACGGGGTCGGACGCGTGACAGGGATCAGAGCACGCACTCCGCTTCGGCGTACCGCTCCTCGGGCACCGTCTTCAGGGTCTCGACCGCCTCGGCGAGCGACACCATCACGATGTCGGTGCCGCGCAGCGCCGTCATCCGGCCGAACTCGCCGCGGTGCACGGCCTCCACGGCGTGCCAGCCGAACCGCGTCGCGAGCACCCGGTCGTACGCCGTCGGCGTCCCGCCGCGCTGCACGTGACCCAGGATCACCGGCCTGGCCTCCTTGCCGAGCCGCTGCTCCAGCTCGACCGAGAGCTGCCGCGCGATCCCGGCGAACCGCTCGTGGCCGTAGACGTCCTTGCCGCCCTCGTCGAACTCCATCGACCCGGCGCGGGGCTTGGCGCCCTCGGCGGCAACGACGATCGCGAACTTCTTGCCCGCCGCGAACCGCTCGCCGACCTTCGCGGCCAGCTCGTCGATGGCGAAGGGACGCTCGGGGACGACGATGGCGTGCGCACCCGCGGCCATGCCCGAGTGCAGCGCGATCCAGCCGGTGTGCCGGCCCATGACCTCGACGATCAGCACGCGCTGGTGGGACTCGGCGGTGGTCTTCAGCCGGTCGAGGGCCTCGGTCGCCACGCCCACGGCGGTGTCGAAGCCGAACGTCACGTCCGTGACGGCGATGTCGTTGTCGATCGTCTTCGGGACGCCGACGATCGGCAGCCCGTTGTCGGACAGCAGACGGGCCGCCTTGAGCGTGCCCTCACCGCCGATCGGGATGATCGCGTCGAGACCGAGATCGGCGACGTGCCCCCTGGCCCGCTCGACACCGTCCCGCAGATGTGCGGGCTGCACGCGCGAGGAGCCGAGGATGGTGCCGCCGCGGGCGAGGATGCCGCCCACCGCGTCCAGGTCCAGCTTGCGGTAGTCGCACTCGAGCAGGCCCTTCCACCCGTCGTGGAAGCCGATGACCTCGTCGCCGTGGTCGACGACAGCACGGTGCACGACTGAACGGATCACGGCATTGAGACCGGGACAGTCGCCGCCGGAGGTGAGGACACCAATACGCATAAGCCCGGAATACCTTTGCAAACGTGGGCCGATGACCGGACCACGTCGTCCGGCTGGATCCCCCGTACCCTATCGGCGCACAGGGGCCCTCCCGTAAGGGCCGTCCGCCAGCTGGACACTCCCGCTCATATGGGCGCGGGAGCGCCCCGAAGGGGACCTACGCGGGCTGCGCCGTAGCAGCAGCAATCCGCTCGTTGCGCAGCGCCTCGTACCACCGGTCGTCCACCGGAGGCATCGCGTTCACGTCGAGCGCCAGCTTCAGCAGCAGGTCGGCGATCAGCGGGTTGCGCGCCAGCACGGGCCCGTGCATGTACGTGCCGAACACCGTGTCGTTGAAGGCGCCTTCGGTGCCGTCCCCCGTCCCGTTGCCCTTGCCGAGGCGGGTGCGGGCGAACGGGCGGGCCGACGGGCCGAGGTGCGTGACGCCCTGGTGGTTCTCGAACCCGGTCAGCGGCGGCAGCCCCAACTGCGGGTCGATGTCGGCCAGTACGTCACCGACGCACCGCTCGCCCTCGCCGCGGGTGGAGACCACGTCGAGCAGTCCGAGGCCGGGCTCGCGCTCGCCGAGGTCGTTGATGAACTCGTGGCCGAGGATCTGGTACCCGGCGCACACGGAGAACACGATCGCGCCGTTGCCGACGGCACGCTGCAGGCCGCCGTCCCGGCGCAGCCGCTCCGCCGCGAGCCGCTGGGGCCGGTCCTCGCCGCCGCCGATCAGGTAGATGTCGCCGGACGTGGGCACCGGCTGGTCGCTGCGCACGTCGTAGCGCTCGACCTGGAGGCGGCGCTGGCGGGCGCGGCGCTCCACCACCAGGGCGTTGCCCTGGTCGCCGTAGGTGCTCAGCAGGTCGGGGTAGACCCACACCAGACGCAGGCTGCTGTCACTCATGCTCATGATCCTTAGCTCGTTCTCGTCTGGATCGGGTCAGTTGCCCACGCGGCGGCGGACGTCCTGGAAGGCGGTGTAGTTGGCGATCAGCTCGATCCGCCCGGGCGGGGAGATCTGCACCGCCTCGTCGATCGACTCGCAGACGCGGAACTCCAGGCCCGCGACCTCGAGACGGACCGCGAGGTCGAGCTTGCGGTCGCCGATCACGCAGATCGGGTGCCCGGCGAGCCGCGTGTAGTCGACGTCCCACAGCCAGGAGGTGTCGGTGCCGTCGGCACCCCGCGCGTTCACCGAAAGGATCACCGGCGTCGGCGGCGGGTCGATCAGAGTGAACGTTTCGAGCCAGCCCGCCGGGTTCTTCGCGAGCAGCAGCCGCACGTCCCGGTTCAGGAACTGCACGACGTCGTAGCGGCCGGCCACCGCCTGCACCTGGTACATGCGCTCCAGGGCGACCTGCGGCGGCACGCCGAAGCAGGCGGCGACGGCGGCGGAGGTCGCCGCGTTCGCCTTGTTGGCGCGGCCCGGGAGCTGGAGGTGGATCGGCCAGGCGGAGCCGTGCGGGTCGAGCACGTAGTCGCCCTGCAGCGCCCAGCTCGCGGTCGGGCGGCGGAAGCCGCACTCGCCGCAGAACCAGTCGTCGCCGGGGCGCTGCATCACGCCGCCGCACGCCGGGCAGGACCAGGCGTCGTCCTTCCACTCCTGCCCGGCGGCGACCCACACCACGTTCGGCGAGGAGGAGGCCGCCCACACGACCAGCGGGTCGTCCGCGTTCGCGATCACGATCGCCTTCGAGCCGGCCAGGCCCTCGCGCCACTTCTCCGCGAGCATGCGGGTCTCGGCGGCGCGGTCGAGCTGGTCGCGCGAGAGGTTGAGCAGCGCGATCGCCTTGGGGGACGTGTCACGGGCGACACCCGCGAGGTACTTCTCGTCGACCTCGATGACACCGAACCGGGAGTCCGAGCCGCCCGCGAGGGCGGAGGTGATTCCGGCGGGCATGTTCGCGCCCAGCGCGTTCGACACGACCGGGCCGCTGGCGCGCAGGGCCTCGGCGATCAGCCGGGTGGTCGTCGTCTTGCCGTTCGTCGCCGAGACGAGCACGACGTCCAGGTGCTGGGCGAGCCGTCCGAGCAGCTCGGGGTCGAGCTTGAGCGCGACCTTGCCGCCGATCACCGACCCGCTGCCGCGGCCCGCCGCCCGCGACACCGCGGCCGCGGCCTTGCCGGCCGTGACGGCCAGCTTGGCCCGCGGAGTCATCGACTCCGAGTTGCCTGACATCTTCTTGGGTCCTCCTTGCGTACGGCGCCGCGCCTGCCCCCGGCATCGCTTTCCGGCCTCAGCCTATCGAGATCCTCTGACAAGCCCGAACTGCGGCACCACCAGCGGATCGGGGCACTGTACGGACCGTACCCTTACGGCCATGCGACACGGCTCGATCCCGGGCGCCTCAGGGCGCGTACGACCCCTGACCCTGCTCGGCGAAGCCGTGCTGCACCAACCCTGTGCGCAGGTCACGGACTTCGGTCCGTCGCTCGCGCGCCTCGTGGAGGACATGTTCGCGACGATGTACGCGGCCCAGGGCGTCGGCCTCGCCGCGAACCAGGTCGGGGAGTCCCTGCGGGTCTTCGTCTACGACTGCGAGGACGACGAGGACGTCCGCCACGTGGGCCACGTCGTGAACCCGCGGCTGGTCGAGGCGGACGGCGTCGTGATCCGTGGCCCCGAGGGCTGTCTGTCGCTGCCCGGCCTGGAGGCGGGCACGCCGCGCTTCGACCACGCGCGCGTGGAGGGCCAGGACGTGCACGGCGACCCGGTGACGATCCACGGCACGGGCTGGTTCGCCCGCTGCCTCCAGCACGAGTGCGACCACCTGGAGGGCCGCACGTACACGGACCGCGTCACGGGATGGCGGCGTCGGCGGGTGCTGCGCCAGGCGGCGCGTGCGCCCTGGGGTCGGTAGGGGGCGGGGGAGGGGCCCCTCAGAAGCCGGGGCCGCCCACCTTGTCGCCCGCGGCGGCGAGACGCCCCCACAGCAGGTCGGCGAGACCCTGCACCAACTCGTGACGGGTGCACGGCCGTTCCCCGAGCCACCAGTCGCCCGCGGCGTGCATCATGCCGACGATCCCGTGGCCCCACACCCGTGCGAGCTGCTGGCTGCCGGGGCCGAGGTCGACGCGCTCCTCGATGACCTCGGCCAGTTCCTCGCCCATGCGCCGCAGCAGCGGTGCCGAGTGGCGGCCGACGTCGAACCCGGAGTCGCCGGGGGAGCCCTCCGCCGGATGCATCAGGAACCGGTAGACCTGCGGCCTGGCCTCGATCGCCGCGAGGTAGGTGTCCAGCGTGGCCTCGACCCGCTCGCGGCGCTCCGCCGGGGCGTCGAGTGCCGCGCGCAGGGAGGAGAGCAGGGCGTCCGTGTGGCGGGTGGCGAGGGCCGCGTACAGTCCGCCCTTGTCGCCGAAGTGCCGGTAGAGGATCGGCTTGGTGATCCCGGCCTCGGCCGCGATGGCGTTCATCGAGGCGCCCGGGCCGTCCCGGAGCACCACGCGGTCGGCCGCCTCGAGCAGCTCACGTCGTCGGCGCTCGGCGGCGGACTGCTGCTCCGCGCGCTGATCGGTCCGCTGTGTGGTCTCCATGAGGATCTCCCCGCCCGTGCGATGGCTTGACGCACGCGAAAGGTAACACCCGGCGGCCGTGCGGCATCGAACGCGTACTCGGAGGTTGACAGAGGCTACTGACCAGTAACAGACTCTCGTTACCGCAAGTAACATATGCAGTGTACGCAGCCCTGGAGGGGTCATGGCCGAGTTCACGATGGATCTCAACGACGAGCAGAAGGAAGTCCGTGACTGGCTTCACGGCTTCGCCGCCGATGTGATCCGCCCCGCGGCCGCCGAGTGGGACGAGCGCGAGGAGACCCCGTGGCCGGTCATCCAGGAGGCCGCCAAGCTCGGAATCTACTCCCTCGACTTCTATGCGCAGCAGTTCTTCGACCCTTCCGGTCTCGGCATCCCCATGGCCATGGAGGAGCTCTTCTGGGGTGACGCGGGCATCGCGCTGTCGATCGTCGGCACCGGTCTGGCCGCGGTCGGCGTCCTCGCCAACGGGACCGAGGAGCAGATCGGCACCTGGATCCCGCAGATGTACGGCGACGTGAACGACGTGAAGGTGGCCGCTTTCTGCTCCTCGGAGCCGGACGCGGGCTCCGACGTCGCCGCGATGCGCACGCGTGCCGTCTACGACGAGGCCAAGGACGAGTGGGTCCTGAACGGCACCAAGACCTGGGCGACGAACGGCGGCATCGCCAACGTCCACGTGGTGGTCGCCTCCGTCGACCCGGAGCTCGGCTCCAAGGGCCACGCCTCCTTCATCGTGCCGCCGAACACCCCGGGCCTGTCCCAGGGCCAGAAGTTCAAGAAGCACGGCATCCGCGCCTCGCACACCGCCGAGGTCGTCCTCGAGGACGTGCGGGTGCCCGGCTCCTGCCTCCTCGGCGGCAAGGACAAGCTCGACGAGCGCATCGCCCGCGCGCGTGAGAAGGCCGCCAAGGGCGGCGAGCGCGTGAAGAACGCCGCCATGGCGACCTTCGAGGCGTCCCGCCCGGCCGTCGGCGCGATGGCGGTGGGCACGGCCCGCGCCGCGTACGAGGAGGCCCTGGAGTACGCGAAGACGCGCGAGCAGTTCGGCCGCCCGATCATCGACAACCAGGGCGTGGCCTTCCAGCTGGCCGACATGCGCACCCAGATCGACGCCGCCCGCCTCCTGGTGTGGCGCGCCTCCTGGATGGCGACCACCGGCAAGAAGTTCGAGAACGCCGAGGGCTCCATGTCCAAGCTGTTCGCGAGCGAGACCGCCAAGAAGGTCACCGCCCAGGCGATCCAGATCCTGGGTGGCAACGGCTACACGCGGGAGTACCCCGTGGAGCGCATGCACCGCGACGCGGCGATCTACACGATCTTCGAGGGCACCAGTGAGATCCAGCGACTGGTCATCGCCCGCACCCTCTCGGGCATGCCGATCCGCTGACCCCGGACTTCAGTAGTCGACCAGGGCCCCGCACGAGACGTTCACCGTCGCGGACGTCATCGTGCGGGCCCGGTCCGAGGCCACGAAAGCGGCGACGTCGCCCACGTCGGCGAGCGTCGCCGCGCGGCCGAGCAGCGTCGGCCCCGTGAGCATCTCGGTGAGCTCCTTGCGGCCTTCGAAGTCCGCGGGAAGGCTCTCCGGGATCCCGCCCGTCTTGAGGGTCACCACCCGGATCCCCTGGGCGCCGAGCTCGCACGCCCACTGCCGGCGCAGCCCCTCCAGCGCGTCCAGGGAGACCTTGAAGCCGCCCAGGCCCGGCTGGGTCTCGGTGCCCGAGCCGCCGAACGCGAGCACCACGCCCCCACCCCCGGCGGCCATGTGCGGTACCGCCGCCCGCGTGGTGAGGAACTGCGTGCGCATCGTGTTCCGGATCGGGGCGAGGAACTCGTCGACCGTGATCTCCGTCATCGGCTTCTGGACGTCACCGACGCCGATCACGTTGAACGAGACGTCGATCCGCCCGGTCCGCTCCGCCACCGAGGCCACGAAGCCCTGCACGGCCGCCTCGTCGAGCGCGTCGACCCGGAAGGCCTCCGCGCTGCCCCCGTCCTCCCTGATCGCCGCGGCGACCCGCTCGACGGGTGCCGTGGAACGTCCGGCGAGGAACACCGAGGCGCCCTCCTTCGCGAACGCGCGGGCCACGGCCCCGCCGATGGCACCCCCGCCGCCGTAGACCAGCGCGACCTTTCCTTCGAGCAGCACAGCGCACCAACTCCTCGTCCGTCGTCGCGGTACACCTCCGTCCAACCTAGGGGCGGCCGTGCCGCAGCGGGGTCAGCTGCTCGATGTCGTAGCGGGCCCGCAGCTCCTCGATGGCCGCGTGGTCCGGCGGCCCGTCCGTCGCGAGGATGTCGAGGAGTTCGTCGAAGTAGCGCTCGTGGTCCGGCGGGGGCGAGGCCTGGAAGAACATCTTGGCCGGGGCGCCCGTCGGGTTGGCGAAGGCGTGCGGGCAGCCGGGCGGCACGACGATCACGGTCCCCGGGGTGGCCCGCACCACCTCGTTGCCCGAAAGGGACTGCCAGCGCTGCCAGTTGTCGGGCGTCCGCACCCGCGGCTCGAAGGCGAGGACGTCCAGCTCGCCTTCGAGGACGTAGAACAACTCCTCGCTCCGGGTGTGCACATGGGCGCCGACGTCGAACCCCGGCGGCACCACGACCTCGAAGCTGGACGCGATGCGCGAATGGTCGCCGGTGACCTTGAAGGTGACCTGCTGGGCCGCGGTCTGCACCGTACGGCCGTGCCCCGGCGGCACCAGCAGCCCCTCGGCCGGCGTCAGCGCGGTCATCCCGCCGCCGACCACGTCACCGGCAGACCCTCCGGCCCACGGATCAACGCGCCCTTGCGGAACGGCACCTCCTCGGCCGGAACGGCCAGCCGCAGCCCGGGGAACCGGTCGAGCAACGCGTCCACCAAAAGCTCCGACTCCAGCCGCGCCAGCATGCCGCCGACGCAGTAGTGCGGACCGAATCCGAAGGAGACGTGCGGGTTCGGCGACCGGTCGAAGTCGATGCGGTCGGGATCCGGGAACACGTCGGGGTCGCGGTTGGCCGCCAGGTAGGACACGTAGACCGGGTCGCCCTCACTGATGCGCACGCCCGCGACGTCCACGTCCTCCAGAGCGATGCGGGACAGTCCGACGGCACTGCGGTGCGGGATGTAGCGCAGCAGCTCGTCGATGGCCTGCGGGCGCAGGTCCGGCTCGGCGCGCAGCCGCTGCACGAGGTCCGGGCGGGTCAGCAGGACGTACGCCATGTTCCCGCAGTTGTTGGTGACGGCCTCGCCGCCGATCTGGACCAGGACCGCGAGACCGACCGCCTCGTCCTCCGTCAGCTCGCCCGCACCGACCGCCGTGCCCAACAAGGAGGTGACGTCCTCGCCGGTGCCGTCGTCCCGCGCGCGGATCAGGCGCGCGAAGTAGGCCGACATCTCGTTCTTGGCGCGTTCGCTGACCTCGGCGCCGTGCGCCGACGACAGGATCAGCTGCGTCCAGGTGTGCATCAGCTGCCGGTCGGCCGCGGGCACTCCCATCAGCTCGCAGATCACCGCGATGGGGAAGGGCGCGAGGAGGCGCTCCGTGAGGTCGGCCGGCGGCCCGTCGCGCAGCACACCGGTCACCAGCTCGTCGAGCATCCCTTGCGCGCGCGTGCGCAGTCGCTCGACGCCGCGCGCCGTGAACGCCGCGGTGACCGCGCGGCGCAGCCGCGTGTGGTCGGGCGGGTCCGCGAACCCGACGGCGCCCGCCTGCGGGATGAAGTGCGGGGCCAGCCGCGTGACCTGCCGGCCGACGACGGCCTCCCGGCTGAACCGCGAGTCGTTCGTGACGGTGCGCACGTCGTCGTAGCGCGTCACCAGCCACGCCCAGCCCTCCCCGTTCGGCAGCTGGATCCGGGTCACCGGGCCCTCGGCCATCAGCCGGGACAGGACCGGGTCGAAGTCGACGCCGTGGAGGTCCAGGGCGGGCCATGGGCGGACCGGCGGCCGGGTGGTGGTGTCCTCCGTCATACGGCGGCCTCCGCGAGCTCAGGGGCGTCGTCGGGGCGGTGCCAGCGGCCCAGGGACATCTCGGCCGTGATGCCGGGGCCGAAGCCGGCGAGCAGGCCCCGCGCGGTGTGCGGCGCGCCGCCCTCGTCGAAGAGCCGGCGCAGCGCGTCGAGGACGACGGCGCTCGCGATGTTCCCGTACTCCGTGAGCGTCGCCCGGCTGAACCGGAAGGCGTCCGGCGGGACTTGGAGGAACTTGCTGAGGTCGTCCAGGATGCGCGGGCCGCCCGCGTGGATGATGTAGAAGTCCAGCTCCGACGCGTTCCAGCCGTGCTGACCCGCCAGCTCCTGGAGCGCCGGCGCGAGGGGTTCCATGGTGGTCGGCACCCGCTTGTCCAGCATGAAGTGGAATCCCGTGGGGCGGACGTCGTACGCGATCCAGTCCTCGGTCTTCGGGATGAGGTACGAGCCGTTGCGCTCCAGCGCGATGCCCGTGCCGCCCCGGCCGCGCACCACGGCGGCGGCGACGCCGTCCCCGAAGAGGCCGTTCGACAGCAGAGAGCCGATGCCCAGATCGGTCGGCTGGTAGCACAGCGAGCAGAACTCGCAGGCCACGATCAGTGCGTTCGCCTCGGGGTAGGCGGTGCAGAAGTCGTGCGCCCGGTTCACCGCGGCCCCGCCCGCGGCGCAGCCCAGCTGGGCTATCGGTATCTGCCGGGTGTCGCTGGAGAAGTCCATCTCGTTGATCAGCCAGGCCGTCAGCGACGGCATCATGAAGCCCGTGCACGACACGTAGATGATCACGTCGATGTCCTGGGTGCGGAGCTCCGCGTCGTCGAGTGCGCGCCGCACCACGG
Source organism: Streptomyces sp. KL116D (assembly GCF_030766975.1). Classification (NCBI taxonomy): domain Bacteria; kingdom Bacillati; phylum Actinomycetota; class Actinomycetes; order Kitasatosporales; family Streptomycetaceae; genus Streptomyces; species Streptomyces sp. KL116D. The sequence continues at coordinate 3,991 of NZ_JASERH010000004.1, read as the reverse complement.
CCGGCACCCGGGCCTTCGCCTCCGCCGCGTAGAGCGCGTTGCGTTCGTCGAACCCCGGGTGCTTCAGCGTCTCCTCGATCGGCTGCACGAGGTGCCGGGTGCGCACCCCCGTGTTCTCGATCAGGCGCAGCGCCAGCGGGAGTTGGGGGTGGTCGGCATGTCGGGAGCGTGCGAGAGCGAGAGTCTCCTCCATGGTGATGACATGTTCCGGAACGGAGACAGCGGGTCTGCACAAAGTCGCCATGAGCCTGCGCCTTCTGGTCGCCCCCCGGCTGAAGGTGCCTCCCTTGAGGAAGGGAGGTTCACCCACGATCACCCGCCGCGCGCCGTTCGTCCCGTCGGACTACTCCATGCCGGTCGTGCGACGGGCCCCCGCGTGCCGCTACTCCTCGCCCGTTCCCAACGCCGTGGCCAGCGCGGACGCGGGATCCGACGCCGCGGGGCCGGCCGGCGCCCAGCGGCCCCGCTCCTTGCGGTAGGGCCACCAGCGCCCGTCGCGGCCCAGGCGCAGCTGGGCGTCCGTGCCCGAGGCGGTCCAGCGGCCGCGGACGGCCCTGAGGGCGGGTCGCTCGTCCGCGTCCCAGGCCGCCTCCAGCGCCGCACGCGCGCGTGCGGCGGATTCCGCGTCCGGGGTCCACTCCTCCTCCAGGACACGGAGCGCGGCGACGCCCCCGTGCTCCCAGGCGCGAGCGGCCAGGGCGAGGCCCTCGCGGTCCCGGCCCGAGCCCTGGGCGAGCCGTGCCGCGACCCGCCGGTCCGGTGCCGCCGCGGCCAGCCGGGCGGCGTCCTGCGCGGTGGTCAACTCCGGCCGGGGCGGACGCTGTTCGTGGCCCGGAGCGAGCGCGTCCGTGAGGAGCCGGTGGGCCTCGGCGGCGGCCTGCGCCCCGAGGAACCCCAGTGCGGCCACGTCGGTCCCCGCGGGCGCCGGCGTCTCCGTGTCCAGCGACGGCGGCTCCCCGGGCTCCGCCGGCGGCCCGGGAGGGGCCGGCAGCGGAGGCAGCACGACCCCGGACGCGTACGCCTCCGCCGCGTCCACGCCCTCGGCCTCCCGGGACGGCGCGGCCGGTTCGGCCCGCGCCGCGCTGCGCACCTGCAGTTCGTCCAGCAGCGCCCGCTCGCCGCGCCCGCGCAGCAGGAGCAGCACGAACGGGTCCTGGTCCAGGAGCCGGGCCAGCTGATAGCTCAGGGCCGCCGTGTGCGCGCAGTGGTCCCAGGCGTCGCAGTCGCACGACGGTTCCAGGTCACCGATGCCCGGCAGGAGTTCCACCCCGGCCGCCGCCGCGTCCTCCACCAGGTGCGGGGGCATGTCCCGGTCCAGGAGCGCCGCGATGTGGCCCGCCCGCTCGGCGGCCATGCCGAGGAAGCGGTCCCAGTCGTCCTCGTCGAGCCGCTGCAGCAGCACGTCGGAACGGTGCTGGACGCCGCCGCGGTCCTCCACCACCGCGGTGATCCGGCCGGGCCGCACCGACACCGCGCCGACCGCCCCGGCCCGGGCCAGCCTGCGGCCCGCCTTGAGCTGCGCCAGATCGAGCGCCGTGTCCTCCAGCGCCTTCAGCCACGCCTGGCCCCACCAGGTCCGGGCGAAACCCCGGCCCTGGGCGGGCGGCAGCGCGGCGAACGTGCGCTCCTGCGCGTCGTCGCCCTCGAAGGGCGCCTCGTGCTCGTCGTACAGGTCACTCATCGGGCGCCCCCTCGCAGCTCGACCAGATCGGCCAGATCGGCATCGCTCAGTTCCGTCAGGGCCGCCTCGCCCGCCCCGAGGACGGCGTCCGCCAGCTCCCGCTTGCGCACCAGCATCTCCGCGATGCGGTCCTCGATCGTGCCCTCCGCGATCAGCCGGTGCACCTGCACGGGCCGGGTCTGCCCGATCCGGTACGCGCGGTCGGTGGCCTGCGCCTCGACCGCCGGGTTCCACCAGCGGTCGTAGTGCACGACGTGCTCCGCGCGCGTGAGGTTGAGACCGGTGCCCGCCGCCTTCAGGGAGAGCAGGAAGACCGGCACCTCGCCGTCCTGGAACCGCTGCACCATGGCCTCGCGCTCCGCGACCGGGGTACCTCCGTGCAGGAACTGCGTGGGCACGCCCCGGGCCGCCAGGTGCCGCTCCACCAGGCGGGCCATCTGCACGTACTGGGTGAAGACCAGCACGCTCGCGTCCTCGGCCAGGATGGTGTCCAGGAGCTCGTCGAGCAGCTCCAGCTTCCCCGAACGGCCGCCGATGCGCGGCTTGTCCTCCTTGAGGTACTGCGCGGGGTGGTTGCAGATCTGTTTGAGGGCCGTGAGCAGCTTGACGATGAGGCCCCGCCGCTCGAAACCGTCCGCCCCGGAGATCTCCGCCAGCGTCTCGCGCACCACGGCTTCGTAGAGGCCGGTCTGCTCCTTGGTCAGCGACACCGCCCGGTCGGTCTCGGTCTTGGGCGGCAGTTCGGGGGCGATCCCGGGGTCCGACTTGCGGCGCCGCAACAGGAAGGGCCGCACGAGCCGCGCCAGCCGGTCGGCCGCGGCCGGGTCCTTGCCGCCCTCCACGGCCTGGGCGTAGCGCGTGCGGAACGTGCCGAGCCGGCCCAGCAGGCCGGGCGTGGTCCAGTCGAGGATCGCCCACAGCTCGGACAGGTTGTTCTCCACCGGGGTGCCGGTGAGCGCCACGCGCGCGCGGGCGCCGATGGTGCGCAGTTCCTTGGCCGTCGCCGAGTACGGGTTCTTCACGTGCTGCGCCTCGTCGGTGACCACCAGACCCCAGGCGACGGCGGCCAGTTGGGCCGCGTCCAGGCGCATGGTGCCGTACGTGGTGAGGACGAACTCCCCGTCCGCCAGATCGTCCAGGGAGCGCCGTCCGCCGTGGAAGCGGCGCACGGGGGTGCCCGGGGCGAACTTCTCGATCTCGCGCTGCCAGTTGCCCATCAGGGACGTCGGGCACACCACGAGGGTGGGCCCCGCGGTCTCCGGTGCGGTCTGCCGGTGCAGGTGGAGCGAGATCAGCGTGATCGTCTTGCCCAGGCCCATGTCGTCGGCGAGGCAGGCGCCCAGTCCGAGTGACGTCATCCGGGCCAGCCAGGTCAGGCCCCGCAGCTGGTAGTCGCGCAGTTCGGCGGCGAGTGCGGCCGGCTGCCCGACCGGCTCCATGCCCTCCGGGTCCGCGAGGCGGTCCCGCAGCCCCGTCAGCCAGCCGCTGGGGCGGACCTCGACCTGGCGGCCGTCGACCTCCGTGGAGCCCGTCAGAACGGCGCTGAGCGCGTCGACCGGGGTGAGCTTGCGGTCCTGGTGGGCGCGGGCGCGCCGGGCCTCGCCGGGATCGACGAGCACCCACTGGTCGCGCAGCCGCACCACCGGCCGGTTCGACTCGGCGAGCCGATCCAGCTCCTCGCGGCTCAACTCCTGGTCACCGAGGGCGAACCACCAGTCGAACGCCAGCAGTGCGTCGGCCGACAGGAACGACGGCGCGCCCGACGAGGCCTGGTCGGGTCCCTCGCCCTCCGGTGGTCCGATCACCGCGCGGGCCGTCAGCTTGCGGGCCAGCTCCCTGGGCCAGTGCACCTCGACGCCGGCCGCGGACAGCAGCCGCGCGCCCTCTCCGAGCAGTTCGGTGACCTCCTCGTCCGCCAGCTCGATCGCGTCCGGGACGCCCGCCGAGAGCAGGGGCGTCAGCGGCGCCCACGCGCGCGCCGCCCGCCGCAGCGCGAGGAGGGCGTCCATGCGGGCGCGCGCGCCGAAGGCCCGGGCGGCGTCGCCCGGGTCGCCCGCGCCCGCCCACACCTCCGCCGCGTCCGCGACCAGGGCGGGATCGCTGACGCTGTGCATCTGCAGGACGGCGCGGAACGGCAGCCGGGTCTCGTCGTCCGTGACCTGGGCGAGGCCGGGCACCTCCACGCGCAGCGAGACGCGGACGCCGGCGTCGTGCCCCGCCGCGACGTCCCCCGCCCACGGACGCAGCTCGGGCACGCGCTGCGGGGCCCGGGCCGCGAACGCCGGGGTGCCCGTGGCGAGCGCGGCGGCG
>NZ_JASERH010000003.1:0-27889 GCF_030766975.1 Streptomyces sp. KL116D | reverse complement strand
TGTTGTACTTCGTTCAGTTGGAGGTATTGGGTGTTTAACCGTTTCGCATTTATCATTAGCGCTTTGTTTTTCGTGCGCCGCTTCATCTGCACCGCCTCGGTAACGACCTCGTGGCGTGCTATCCTCATCAGCAACACCGCCGAGGGCATCACGCTCATCGACGCCGGACTGCCCGGCCACTGGCAGAAGGACCTGCAGCACGGAAACTCCGCTCTGGGCAGAATCCTTCGACGACATCCGCGGCCTGGTCCTGACCCGCATGGCATTTCCCGACCACATCAGGCTTCGCCGAACGCCTGCAAGCAACCACGGCGTACCGGTGTTCGTGCACGCCGCCGACGCCGTCCGCGCTTGCACCGGAAGAAGCCAAGGTCGCGTTCGGTGCCTGGCGTGCTCGGCTCGACGCTCGGGTTCCTGGGGTACTCTGCATCCGCAAGAACGGCCTGCGCACGATACGTCGGCGCGACGTCACGGAGGTGGGTGACGGCGACGATGCTGGTTCCTACCCGGGGCCGGTGATCGTAGGCATGCCTGGGCACTCTCCGGGGCGATGGCAGTGCACGTCCGTCCGCCGATGCGGTCTTCGTCGAGGGGACGCGCTGACCACGCGGCACGTCTCACCGGACGTACAGGCCCCAGCCGGCACCCTTCACCGACAACCCGGTCGAAACGATCTCCTCCCTCGACCGGATCGCCGACCTTTCGGCGTCCCTGGGTACTTCCGGCCACGGCGCCCCTGGCGCATCACCAGCAGGTACGCGATGCCGTTCGGTTGGGGACGTCGAAGCAGTAGCGGCATCCGCTCACCTTGCGATTTCGCGCGATCGGCTGAGAACCTCTCCGTGCCCGGTGCATCGTCGAGATGCAGGCGGCGATCTTCTGATGCCCGATCGTGATCCCGCGGATGCACAACCCCGTTGGGTTCCCGGCTATCTGAAAGGCGCCGGAAGATGACTTTCAGCGTTCCGGGAGAGAGATCGGGGATCAGGTGGAGAAGAGGATCTGGAGAGCTGCCGTGGCCGTCGGCGCGGCAGCGGTGTTCACAGGCGTGGCCGCGGCGCCGGCCCGGGCGGCCGAGGGGTAAAGTCGTTCACCGTGTCCATAGGTGAACAGCGGCAAGCCGATCGTGATCGGTGTGTCGAACGAGTCGGGGCGCCCCACCTCGCGCTTCCAGCCGAGATGTCGACACCAAGCAGTGGAAGTGACAAGCCACCAGTGCGTTCCTCTACCGCGGCAACACACGGGTGGCGGCTTTGTGGCACGCCATCATTTGACACGAGCGACTGCATCAACGTGAGCGCGGGTGTCTGCGACTTCAAAGGAGACGATGTACTTCGACCCACAGCGAGGTGGGACATGTCGAACGGCGGGCCGGGCCTGGAGGGTCGCGGCGGGTGTACTCCAGGAGCGGCGGCGACGTCGATGACGAGGGCCTCCACCGTCTACGTCAAGCGCAGCTTCCCGCCTGACCGTGAAACGCCTCGCCGGAGCCGGTGACCACGGGCAGACGATCACCGTGACCGGGAGAGGTCACGCGAGGCCAACTGGGAGACGAGGAAGTACGCCTCCCTACGGCGGCCGCCTGGTGACACCTGCAGTTCAAGCCCACCGGGAGCACCACTGCACCACCGTGAAGAAGGTGTACGCGAGCAGCTCGAAGGTGATCTGCGGACGACCGTGAAAGGCGTCAAGACGGGCACATGGCGCTGGGTGTACTACGGCAACACCACTACTGGACCGTCGACTTCGTCCGGGGACAACGTCATCGTGAAGTGAGCTCCCCAGGGATCCTCGCTGACCGGCATCCGGCTCCCCCGCAGGTCGCGCGCCGTGTTCGGTGCAGGGGCGCGGGCTGAGTCGCGGTCGGCGAGGCCCCAGGCAGTGGAACGCTGCTCAGGGGGCCGGGGCGCGGTGGAGGCCGGACAGGCGGCGGCTGCGAGTTGGGCGCGGGGGCGAACCGCACCGAAGTCGGTCCGGCCGTCGGGACAGTTGGCCGGTTCGCCGTCGAAGACGGTGTCGATCCACTGCTCGGTGGCATCGCTGCTCGAGCGGGTCTGGATCTGCCCGGTCTCGCGTCGCCGCAGCTCGCCCCCGGTCACTGTCAACTTCGGCTCATGCCACGGCCCGCGGCCTCCGGGCCACTACCTCGCGCTGATCGAGGAGGGCGGTTCAACGTCTAGAGCCCCAACCCGCCCACAACAGTCAACTCCTGCCGGGTGAAATCTCCTGTCAGCAGCGGCATGGCGCTGCCGATCGCGGCCTTCGCCTCCGGCAGCTCCAGTGAGAGCATCGTGATGGTGCTGCTCTGCCAGACCTCTGTCACCCAGATCGTCACGTCATCGTCGTCGGACACGCTCACGACGTAGAGGTGGCATCCTGCCTCGCGTAGGCCGTCCACACCACTCAGCAAGATCGAGACGACCTCGTCGCGGGAATCAGGCCGAGCCTTCATCGACCCGATGTAGCCGTGCGCCATCGTGACTCCTTATCCGTGGAACGGACCGGGGGCTTGATCGGACCGGACCTTGCCATCTGCCGTCCGGGGGGCACAAGGCTCGCCACCCCCGCGCCAGCGCGCCGAACATCAAGCAGCCAGCTGATCGCTTGCTCTTCGGACCGATGCCTTCTACCGTCGGACGGTCACTCGTCTTCCCCGCTGGAAGTGCCCATACCTCACCGGTCACCGGGCGAGATCAGAACCGAACAACCCCGTCGCGGAAGCGCTGGAAGTCGACAGGTCATCCCTGGTCTGTCCACTGCGACGAACCGGCAGATCGCACGATTCGAAGTTCGGTACCGGTTGCCTCCCGGTCGTCGCCCACGCCTTCCGGGCATGGGCTCAGGCGCTTCATTCATGGCCGGACCACGGCCCCAACCACAGGCGAGGGAACCACCCTCTGGCGGGACATGCACGCCCGCACACTGCTCCAAGGCGCGGCCCTGCAACCATGCATCGCAAGGCTCGCCGTGAACTTCTCAGGCAGTTTGCTCCTCTGGACGACCGCTTTCTGACACGGACCCTGCCAGATCCGTTCTCACCACCCACGGATCCCTGGTGGAAGCGCCGCCTCGCAGGTGATCCTCCTACAGGCCCAAGCTCGAAACGAAGTCCGAGAACGTAGGTGCTACGACCCGCCACCGGCACAGAAGGGCGTCCGTCCAGAAGTCACTGCCGACGACGCGGGGATCCGAGGAGCCGGTCCGGTAGTCGAGAGCCAAGGCACCGTCGTCACCGGGGTTGCGAGTGATGGCGATCAGTACCGCCTGTTCAACGTCGAGCCATGGCAGTTCGAGTGGGGCGACACCCCTGCTTCCGCGTGCCTGGCGAAAGAGGCGGAGTGCGGATCATCGGCGAACATGTCCATTGACTGGGACGCGTACGCCATCTGCTCGGGGTTCGGCACGAAGGCAAGTGGGTCCTTCAACCACGGAATTGCCTTCGCCAGCACCGCGTCGCCCGGGTGACGCCAGAGGTCGTGATCGATGAGCGAGGTCAGCGCGGCGGGCAGAGCAAGTCCACGGACTGTCGGGGGCGCCATGACGCGCAGTTTCGCACGCTGAGGTCGGGGGCGCATCACTCCATCGACGCCAGAATGCGGTCGAGTGTCCGGCGTCCCATTCCGCTCATCGTCGGATTGCTCTCGACGTAGTACCAGACGACACCCATCGCCTGTTGGAACGCCCACATGCCTTGCCGCGCTCCCACTCCAGATCGTCACAGCCCAGCGTCCGCCGGAACACTTCCCGCGGGCCCGGCTCCAACAGGTGCCAGACGCTGACCAGATCCAGCGCGGGATCGGCCGGGCCGAAAGCTGCCGGTGTCCAGTACGCCGCTGGGCCGGTCGCCCGCGACCAGCACAGCTGCCGGGAATCAGATCACCATGGCTCATCACGTCGGCGCCCTTGCGTGGCAACTCGGAAGTGGCTCCACGCCTGGCGCAGCGGGCGCGTCGAGAAGCCCGTCGCTCTGCTCGAAGCACTCTGCCATCCAGTTGTCGTGGTGAGCGAGAACGCCGCCACGACCTTGGCCGCTGAAACGCCGCCCGCGCGTCTCAGCGCTGCGCAGAAACTGCGATGAAGGCCGCAAGGTCTTCGGCAAAAGCGTCCGATCCACTCGGGTCGGCATCGAAGGCGACCGTTCCCGGCACCCCACGTCTGGACCGACCACGGCATGGGGTAACCCGCTCCAGGCTTTCCCAGGGCGACGGGTTCGGGAGCGGGGAACCGGGACGCCTTTGCCAGCTCCGCGCTCGCCCGGGCTTCCTGTTCCAGAACCGCCAGGGTCTCGGCAGGATCGGCCAGACGCAGGGGGGAAACGCGCGGAGAGACCGTTCCCTGATGCGGAAGATGGCGTTGACCGTCCCGGTCGATGACACGGAGTCGGATGGCCTTGCCTCGCCATGGGGGGAACTGTTCCTGGATCAAGGTCGCGACGATCTCGGTGGTCACGTCCACTTGGTCATCGTGCATGGTCAATCCGGCCGGCCCTCCGCTAGCCCAGTCCCTGGCAGCGCCGATCGCCCGGGTCACCGCCATCAGGGCGGCGACCCGGGACCATCAGGCATGTCGTCATGGAAGGGTACGGGAGGCCGCACCGCGAGCCGTTATCGTTTTCCGCTCCCCTTCGTGACAGGCCCGATCAGGTGCGGGTCCAGCGCTGGTTGCTGCCGTTCGAGCAGGAGTAGAGCTGGATCTGGGTGCCGTTGGCGGTGCCGGCCCCGACGGCGTCGAGGCAGAGGCCGGACTGGACACCGGCGATGGAACCGTCGGAGTTGAGGCGCCACTTCTGGTTGTCGCCGCCCCAGCAGCTGTAGATCTGGACCTTGGTGCCGTTGCCGGTTCCGGCGGCGTCCAGGCATTTGTTGCCGTAGACCTTGAGTTCACCGGCGTCGGTGTAGGGTCCACTGCTGGTTGGAGCCGCTGGAGCAGTCCCACAGCTGGACCTGAGTGCCGTCGGTGGTACTGGAGTTGGGCACGTCCAGGCAGCGGCCGGAACCGACGCCCTTGATCGTGCCCCGCCGCCCGTGGGCGGCGTGGTGGTGCCGCCGTTGAGCGCGTTGAGGACGGCGGTGTAGGCGGCCTTCTTGCTGCCGTCATTGTTGAACAGCAGCGGCGTGTCGCCCGATCGCCAGGGAGTCGGAGTCGCGCACGCCCCCAGACGGTGATGCCGAGGCGGCGCGAGACGGCCAGGCAGTCGTTGGTCACGTTGGCGTAGGTCGTGGCCGAGGCACCCTGGATGTCGAGTTCGGTGACCGCCACGTCGACGCCGAGGGCGGCGAAACTCTGCAGGGTGGTGCGGAAGTTGCTGTTGTACGGGCTGCCGCTGTTGAAGTGCGACTGGAAGCCGACGCAGTCGATCGGCACGCCGCGCTGCTTGAAGTCCTGGACCATGGAGTACACGGCCTGGGTCTTGGCCCCAGGTCCAGTCCTCGATGTTGTAGTCGTTGTAACAGAGCTTGGCGGCCGGGTCGGCGGCGCGCGCGGTCCGGAAGGCGACCTCGATCCAGTCGTTGCCGGTGCGCTGCAGGTTGGAGTCGCGGCGGGAACCCGAACTGCCGTCGGCGAAGGCCTCGTTCACGACGTCCCACTGGGCGATCTTGCCCTTGTAGTGACCCATCACGCCGTTGATGTGGTCGATCATCGCCTGGCGCAGGGTGCTGCCGCTGAGGCTCTGCATCCAGCTGGGCTGCTGGGAGTGCCAGGCCAGGGTGTGGCCGCGCACCTGCTTGCCGTTCTGCACCGCCCAGTTGTAGACACGGTCGCCGGCGGTGAAGCTGAACTGGCCCCGCTGCGGTTCGGTGGCGTCGATCTTCATCTCGTTCTCGGCGGTCACCGGGTTGAACTCACGGCCCGCGATCGTCGTGTACGCCGAGTCGCCCAGCTTGCCCGAGGCGATGGCGGTACCGAAGTAGCGACCGCTCTGCGCTGCCGCGGCGCCGAGCGTGCTCTCGGCTGCGTGTGCGGGCGGTGGCGCGGCCAGCGCGAGGACGGCACCGAGGACGCCGGCGATCAGCAGGGCAGCAGGCTGCGGATCTGACGGTGAGCAAGGGGTCTGGGAGGGGCGTGAAAGCCCATGGCTGTGCCTCCAAAGTAGATGTCACGTACGGACTGACGTGCGGGGAACGGCTCAGCCGGCCGCCGCGCGGCGTCGCGCACCTCTCCGTCGGCACGAAGAGCCAGGATGCGCTGATGCGGACCCACCGGAACGAAACGGGGTGTGACGCAGGTGCGTTGGTGCGTGGATCTGTCGTGCGGCTGCGCGGGGTCCTGCCCGGCAGCACAGGCCCCAGGGCCGACATGGTTCGACATTCCGAACCATGGCCGGTTCTTCAGACAGGGATGATTGAGGAGTTGGCGGTGAACCGTCAATACTCCCCGCAGAAAAAAATTCCGGTACTCGACCGAAACTTTCAAGGTCGGATCCCGGGCCTGCCGGGCGAACCCTCGCACCGACCTCGCAGGACGTCAGCAGGCCAGGTCGAACCAGGGCAGGGGCAAGTGCGCGAATGGCATATTCCTCAACTTGCCTTCTCCCAGGCCCCCTTGGGCCACCCGCTGTTTACGGACAGCTCTGTGACAGACCTTGACCAGAGAGCCTCTCGTTCCTAACTTGTGGCGTCACAGAATCCGAGAACTTTCCGAAAAGTCTTCGAAACTACCGTCGCGCGGCCGCTCCGCTCATTCATTCTCGCCCCCATCCCCAGGAGGGCCCCCCTGATGTGGGTTCGCAGCCCATCCCCGGCCCGTCCAAGGCGCCTGCTCAGACGCTTGCTCACCGTCCTCTCACCCTTGTTGCTCGTGGCCGCCTTCCTCGGCGCACAGCCCGCCGAAGCGGCGACCGTGGACACCAACGCCTCGTACGTGCTGGTCAATCGGAACAGCGGCAAGGCCCTGGACGTCTACAACAGGGCGACCACCGATGGCGCCCGCATCACCCAGTGGTCCAGGAACGACCAGGACCAGCAGCAGTGGCAGTTCGTCCCTACCGGCGACGGCTACTACCGCATCAAGTCCCGTCTCTCCGGCAAGGTGCTGGACGTCTACAACTGGTCCACCGCGAACGGCGGCTCGATCGTCCAGTGGGCGGACCTGAACGCCACCAACCAGCAGTGGCGGCTGGCCGACAGCTCGGACGGCTACGTGCGGCTGATCTCGCGGCACAGCAACAAGGCCCTCGAAGTACAGGGCGCCTCGACCGCCGACAACGCCAACGTCGTCCAGTGCACGACGACTGGGGCGGCACGAACCAGCAGTGGCAGCTCGTCAAGGTCGGCGACGACGACACCGGAGCGTGCGATCTTCCGTCGACCTACCGCTGGACATCGACGGGCGCGCTGGCACAGCCCAAGTCGGGATGGGTCTCGCTCAAGGACTTCACCGTCGTCCCCCTACAACGGCAGACAACTCGTCTACGCGACGACGCACGACACGGGCACCAGCTGGGGGTCGATGAACTTCGACCTGTTCACCAACTGGTCGGAGATGGCCTCGGCCGGCCAGAACAAGATGTCGTCCGCCACCGTCGCGCCGACGCTCTTCTACTTCGCTCCGAAGAACATCTGGGTGCTCACCTACCAGTGGGGCGGGACCGCCTTCTCCTACCGGACGTCGAGCGACCCCCACCAATCCCACGATGGCTGGTCGTCCCCGCAGGTCCTCTTCTCCGGAAGCATCTCCGACTCCGGAACGGGGCCCATCGACCAGACGCTCATCGGTGACGGCACGAACATGTACCTGTTCTTCGCCGGCGACAACGGCAAGATCTACCGGGCCAGCATGCCGATCGGGAACTTCCCGGGCAGCTTCGGCACGAACTCGACCGTGGTCATGAGCGATACGACGAACAACCTGTTCGAGGCCCCGCAGGTCCACAGGGGCTGCAGGGCCAGAACCGCTACCTCATGATCGTCGAGGCCATCGGCCCGCAGGGGGCGCTACTTCCGCTCGTTCACCGCCACCAGCCTGAACGGCTCGTGGACGCCCCAGGCCGCGACCGAGAGCAATCCCTTCGCCGGCAAGGCCAGCAGCGGCGCCGGCTGGACCAACGACATCAGCCACGGTGAACTCATCCGCACCAGCGCCGATCAGACCATGACCGTCGATCCCTGCAACCTGCAACTCCTCTACCAGGGCGCAGCCCCAGCTCGGGCGGTGACACGGCCTCCTGCCCTACCGTCCCGGTCTGCTGACCCTGCAGCGCTGACCAGCTGGGCCGTAGTCAGGTGCATGAGCACGGTTTGTCGTCCGGGCACAGATCGTCGATCTGTACCCGGACGGCACTGGCCGGTCGCCCGCCCGGTCCTCGCTGTGCGGACCGGTCGTCGCGGAGCGGTCACGACACGGCGCAGCAGCAGTCGGCGACCGCCGTCGGGCTGCTCGGCGTCGGTGATCTCGAAACCGCGCCTGCCGCGTAGCGTAGGGCGGCGGCGTGGCCGTAGGCGCGGGCCAGCCGCTGTTGCCAGCGGTCGCCGCGCAGGCGCGGTCGAGGTGGCGTCGTCGACGATCTCGTAAGTGCCGTCAGTGCCGCGGCTGAATCCGGAAGGAGTCCTGCGGTGGACGACGACCTGATGCCGCCCTCGGGGTCACCGTCATTCGATGGGATTCAACCGGCTCTCGTAGACCACCGCTGGAACTCATCGAGATCCCCGGCAGGGTGAGCTGCCGCGGCGCAGTGGTAGGAACGCACCTCGACGTCGTACACCGGTGACCGGGCGTCCGGCCGGTGACGCGGACGTTCCAGCGGGTCGCCGAATCGCGCCGTGTCCTCCACCACGTAGTGATGGCGGCCCGCCGGTCCGAACTCCCTGTGACCCTGCTGCCACAGCGGCCTGTTGGGGCGGGAAGAGGTTCGTGTATCCGCGCAGATGGTCCGGGTGCACGCGGTCGGCCAACTGTTCCGCGATCGCGGTGACGGACGAGGTGGCATCGAGATTGCCGTAGTGACGCCGTCGGCGACCACGACGTTCGCGGCGAACCTGTCACCGCCCACGTGTGCATTCCCAGACCAGCTCCGGCCAGCGCTCGCTCAGCCCCGCGCCACCGGTCGCCTCGCACGGCGCAGCAGGTGTCGTGTTGGCCATGGGTGCAGACGAGGACCACTGGGCGGCCGGTCTCGCCGGGAGCGGCGAGCGCGTCAGACGATACCGGACCAGGTCCTCGTCCCGCTGCCAGGTGCCCCAGGTCTCGCCGGTGCGTGCCGTCGTCTGCGTAGCGCAGGACGGCCCGTTACGGGGTCCGCTCGGGCGCCCTGCTGCGGTGGTGGCGCCGGACGAGCAGTATGCGTGCCCTCATGGCGTGGGCCGCGTTGAAGACGAGCTGTTTGGTTTCGGGTTGGAGCGGCAGGCCGTCGAGCGCTGGGCGGCCGAAAGCCCGCCAGGTACTCGATGAGGATCCAGGTGACGCCGCATGGTGCCGTGCCGGCGAGTGCGTCACCGCGCAACCGGGCGGCGTCCGCGCAGCAAGAACCTTGCCGCGGCGTCTCCTCCCGTCACGTCATGGTCCAGGTGGTCCGGCGGGCACGAGCACGCCCGCGCGCAGCAGCCTGTCGGCGAAATCCATGCCAAGGTCGCCTGCCGCGTGCACCCGACCTTCCAACAGGCCTTCCACCAGCGGGAGTTGTTCGTCCGGAAAGTCGAGCCAGCCGGACACGCGAGTGCAGACGGCGCCCTTCGAGCCGTGCTTCCAGGGCGTCGCGCAGCCGCACTTGCGTGGCGGGCGCGAGATCGTCGACGGCCGCAAGCTGGGCGAGCGGCCCCAGCGGTGCCGGGCGCGCCTGACGGCGCCGGGCCCGATGGGAAACTGCGGCGCGGCGTCCGCTTCCGCCAGTGCCGCGATGAGGCGTAGGCGGACCGTGGCGAGGTCGTCCTCGCCCTGGGCCCGTCAGCTCCCAGGGAAGGGATCTGCGCATCTGGGGTCGTCGCGCAGCAACTGCAAGGCCGACTGCGCGAGTTGCTCGGCCAGAGCATGGCGCGTCCAGTTGTGGACCCCAGCGTCAGGTGGATCGGAGACGGCGCCCTGGGGCCTCGGCGGCGCAACCAACCGCGCGGCAGATAGAGGACGTCCCCGGGCAGTGAGCACGGCGCCGAGGTGAGCTTCGCGCTCCGCCGCCTCCGCCACGTCCGGAGCGACGGTCGGTCCAGGGCTGGTCCCGCAGCGTCTGGGATGGACCGGTTCATGGATGATCCAGCGTTTGAGCTCCCGAGACCTGCAGGTGACGAAGACGTCGCACGTCGTAGTGGTCGTCGAACCCTCGGCTCTGCGGCGGTGACGTAGGCATTGGCCTGCACCGTGCCCCAGTTCGACGCCGAGGCGGGAACTGAAGTCGGCGACGGCTCCCAGGTGCGCTGCAGCGCCTGAGGACCAACGTGGCGCCGTCGGCAAAGCTGCGCCACAGCGCGGTGTCGTCGAGCTGGTCCTCGATCGAGGCGCCCACGCCGCCGGGCGAGGTGAATCGATGCTCCGGCAGCGTGGCGCTCGCTCCTTTGGCCACGCGCGCAGGAAGGGCCGCAGCCCGCGCCGTGAGACCAGGCTCATCGACCGCGTCGGCGGAGAACAGTCGGTGAAGCGCCGCGGGCGGGCGGGTGAGCAGGGCGCGCGCCCCCAGACGTCGTGGGCGAAATCCTGCCGGCTCAGGTTGGTCAGCCGAGTTTCCAGGACGCCGCGGCCCGCCCGGGTGGCGGCGCGGACGTCCGCGGCGGGGATACTCAAGCGCCGCTGCCGGACCTGCTGTGCCCCACCGTCGGCGCCGCCGTCCTGACACCCGGCGTACCGGAGGCGCCACCGTCGGCCGGGGCCCTCAGCTCCACCGTCAGCACCGCCGTCGTGCACACCCGGCGTACCCGCGCGCCCCACCATCCGCGGGGGCCCTCCGCCCCACCATCGGCACCGCCGTCATGGACACCCGGCGTACCGGAGGCGCCACCGTCGGCCGGGCCCCTCCCTGCTCCACCGTCAGCACCGCCGTCGCGCACACCCCGGGCGTTCCCGCCGCCCCCACCATCCGCGGGGCCCTCCGCCCCACCATCGGCACTGCCGTCCTGGAACGCCCGGGCGTACCCGGAGGCGCCACTCGTCCGCGGGGCCCTCCGCCCCACCATCGGCACCGCCGTCATGGACACCCGGCGTTCCGGAGGCGCCGCCGTCCGCAGGTCCTTCGTTCTGGTTCGGGTCCTGATCGGGGCTCGTCATGTCTCCTCCTGAGGGTGGGATGGTTCAGACGGGCAACGCTTTGAGTAACCCCCACAACACCAACCAAACTGGCCCATCCGAATCCCACCAGCAACTGGAGCGTCGGGCGGCGACGGAACCCTCCTCACCTGCCCGAACCCCGGCCGCCACGCGTCCGACCTGCATCGCGGCTGGCCTCATGGCGCCCCGAGGGGACTACCGGCCGGCGGCAGGCGCGACACCGGTCAGACACCGGTCAGCTTCGCGCTCGCATCCCACAGGCGACGTGCTGCTTCGCGGTCCTCCAGCTGCGCCCACAGCCGCTCGCGGTGCGGGGCGGCCCCGCAGGCCGAAGATGCGCGGGCCCCACAGCTCACCCCCGGCGATCCGCGGATCGAGCACCGCCCGGACCGCCGGCCGGGCCCCGGCGTGCTTGCCCTGAAGCAGGAGGGCGGCGGGCGCCGCGCGCAGTGCCGCCCCGGCCTGCCTTACGTGGGACAGGTGGCCGCGACGGGGTGAGTGCATTCAGTGCCCCGCCGGGGTGCACCACCATGCTCGACACCGTGCTGCCCGCGGCGCGCAGGCGACGGTCCACTCGAGCCCGACAGTACATCTGGGCCAGCTTCGAGCGGGCGTAGGTGCGCTTGGCCCGGTAGTCGGTGCGGGTCTGCAGATCGTCCAGGTCCAGGTGCTCCGACTTGGCGGCGAAGCTGCCGACGGTCACGATGCGGGCGTCCGGCGCGGCCTTCAGCAAGGGCATCAGCCAGTGGGTCAAGCGCGAAGTGCCCGAGGTGGTTGATGCCGAAATGGGTCTCGCTGCCGTCCCCGTTTCCGTCCGCTCCGGCTCTTCGAGGAGGACGCCGGCGTTGTGGACCACCGCGTCGAGGTGCTCCACCTCCAGCGCTTCCGCCGTCGCCTGCAAGCGGAGCCGAGGTCGGCGAGGTCGAGACGCACCGACCGCACCCGAGCTCCGGGCACGCGCGCGGGATCGCGTCGAGGGCGGCTTCGGCCCGCCCGCGGGCTCCGGCTGCCCAGCACGACCGTGGCACCGGTGCCGGCCAGCTGCTCGGCGGTGAAGTACCCGATGCCCGCGTTGCCACCGGTGATCAGGTACGCGCGGTTGGTGGTGGATGCGGGTTGAGACATGGCGGAAGCTCCCGTGGGACGCGGCGGGAGGCTGCTCGGAAGAGCAACGCGACGACCACGATGTCACCAGTCACCGATATATCGCCGACATGCGACAGTACGGATTCGGCAGCGAGGACACCCGCAGCGGCATCGGCTCGCCGCCCTTCGCGCGCTCGTTGACCCACGTGCTCTTGCCCGCGGCGGGCGGGCCGATGACCACGAAGAGAGCCAGGGTTCCGCACTCTCCCTCCCGGGTCAACCCTGAATAGTTCCAGGTTCTCAGCGCGCAAAGAGGTCTCCACAGTGACCAGCAGCATCTGCCGCACCGCGGCAACCGGCTCGACGCACACACAACGCATGGGGGACCACGTGAAAGTCGCTCGCCAGCCCTCGCCGTCCTGGGCATCGCACTGACCGCATCCACGGTTCCCTGCCGAGGCCCAAGACGTCTGACGGATGGATCCGCAGATACGACAGTACGGTGACGATCTCAACGGCGAGGGCAGGATCGACATCTCCACGTTCGCGACCTCCAACGCCGCCTGCTTCTGGCAGAAGATCCTTTGGGCCGAGGGCGCCGAGTACGACAGCGACGGTCACAGTTCACCTTCGCCATGGCAGACGGCATCTTCGGCCCGAAAACCTCGCAGGCGACCAAGGACCTGAACTGGCGGATCCGGAAGGTGAACAACAGCGCCGCAGACGCAGACATCTTCTTCTACGTGACTCCTCCCCGGATAAATCCGGGGCTTCTCCCTGGTCGGTGGCTATGCCACGTCGGGAAGAACCAGCCCGGCCCTGGAGTGCGACGTTCCAGGCACCCACGCGGTCGGCGTGGTCGATGTGCTGGCATGAGGTGCACTGGAACCCTCTCGCCGTCGCGGTTCTGCGCGTCCACGTGCCCGCACTTGGGCGGTAGGTGCGCGAGGTGCTGCGGGGGTCCACCGGGATCAGTACGCGAGCGGCGCTTTCAGCCTTCTGCGCGAGGATGCCCAGGAACACCCCCCAACCCGCGTCAAGAATGCCGCGGTTGAGTCCGGCCTTCGAGGCGGCGCCGTTCGGCAGGAACGCTCCGGCCTCGAGGTCGGGCTTCGGCTTTGGGGTGCGAACCATGTTCGCGATGCTCAGCCGCTCGTGCGCGATCTGGTCGTAGTCGCGGACCAGGCAGAGCGCGGCTTTGTGCGCGCGGTCCAGGCGCTGACGGCGGACCCTTGCGGTTGCAGCTTGGCAACCTTCTCCACGGCCCGGCGGTGCTTGGTGGTGCAGCTCTCCCGCTTGCGACGAGGGAACGCCTTGAGGGCACTGCTGAGCCTCGGCGAGGGCGTCGGCGTTGCGCTTGCCGGGCCGGAGGTTTTCGACGTGCGCACCCTCGGAGGTGGTGAGGAAATGCGTGACGCCGTGTCGATGCCGCACGCCGTACCCGTGGCGGGCAGCGGCTGGCGGCCACCCTCGTCGCAGGCGACGATGACGTATCACCGCCGACCGCCGCGCTTGATGCTGACGGTGTTGACGCGACCCTTCACGGGCCGGTGCTGGTGCACGCGGACGTGTCCGACGCCTGGAGGCGCGCGGGTGACGGGGTCGCGGGGTGGAGTCCCAGCGGCATCCGTCGCCGTCCCTTGGGGAAGTCCACCGTGTCGAACCAGTTCATCGCGAAAGCGCGGGTAGCTCGGGTGGCCGGACTTGACCCGGCGGAAGAACGCGGCAAACGCTTTGTCGAGACGGCGCAGGGTGGCCTGCTGCGAACTGAACGACCAGCGGGCCCTGACGCTCCGGGTCGAAGGCGCGATTTCCTTGAGCTGCGCGGACCGCTGCCCGTACTTGATACTGGTCTTCGAGGCATGCCGATAGGCGTCGCGGCGTTCCTGTAAGGCGCCGTTGTAGAGCGAGCAGTGATCCTGCAGCATCCTCGCCGAGCGCCTGGCGCTGGCGGACAGTGGGGCGAAGGAGAAACTTGTAGGCGCGTATCACGCCTGTCCCTCCTTCTGCTTCTTCGTCCAGGGCCGTTCCCACTCGGGCGTTGATGCACTCGCACCGTGTCCGCGCGCTGACCGCGCCGACCGAGGCGACGAAGAACGACTGACGACCCAGCAGCGTGCACCTGCGACTCCTCAGGTGCGGAACCCGGAACGGAGCACGCGAGAGGTGAAGCTCTTGAACCGGTTCAGCGACGTAGGACGCAGGAGCCTTCGGCTCGTGCTTGGATCGAACAGGTGCAATGCGTGATCGGGCAGCACCCAAGGGCGATGATCTCCCAGCTTCTGCCGCCTTCGCCTCGACCAGCCTCAGCGCGGCCGGACAGCGCGACACGGCCATCCAGAACCCGGCGACGGTACTTCGGGCACCACACCACGTGCAGCCCCAAGCGTGTGTACACGCCGCCGGAGTACCGGCGAACCTTCCGCGTCACCGTCACGGCGATCACTATCACACGACACGCATCTAGTTATCTGAGGTCAACAGTGCATACCCCGTGAGGACAGTTGAGGTCAGAGCAGCCCTGAGAAGCGATTCCATCCCCTCAGGCACGAGTCCTCTGCGATCAGCTGATGGGGAAGAAGCTCGTTCAGACCGGCAGGATCGACTGACGCGGTAGGACTTGTTCCTGAGTTCCAGGGCGAGTCGTACACCTTCAGGATCAAGCGGAACTCGGTGAAGCACACCTTCGATGACCGGAAGGGCAATCACGTCCAGGCGCGGATATCGCTATCGGTCCTGCCAGTAGAACGCAGCTGCCACGGACGCGGTTCTACCGGTTGGTCACCCGATCGTGATGGAGCGTTCGTTGGTGCGGTCGGCACTCGTGGTGACTACCCCGGCCAGACGCTGCACCTCTGACCGTGCGATCAGGTCGCCGCGCAGCGCCTTCAGGTGCACCACCTGAGGCAAGCGTTCGCACTGCGCGTCGGCGGTGCGATGTCTTCACGCCCGCACCGCCATGCCGCCGAGGCGAAGCGGAGCAGCCTGTAGCACTGGGGCTGCTACGCCCGGGCGGTAGGCACGAAGCCGATCTGGAGCGGCTGAA
The DNA here is from genome assembly GCF_030766975.1 of Streptomyces sp. KL116D. NCBI lineage: Bacteria > Bacillati > Actinomycetota > Actinomycetes > Kitasatosporales > Streptomycetaceae > Streptomyces > Streptomyces sp. KL116D. The sequence continues at coordinate 12,570 of NZ_JASERH010000003.1, read as the reverse complement.
GCCCACGGCCCTGGCCGCCGTGCCCGCCACCACCTTCGGCTTCGGCTCGCCGACGCCGGCTGGTGGCACCGCCTTCTGCACCGTGGGCGCTCTTGCAAGACTTGGCGCCGGCGAGTGAGGCCGGCCCTGACGCTGCACACGGGCCACGCTCCGCAGTGAGTGCGAGCGCCCGCTCGCGATCAGGATCTGCTGCACCTGGTGGCGAGGTACGGCCTGCGGCTCGCGTATCGGCGCCGCCACACACGTGCGCCAGGGTCGACGCGCCGGAACTGGAGTCCGCCGCAGCAGCCGTTAAGCCGCGTTGATGTGCCTGTTGCCGCTGGACTCGCATGCGGCGACCTCACCCCAGGACGCTGGCGTGCGCGGCGTCGGCGCCGCCCGCGCCGCTCACCACCACACCCGTGCCGACGACGCCCCGCCAGGCCGTCATCGAGATCGCCCAGTTGGGTCTTTCAGGGCCTTTCGGGGTTTGCGGCGCCGGCCGTGCCGCGCGGTCGCGCCCCATACGGATCGACCCTATGCGGTCTTGGCCCGCTCGGTGCCGGTCTCCCGCCGTCTGCGGGCGAAAAACGCCGCCAGTTCCGGCGGCAAGGAATGGGTGTGCCGCGCTGCTGCACAGCAGGGACCCGCCTTCAAGCGGGCTGAAGACCCGTCAGGGCCCAGGCCCACCAGAGGACGCCTGGTACGGCGCAGCGCACCCTGACTCGTTTACCACGTCGAGCAATGCCCCTTTCGTGCACTAGCGGCCATGCGCCAGCGGCGCCGTTCCCGGCGCAGGCGACGACGCTCTAAACGCCGCACAGCCCTGCGACGAGCCTCATGCAGACGAGCCCCCAGGCCAGCAGGCGCGCCACCAGAATCAGCCCAGCCAGCGCCATCTGAGTTGCAGCAGCCGTTCGCGGTGCCAGCACGGTAGAAGCCCAGCACTGCACCGCAGGCAGGCTGCGAAGACAGCCAGGAGCACGCGCTGAGACGCGCGCAGCAGCACACCCGAACGCCCCTCGGACGGCCGAAGTTTCTAATGCGCCTCGTAGATCGGCATATCCGAGGTCGCACGCATGTCGAGCATGCGTGATCCAGAGCGCCACCAAGCATCGTCAACACCCGCTGCAGAGTGCATGGGGGTCAGGCTGCAGCCGCACGGCTCGTCTCCGCCTGAGTACCGCATCAACGGCCTGCGCGCGCGAACGACGGAGGGCTTCGGGAGCGGCTCGCACTGGACGATGCGCAGGCAGCTCCTTCAGGTCTTACCTCGACGCCCCCTGCTCATCCCGGCGGTCAGTAACGCGGCGCCCTCGCGTCTTCAGCGGTACACAAACTTCACGCGACCGACCAGCGTGAGCGCCGCAGCCTCCGTGTCGGCGAGGATCACGCACGCTCTCCTTCCAACAGCGACTCTGGGCCGACGGCGGCTACGAGAGCAGCACTTTCAACCGCGGCGCCGGGCTCGGCATCGATGTGGAGGTCGTGCGGCGGCCGCGGGCCCTGGCGGGGATTCGAGCCGCTGAGCAAACGGTGCCACCGAGCGGACATGGGGCTGGCTGAGTGCAGCACCGCCGCCTGACACGCGGCTACGAGGCCCGCCGCAGAGATCCCGCACGATGATCCACCGGGTCATGGCTCACATAAATGCCGACCGGGCAGGGGAGTTCAGGATTGGCGTGGGCTGCAACGAATTCACCGCAATGCGCGGGTGACCGTCGCTGGTGACCGGCGTTGACTTGATCATGAACCTTCGTCGCATGACCACCGTGCTCGGCACCATGGCCGCATCGGCTCTTCTCGCTGTCTCAGTCCCTGCCTCGGCTCATGCCGCAGGAGGGGTGCTCACCATCAACGGCCAGGATTTTTCGGACCCGAGCGGCTGCTACTCGGTGGACTGGTTCCCAACCTCCATCGCCAACAACACCGACGCCATCGTGGAGGTTCACAGCGGCCCCGACTGCACCGGCTCCGTGGAATGGCTGGTTTACCCGGGCGAGACGTACCACACCGAGACCGCACAGAGCGTCTTCATTCTCTGACCGGATCTCGCCTTCCTCGGGCTCACGGCGCCCCCAGTGGTGGGTTGGCCGCGATCACCTCGCGGATCCTCTTCACTGACGGGGCGTCGTGCCAGGCCGGGCGATCGAGGTCTTGGTCAGCCCAGCTGGTTTGCGTGCCGAACCAGCGATGCAGATCGACGTCAGAAGTGGGCGGAGGCTCGGTGGGGGCCACAAGCTCTGTCTCACAGAGGTTTTGCTCCCCAGCGCTTACGACAGCTGCTCCTGCAAAAATCGATCACGGAGCCACTTCAGCCGTGGTCTTCTACTGGGGTGGAAGCCATAATCGCCAGTGCCATCGCCGTCTTAGGCACCCTGCTCGGTTCGGGTATCACCCTGGGGGTTCAGCGGCGCACCTCGGAGAGAGGCCACCAGTTCACACGGGGCGAGAAGCTGCGTCAGGAACGGCTGGACGCACACACGGCCTACGCAGCAGCTTTGGTCAACTACCGGCGATGTCTCGTGCACCTGTGGTTCTGTACGCATGAGCAGCCCTCTCCGGAAGCCGCTGAGGCTGTGCAGATCCGGGCATATGACCTCAGGTCCAAGGCCCAGGAGGCTCTGTTCCGGATGCAGATGCTCACCGACAACGAAGAGCTGAGCCGCAAGGGTGAAGGCTTACTTGCTGAAATCACGAACGTGCACAAAACAGACCACCGGCCGGAGCTGGATCAGCGAAGGACGCGCACTCGGGATGGCATTGCTCATCTAGTAAGGGCAGCAAAGCAAAACCTGTGAGGCTGGTAGTTGCGGAGTGGACCTGACCGGATTCGAACCAGCACCATGGATGCGCTGTTAAGGCACTCGCTCTGCCGCTGAGCTACAGCCCCCTGGTCCGTCCGGGGAGCGAGTCGGTGCGCCATGGGCGCGGGTCGCATGTCCCGGACGGGGCTGTGAACAGCTCCCGTGGCGCTGGGGCGGGACGTCGCCGGCCTTGAGCAGCAGCAGCAGCAGCGCGTCCTTCTCCGCCTCGTCACCGTGCAGGAGCAGGACGGCCGGTTCGCCGGACGCCGTCTCGCACGGCACGAGGGTCGTGCACCCGTCGTGCAGGGACCACGCGGTCCCAGACGACCGGGACGAAACCGATGATGTCACTCACTGACACACGCCCCACTCCTGCCGCCACGGCGAGAACGATCACGGCGAGGACTGCACCCGCGTACGAGTGATCGACGTACTACGGCATCAGGTCGTAGATCGCCGCAGGCGGCGCTTTCCGTCCGGGCCGGCTCACCCCGTTCGAACGTGCTGCTTGCCGATCCCGATGAGTTGTTCGTACTCCCAGGGCAGGGGCTTGGTCCGCGACATCGCCGACCGATGGTTCCGCCACATCGGCATCACCCCCGCATAGCCGTGGAGGCCGCCGGGCACGAAGCCCTGCTCGCTCTGGTCGCCCTCGGCTCACATGGATCCGGCGCACCGATCTTCACCGCCCCCTCGGTCGATGCCGCCTGGGCAGCCACAGGGACCGGACCTTTCCCACCGCCCGACCCCAGGAGGGACGACGGGCGGCAACCTCAGGTTGGGCCGCATCTCGGCGTCCACGATGCCACCCGCCACCGATATATCGCGCCGCCCTAGTCGACCGGCGGCATGAAGCCGGCTCCGCCTGGGGCGTGGACCGGTACGAAACAGTGGGGCTGCTTTGGCCCCGTCTTCGCACGGGATGCACGCGTTCCGCGGTTCCGAGCAGAGGGCATGTCAAGTTCATGACGGAGAAGGCGTCGGGTTCCCGGGGAGTACGTCTGGCGGGCCTATGAACGGAGCCATCGACTGGTACAAGATCGCCGAGTCCAAGGCGCAGATCATTCTCTACCGTGAACGGCTTGCTGGTCACTTTGCTGTTCAGGGAATTGCCGCGCGGCCCGTCTCGCCCCAGGCAGACATCAGGCACTCCTCGGGACCTGAGACCTGGTGCTTTCTTGCGCTGTCCGCGTTGGCTCTCATAGGCGCGGTCGGATGCGCGGCTGCCGCTCTGTGGTCTCGGCACGTGAAGAACGTCCAGGGCACCTTCGCCCTTCTGGGTGCCACCCCGACGACCCGGACACCTACTGTCCCGAGGTGCTTTGGTACTTTCGGTGATCTCGCCCACCTGAGGATGAGCGAGGCAGCCGCCCAAGGTGGCTCAGGGCTGACCAAGAATTCGAGCTCAAGTCACTCTCGTACAACCTGGTCCACATCGCGCGTGGTGCTGCGCAAGCACCGCTACGTCAATGCAGGCTGGATGCTGACTGCAATGGCGATCGTCGCCCTCGTCTGCGGTGCCATGAGCCTCTTCGCCCACACGCGGCTGAGAGCGGACGCACCGTCGACCGCACACGCAGGACGCTACGCGAGCGGAGCGAAGAACCGCGAGGCGCGCCCGCGCTGCTGTACCACCTGGCGTCGCAGGGCTGGGTGTGCATCAGTGCCAACTATCGGCTGCGACCCCAGACCATCTTCCCCGGCCACCAGATCGACGCCAAGAAGGTCATCGCCTGGGTGCGTGAACACGGCAGCGAGTACAGGGGGCGACCCCTCACAACTGTTCGTGGCCGGCAGTTCCGCCGGATCGAACACGGCGGCCCTTTGCGCACTCACGCCGAACGACCCCTCGTTCCAGCCCGGAGTTCGAGTCGGAGACACGTCGGTCACCGCGGCGATCTGCCTCTACGGCTACTACGGACACTTCTTCGGGAACCACCGGACGAGCCCGCCCCCTGCCCAGCAGCCTCGAGGGATACGTACACGCCGGTGCGCCACCGTTCCTCGTCGCCCATGGCACCAAGGACATGCGCGGCACCGTCGAGCGCACGGAGCTTCGTCGCGCAGCTGCGGCGCGCCTGAACAGTGCCGTCGTCTACGCCGAACTGCCCGGTGGGCTGCATTCATTCGACGTCTATCACTCTGCGCGTTTCGAGGCGGTCGTGGACGGGGTGGAAGCCTTCGCCGCCTGGGTTCTCGCCTCCCGTCAGCACTCCCGATCCTGCTGCCCAGCCTGCTCGGCTCGGCGGCACAGGAGCTGGGCTTCGGCTCGGGCGTGACGTGCAACCACGCGGCGTGACCCGGAAGCGGACGAGCCGGTTTGTTCGCGCACGACAGGGGAACTCGCGTAGGCGGAACGAATAAGGGCGTACGGCACAAAACGTGTCACCCGTCCGTGCACCCGATCCGCGGAGGAGGAACCATGAGCGAGAACATCTGGAACTACCGTCCGCCGCCGGCCACAGCCCGGACACGATCTGACCGGATACAAGGTCGAAGCGATGGACGGCAGCATCGGCAAGGTCGACAAGCACTCCAAGGACGTCGGAGACCGGTACATCGTCGTCGACACCGGGATGTGGATCTTCGGCAGGAGGTCCTGCTGCCCGCCGGCACGATCACCAGCATCGACGCGGAGGCGAAGACCATCAGCGTCGCGCGCAGCAGGAGCAGATCAAGTCCGCTCCGGAGTTCGACAAGGACAAGCACCTCGGCAACACCGAGTACCACAAGGAGCTCGGCACCCACTACAGCAGCGGTGCAGGCAGCGGCATCACCTCGCCCACCCCGCCCGGAACGGAAACCTCGGCGAAGGCCCCGGCCCGTCGTAGGCCCAGGACTACGGCCGGCCGCCGACGCCCGCGGCTTGATCGCGTCCAGGCCAGGCCCTGACCACACCTCGGTCAGGGCCTGTCACGTCTGGTCAGGAACCAAGGCGATGGACACTGACCGCGTAGCCGCCGTCGTCGTAGGCAGCCGCGTCCCAGGCTGCGAAGCGATCGACGGGAGTGAGTCCGGCCGCCGCACAGTGGGCGTCGTACTCCTGCAGCGTGAGAGAAGGCGGTACGGGCAGGGTGGGGCGGCGTCCAGGCCGAAACGCGACCAGCAGGCCGCCCGGACGCGAGCGCAGCAACCAACCTGCCGACCACCGCGGCTTCGGTCCCGGGGCGAGCAGCGCCAGGACGTTGCCCGCGGCGATCACGAGGTCGAAGTCGGCGTCGATGCCGAGCAGGGCGGGGTCGAACTCCGTGGCGTCGGTCTGGAACCAGGGCAGCTGAGGCGCCTGCTTCCGGCCACGTCCAGCATCGACGCATCGAGGTCGAATCCGACGCAGTCATACCCGAGCTCCGACAGCCGGATCGTGACCCGCCCTGTTCCGCAGCCGGCGTCAAGCACACGACTGCCGGCGGGCACGGCGAAGCCGCGCAGAGCGCGCAGCCTGCGCCGTGCATGTCACTTTCCGCTACGGCCCAGCGCCTCGAAGCGGGCGCTGCGTACTCGGCTCCGGACGTTCCACGCGGTCGAGAAGTTCCTGCCAGCGACTCATGTGATCGACTATAGGCCGCCGCCTCGGCGCTGCCGCCTCTGAGGCCACTGATGAGCTCTGGACTGGCCCGGCACAGGTGGCAGCGCGGGTGGATCCTGCGTCACGGCTGCGGGGATGTCCACGCGGGTAGTTGCACGGTGATGCGCAGGCCGCCGGTCTCGCGCGGGGTGAGGTGAGCGTGCCGTCGTGTGCTCGAGCGATGGTCGCACGATGGCCAGGCCGAGGCCGACGCCCGTCATGGTCGGCGCGCACGCGCTCGGTGCCGCGTCTGGAACGGCTCGGTGAGCGTCGAGACGAAGTCAGGGCCGAGCTTCTCCCCGGTGTTCTCGACCGTGAGCGTCACGGTGCCGAGCCTGCTGCGGTAGTGGTCGACACGGCGCCGATGCCCGGGCAGGTTGTGGACGATCGCGTTGTGCACGGGTTCGTGGTCGCTGCAGCAGCAGCGCCTGCGACCCGTTCGCGCGAAGCGATCGTCGCCGCGTGGTATCGATGGCGACGCCGTTCCTGTTTTCCGCGAGGGAGGAGCAGCGCCTCGGCGACGCCTCCTCCGCCAGGAGGGACAGGTCGACGGGTTCCGCGGGTGAAGGACCGCTGACTCGGCCCGGCTGAGCGGCAGCAGACAGCCCTCGGTGGGGTCGATCGCCCGGGTGTTGACGTGGAGGCGGTCAGGAGCCGGCGCCCGATGTGCCTGGTCAGGGGGTGGCGTGGGCGACGTCGAGGGCGACTTCGAGATCGCGAGCGGGGTGCGCAGCTCGTGAGGCGTTGCGCGAACCGCCGCTGCTCGACGACGTGCGCCTCCAGGCGTGCCCGAGCATGCCGTCGAAAGGCGTCGGCGAGTTCGCGGAACTCGTCCTGGCGGCCCGGCAGTTCGATGCGATGGGCCAGCGACCCCGCGAGGTGGCGGCCGGGTGGCGTACTGTGATGCGGGTGAGCAGGGGCGAGCAGTACGCAGGATCCCAGCCTCCCAGGAGGCCGACGACCAGCAGCACCGCCATGACGGCGACCGCGACGGGCAGGAAGCCCCCGCAGCAGGTCGGGCGGATGAGAGGTGTCCGCCGGCGACGCTGGTCACGTCGGGCAGGAGCCACCAGGTACCGACGTCGCGAGCAGCAGCACCCCGGCGACCATGAGGAATCCGGCGTAGCTGAGGAGTGAGCTTGGGCGCACGCTGAGACCGGCGGGCCTCCGCACCGTGGTCTCCGCCGCGCCGGCGAAGGCCTTCACGCCAGAGATGATCGTTCCCCCCATCGCCTCCGGTCGCAGGCGGTCGCGGATAACTTCTGCCGTACAGGGCTGGTCCTCGACGATCGGCACACGCATGCCCTCGATGCTACGAGCGGGCGCATATCGTCCCGCGTATCCAAAACCGCGTACTCGCCGACACACGGGCAATCCGGGCACGCGGGCCTCGGCCCATCACTCCTACATCTCTTGGACTCGGCTTCGATCGCACGAGATTCACGAGTGCACGAGCGCACGAGCGCACGAGCGCTGGATGCCCCTACGCTCAGTGGTCGCGGACAGGTTCAGTCGGGTCCCGATCGCCGAACGAGGCCCCTGCGCGGGATCGCGTCCAAGGAGGCGGCCCCACTCGTACATCTCGAGCCTTGCGGGTGTGCAGAGCGAGGATCTTGGCGTCGAGGTCGGGGTCAGGGTCGTCGGAGAAGCCCGGAACGCGGCGAGCTGCCGCGAGATGCGGGATGATCAGCCAGTCGCCGTCGATGTGGACCGGCTCGATGCAGGTAGCGCTCGAGCGCCTCCAGGTCCGCCACCGCGGCACCGGTAGGTGTGCGTAGCAGCCCTCCGTCCCGGATCGCCCGTAGTACCGGCCGACCGTGCCGGGTACCACGACCGGTTCGGTACTTTCGCCGTGCGCCGCACATCGCGGCGAGCACGGCCTCGTCCTAATGACGACGTGCCGTCCCTTGAAGCTGAACCGCAGAGTGTTGACGATCATGCGCTGCCCCTTCCGGGATCTCGGCCGCACTGCGCCATGGGCTCCAACTTGAACCCATGAGTTCGTAATGGGCTGAGCGGTCGGCGCGCAGCAGTTGGAGATTGAACTCATGGGTTCAACTCGCCCTGGGCGCGAGGTAGTCTGCGCCCGTGACACCAGCAACGACGGCGGCCGCGGGACGGCCCCGCTCCACGGGGCCGCATCGACAAGCGGCAGGCGATCCTCGACGCCGCGTTCGCCGCTGTTCGCGCGGCGCGGCTACGCACAGGCGTGCGTGGGGAGATCGCGGAGGAGGCCGGGGTCGCCAAGCCGACCGTCTACAACCACCTCAGCGACAAGGAGAACCTCTTCCGGCATGCCGTCAGCGGCTGCCGCCGACCTCCGTGATGGCCGAGAACCTCGCTGTCGTCGAGGCGGCTGCGCGACCGGTGACGATCTACGCGCCGGGCTCGCGGACGTCGGGCGCGGCTCCCTCAAGGTGTGCTGCGGTCAACGGGCCTCCGCGCTGCGGGGCCTTGACGCACGCGCAGCTCGCGACGTTCCCCGATCTCGCCGAAGGTCGTCCAGGGCCGGACGGCGGGGCGGCGCCTCGGCGAGGCCTTGGCCGACCGGTTCGCGCGGCTCCGCGCTCGCACGAGCGGCTGCGCGCGGCGGGACCCGGCGCGCGCGGCCGAGGCGGTTCCTGGCGCTGCTCACTTCGCCCGATGGAGGCATCGGTCGCGGCTCGGGACGCGCGCGGTGAGCGCCGCCGAGACCAGGGAGATCGCGGGCGCCGCCGTCGACGCAGCTTCCCTGCACGCCTACGGGGCGAGGGGACCTGTCCGCCTCTGCGTCTGGCGACTCCGGCGACTCCGGCGACTCCGGCGACTCCTGGCGACCTGGCGACTCCGGCGACTCCGGCGACAGCAAAGTGCCAGCTGCGCGCGAGCTTCGGGCGGGCGGGATTCGTGCGGTTCATCGTGCGAGGCGAATCATCAGGCGGACCAGAGCGTCTCACTGCGAGCCTGCAGCCACCAGAGCCGCCGTGATGGGTTCAGGCTCCGTGATCGGCTCGTCGAGTTCGGCGGCCGACGGCGCCTCGTAGGGCGGGGCGGCAGTTCGTCGGTGACGGTTTCGATGCGCTGTTTGGTCGCGCGGCCGGCGTCAGTGAAGTGACCGTCGATGTCGACGAGTCCGCGTTCGCGCAGGCCGTCCATGACTGCTGACCAGGCGCTCTTTCGGCGGAGTGATGGATGCGTCCGAACGACTCGGGCGGGTGGATGCCTAACCAGCGCGGAGAGAGCACATGGGCCTCCGTGCCACCGATGCGCTCCGGGGGAGAGAGCGGCGATGTGGCCACCGCCGCCGGTGCTCGCGCAGCATGCTCGCCGGAGTGCCACAACCGGGCGACAGGGTCGCAGGGATCTCAAGGTGCGCATGCCGGCGTACATCACGCGGCCTTCGGTGGGGGCGCTCGTCGCGGCCTTCGTGGTCAGGTCCGCGGCGCACCAGTCCCGGGAACCGGCCAGCTCGTCGCCGAGGATGCGGCGCAGGGAGGCGCCGTGCTGCCCCGCTTTCTCGCGCGGCGACGGACGCCTCAGGCGGGATCGACCACGCGCTGGGGATGTGCCGTGCGGCTTCCCCGTCGGCGAAGTTGTAGAAGGCTGCGTGCACGACATGAAGCGGTACTCGTCCCAGTGGTGCGGCGCGGCTGAAGTAACCGTCCCAGTAGGTGCGGTGGCCGAGTGCGGCCAGTTCTTCGTTGCACTCGTCGGCCCATGAAGGTGACCAGGCAGATCGGTTCAGGAGCTCGAACATGCGGCGGGCGTGTGTGCCCATCGGATCGTCCACGTGCGTCTTGGCCATCAGGTTCTCCCGTTGTAGTGTGCCGACTTGGACCGTCCGGTACACCGGAAAGCTCATCGACGATGCGATCCGCCGGTGCCTCCCGAAAGCTGCTCCTGCGGGCCCGGCAAGGTCATCGTGCGGAACCACGAGGGCCAGGGAACGGCTCCCGAGGGCGAAGCAGGTTCTTGGGGCGGTGCGGCGGGATGATGTGGCCGCGGTCGGCTGAGCCACGTGAGCCGACGAGGTGATCGGCGACCGGTCGCAGCTGCTGTTCGAGGGCTTTCCACCGGGTGGGCGCCGATGGCCAGGGTGGGGACGGTCAGCCGGCCCGTGTCGACGGCGTCCTGGATCTGTTCGGCGCTGGTGGGCGAGCCCGGTAGAAGAGAAGGCGCACCGCAGGGCGTCGGTGCCGGTGTACGCGTGCACGAAGGCGTCGCGCACGGCGGAGGCCACCCTCCCCAGGGTGCCGGTGGTGAACCAGTCGGGTAGTCGGCTACCGATGCCCGCTGAGTACGGTTTCCGCGAGGCCCGGCACCGCGTGAAGCGAGCCACCACGGTGCCCCGTGGGCGAGGAACTCCTCGGCACCGGGCAGCCTGCCGAGCAGCGACTCCATGACCACGAGCTGTCGGACGAGATCGGGCCGGCGCATGGCCAGCAGGAACGCCGGTGGGGGTACCGGCATCGATGCCGACCACGGCGGCCGACGTCTCTCCGAGGGCGCCGAGGGCGCTTCGGCATCGTCCGCGAGCGTGCCGGCGTCGTAGCCGTCGGGCGCGGGTTGCTTCCGCCCGCGCCGCGCTCGGGTCGGCGCGATCACCGCCCGGTACACTGGCCTGCGAGGGAGTCGAGGACATCGGTCCCACAGCTGCCAGGTGTGCGGGAAGCCGTGCGGCAAGAAGCACCGCCGGGCCGTCGCCGGCAGCCACGTGAGGTCGACGCCGTTGACGGGGACTCGGCGGAGGCTCGACGGGGTGACGAGCGTGTCCCGTGGATGTGCTGGGAGTTGACGAGGCATGGTGCTTGCTTGGTGGTTACGAATGGTGACAACAAAAGCGATAGGTAACCACGGTGGCTGCTGCAAGACCGCACTTCTCCCCCAGGTGGTGAGGCTCCAGGTGACCCCCTCCTCCCAGCACTCTGCTCCGGGCAAGCGCGGCGATCTGTTCGATCCAGGTGTCCGACGCGTCGGCTGCTCGATCCGGATCGGCACGAAAGTCGGACCTCCATGGCCATCAGGTCCTGGCCGAGGCCGCCCCGAAGGAGGTGCGCTTCGCGGGCTGCAACGCAGGATGACCGGCGTCTCGCAGAAGATGTTGTCAGTGACCCTGCAGGAACATGACCCGTGACGGCCTGGTGCACCGGCGGGTGGAGGCCGCGGTGCCGCCCCGCGTCCACTGCGGCTCACCCGCTGGGCCTGACCCTGGGAGAACCGCTGGCCGGGCTCCGCGCATGGGCGGAGCACATGAGCCGAGGTCGGCGCGCGCCAACGAAGCGGCACGCCCAGGAGACGACCGCCTGATCCGGACGTTTCGGCGTGGGGCGAAGGCGCTGCGGGTCAGGCGACCCGGGACTGCCCTGCGCCCGCGAGTGTGGCCGGCGCGGCGTGATCGGTGTGCGCCATCGCCGCCTCCGTGAGGGTACGACTTCTCGACCGGGATGTGGAACGCAACACGCGGGTGATGAGGTCGACGGCTTCGGACGAGCGCACGTCCGGGACGCTCCCGCGGCCACGCCGGAGAAGCGGACGCCCGGTCGCGGTGCACCGAGGTCGGCGATGGACAGCACCACCTTGCGCGCGCGCGGTCAGCTCGGCGAGTTCGGGGATCACGCCGGAGCCGGCCAGGTCGAGGGCCGCGTCGGCCCGGCAACTTGCCGCACGCGCTCGACCCAACCCACGCGTCGTAGGTCGTGGCGAGGGCGGCCCAGGCCCTGGGCTTAGTCCTGGTTCGCCGCCCCGGCCGATGCCGATGACCGCGATGCGCGGGCGCGGGCGATCTGCAGCTTCCCGCCGATCCGACGCCGCCGGACGCTCCGCTGACCAGCAGTGTCTGTCGGGCCGCACGCCCACCTCCCCGATGATGCGCAGCGCGGTCGCCACCACCGACGGGTAACCGGCCGCCTCCTCGAAGCTCAGCCCTCGGGCATCCGGGCGGGCCGACAGCACGGCGAACTCGGCGTGCGTGTCCGTGCCTTCACCGAAGGCTACGGTCGCCGACCTCGGCTCCTGCGACGCCCTCGCCCCACTTCGTCCACGACTCCTGCCGCGTCCAGTCCGAGCCCGGCGGGCAGCTGGACCGGATGCGCTCAGGACCTGAAAGCCCTCCCGGATCCTCAGTCGACGGGGTTGACCCCTGCGGCGGCCCGCACGGCGATGCGTATCCGGCCGGCGCCCGCGTGAGGGCTCCCTCCGCTTCCACGAGACTGCGGGACCTCGGGACCGCCGAGGCGGCAT
>NZ_JASERH010000002.1:0-18055 GCF_030766975.1 Streptomyces sp. KL116D | reverse complement strand
AAGCCCGCGCCGAAGGCTGCCGCCGCTCCCGCCGCCACCCCTGCACCGAAGAAGGCTGAACCAGTGACGACCGAGGCCCCTGCCGGCCCCGAGTTCGTGACGCTGCGCGGTCCCGCCGCCGCCGTCGCGAAGAACATGAACGCGTCCATCGAGGTCCCCACGGCCACGTCCGTGCGCGCCGTCCCGGTGAAGCTGCTGTTCGACAACCGCATCGTCATCAACAACCACCTGAAGCGCGCCCGCGGCGGGAAGATCTCCTTCACGCACCTCATCGGGTACGCGATGGTGCAGGCCATCAAGGCCATGCCGTCGATGAACTACTCCTTCGCCCAGAAGGACGGCAAGCCGACGCTGGTCAAGCCGGAGCACATCAACTTCGGCCTCGCCATCGACCTCGTGAAGCCGAACGGCGACCGCCAGCTGGTCGTCGCGGGCATCAAGAAGGCCGAGACGCTGAACTTCTTCGAGTTCTGGCAGGCCTACGAGGACATCGTCCGCCGCGCCCGCGACGGCAAGCTCGGCATGGACGACTTCACCGGTGTCACGGTCTCCCTGACCAACCCCGGCGGCCTCGGCACCGTCCACTCCGTGCCCCGCCTGATGCCCGGACAGTCGGTCATCATGGGCGTCGGCTCGATGGACTACCCGGCGGAGTTCCAGGGCACGTCCCAGGACACGCTGAACAAGCTCGGCATCTCGAAGGTCATGACGCTCACGTCGACCTACGACCACCGGGTCATCCAGGGCGCCGCCTCCGGCGAGTTCCTGCGCATCGTGGCGAACCTGCTCCTCGGCGAGCAGGACTTCTACGACGAGATCTTCAAGTCCCTGCGCATCCCCTACGAGCCGGTCCGCTGGCTCAAGGACATCGACGCCTCGCACGACGACGACGTCACCAAGGCCGCGCGGGTCTTCGAGCTGATCCACTCCTACCGGGTCCGCGGCCACGTCATGGCCGACACCGACCCGCTGGAGTACCAGCAGCGCAAGCACCCCGACCTGGACATCACCGAGCACGGCCTGACGCTCTGGGACCTGGAGCGCGAGTTCGCGGTCGGCGGTTTCGCCGGCAAGTCGATGATGAAGCTGCGCGACATCCTCGGCGTGCTGCGCGACTCGTACTGCCGCACCACCGGTGTCGAGTTCATGCACATCCAGGACCCGAAGCAGCGCAAGTGGATCCAGGACCGCATCGAGCGCGCGCACACCAAGCCGGAGCGCGAGGAGCAGCTGCGCATCCTGCGCCGGCTGAACGCGGCCGAGGCGTTCGAGACCTTCCTGCAGACGAAGTACGTCGGCCAGAAGCGGTTCTCCCTGGAGGGCGGCGAGTCCGTCATCCCGCTGCTCGACGCGGTCATCGACTCCGCCGCCGAGGCCCGCCTCGACGAGGTCGTCATCGGCATGGCCCACCGCGGCCGCCTGAACGTCCTGGCGAACATCGTCGGCAAGTCGTACGCGCAGATCTTCCGCGAGTTCGAGGGCAACCTCGACCCGAAGTCGATGCACGGCTCCGGCGACGTGAAGTACCACCTGGGCGCCGAGGGCACCTTCACCGGTCTGGACGGCGAGCAGATCAAGGTCTCGCTGGCCGCCAACCCGTCCCACCTGGAGACGGTCGACCCGGTCATCGAGGGCATCACCCGCGCCAAGCAGGACATCATCAACAAGGGCGGCACGGACTTCACGGTCCTGCCGGTCGCCCTGCACGGTGACGCGGCCTTCGCGGGCCAGGGCGTCGTGGCCGAGACCCTGAACATGTCGCAGCTGCGCGGCTACCGCACGGGCGGCACGGTCCACATCGTCATCAACAACCAGGTCGGCTTCACGGCGGCGCCCGAGTCCTCGCGCTCCTCCATGTACGCCACCGACGTGGCCCGCATGATCGAGGCCCCGATCTTCCACGTGAACGGCGACGACCCCGAGGCCGTCGTCCGCGTCGCGCGGCTCGCGTTCGAGTTCCGTCAGGCGTTCAACAAGGACGTCGTGATCGACCTCATCTGCTACCGCCGCCGCGGTCACAACGAGTCGGACAACCCGGCGTTCACGCAGCCGCTGATGTACGACCTGATCGACAAGAAGCGCTCGGTGCGCAAGCTCTACACCGAGTCCCTCATCGGTCGCGGCGACATCACCCTCGAAGAGGCCGAGCAGGCGCTGCAGGACTTCCAGGGCCAGCTGGAGAAGGTCTTCACCGAGGTCCGCGAGGCCGTCGCGGCCCCGGCCGAGGCACAGGTCCCCGACCCGCAGGCCGAGTTCCCCGTGGCCGTGCAGACGGCGATCTCCCAGGAGGTCGTCAAGCGCATCGCCGAGTCCCAGGTGAACATCCCGGACAACATCACCGTGCACCCGCGCCTGCTGCCGCAGCTGCAGCGCCGTGCGTCGATGATCGAGGACGGGACGATCGACTGGGGCATGGGCGAGACCCTCGCCATCGGCTCCCTCCTCCTGGAGGGCACCCCGGTCCGGCTGTCCGGCCAGGACTCGCGCCGCGGCACGTTCGGCCAGCGCCACGCGGTGCTGATCGACCGGGAGACCGGCGAGGACTACACCCCGCTGCTCTACCTGTCGCCCGAGCAGGCCCGCTACAACGTCTACGACTCGCTGCTCTCCGAGTACGCGGTGATGGGCTTCGAGTACGGCTACTCGCTGGCCCGCCCCGAGTCGCTGGTCATGTGGGAAGCCCAGTTCGGTGACTTCGTCAACGGCGCGCAGACGGTCGTCGACGAGTACATCTCGGCCGCCGAGCAGAAGTGGGGCCAGACGTCCGGCGTCACGCTCCTCCTCCCGCACGGCTACGAGGGCCAGGGCCCGGACCACTCCTCGGCCCGTGTCGAGCGCTTCCTGCAGCTCTGCGCGCAGAACAACATGACGGTCGCGATGCCGACCCTCCCGTCGAACTACTTCCACCTCCTGCGGTGGCAGGTGCACAACCCGCACCACAAGCCGCTGGTGGTCTTCACGCCGAAGTCGATGCTGCGCCTCAAGGCCGCCGCGTCGAAGGCGGAGGAGTTCACGACGGGCGGCTTCCGTCCGGTCATCGGCGACGAGTCGGTCGACCCG
The DNA here is from genome assembly GCF_030766975.1 of Streptomyces sp. KL116D. Lineage (NCBI taxonomy): Bacteria > Bacillati > Actinomycetota > Actinomycetes > Kitasatosporales > Streptomycetaceae > Streptomyces > Streptomyces sp. KL116D. Next base: position 14,995 of record NZ_JASERH010000002.1, on the reverse strand, counting down.
AACGCGGTCAAGAAGGTCGTGTTCGTGGCGGGCAAGCTCTACTACGACCTCGATGCCGAGCGGAAGAAGAGCGGGATCACCGACACCGCGATCATCCGCGTCGAGCGTCTGTACCCGCTGCCGGGTGCGGAGCTCCAGGCGGAGATCGCCAAGTTCCCGAACGCCGAGAAGTACCTCTGGGCGCAGGAGGAGCCGGCGAACCAGGGTGCCTGGCCGTTCATCGCGCTCAACCTGATCGACCACCTGGACCTGGCCGTCGGCGCCGACGTGCCGCACGGTGAGCGCCTGCGCCGCATCTCGCGGCCGCACGGCTCGTCCCCGGCGGTCGGCTCCGCCAAGCGCCACCAGGCGGAGCAGGAGCAGCTGGTGCGCGAGGTGTTCGAGGCGTAACCGCCCCGGCTCGTCAGCAGGGCCGTACTCCCGCGAGGGGGTGCGGCCCTGCCGCATATCCTGGTGCCATGTACTTCACGGACCGCGGCATCGAAGAGCTGGAGAAGCGGCGTGGCGAGGAGGAGGTCACCTTCGAGTGGCTCGCCGAGCAGCTGCGGACCTTCGTCGACCTGAACCCCGACTTCGAGGTGCCGGTGGAGCGCCTCGCCACGTGGCTGGCGCGGCTCGACGACGACGAGGACGACGAGTAGGTCTCCTCCGAGCAGGGGCGCGAGCAGGTCCCCCGAGCGAGCAGGCCCCCCGAGCGGGGACGTCAGTCGCGGGAGGCCCGCAGCCGGTCGTACGCGAGTCCGAGCGCGCCGTGGGCGAGCAGGACGGCCCCCGCGGTGAGCCAGCCGCCGCTGCGCCGCCGCAGGCCGTGCACGGCGAGCGGGAGGCCCGCCGCGAGCTGGAGGGCGGCCAGCGCGCGGGCCTTGGGGCCGCGCAGCCACGGGCCGATGCTGCTGCTCTCGACGACGTCGAGTTCGGCGTGGACGGCGTCCCGCCAGCCCGACCACTCGATCCGTTCCGCGTCGGGCTGGATGCGGGCGACCTCGCGCAGCCGGTCGGCCGGTTCGCCCGGGGTGAGGCCGGTGGGGAGCGTCAGGCCGGTGCGGGTGAGGACCGCGAGCAGGCCGAGCATCCGGGCCCGGGCGTCGGCCTCACTGTCCGGTACGGCGAGGGCTTCGAGCGACTGCATGTCGAGCACCGGGTCGAGGCCGAGGCGGGCGGCGAAGGTGCGCAGGGCCTCGTCCTCGCCGACCGGGGTGCCGTTCGCCAGCCAGACGTAGCCCACCGGGCGGCGGAAGCCGGAGGCGAGCGTGAAGCCGCTGCGGTCGGCGTCCCACCACAGGGCGAGCACCGGCCACGGGGCACCCACCGCGAGGGCTCCGGCCCAGCCGCCGAGCACCCGGTCGACGGGTTCGCCGCCGGCGTCGGGTGCGGCCAGCCAGGGCTTCGTCTCCGGTACGAGCACGCTCCACTCGCGTCCGGCCCGGGCGAGCAGCATGCGCTCGCGCAGCAGCTGGGCGGCGGGGCCGACGACGGCGGGTTCGGCGCGGCAGAGGAGCAGCGCGCCGGCGGGTTCGGGAGACAACATGGCCCCACGCTAGGGCAATTCACCCACTTTGGACCACAAATGTCCGCCTTGATGGCGGTGCGGGTGGCGGCGCGGGGCGCTCACGAAAGACGGAAGTCGTCCACGACAGTCTTGACTTCCCGTATCCGCGATATATCGTGTTTGACAGAGGACGCGATATGGCGCGTTCGCTGCCGAGGAGGTCCCACCATGCCCGAGTGGTCCGTCGCGGAGCCGCAGAAGCTCGTCTTCGACGAGCCGTTGACGACCCTGCGCGTACGCATCGTGAACGGAACGGTGAACGTGGTGGGCACGGACGAAGGTTCCGCCCGCCTGGAGGTCTCCGCCATCGAGGGGCCACCGCTCCTGGTCACCCAGCAGGACGGCACGCTCTCGGTGGCGTACGACGACCTGCCCTGGAAGGGCTTCCTCAAGTGGCTCGACCGCAAGGGCTGGCACCGCAGCGCGGTCGTCTCGCTCGCGGTGCCCACGGGCACCCGGGTCGAGGTCGGCGTGGTCGGCGCGGGCGCCGTCGTCTCCGGCATGGAGGGGCACACGGAGGTGAAGGGCGTCACCGGCGACACGACCCTGGTCGGCGTCACCGGACCGGTGCGCACCAGCACGGTCTCGGGCAGCGTCGAGGCGCAGGCGGTGACCGGCGACCTCCGGTTCAACTCGGTGTCCGGTGACCTCACGGTGGTGGAGGGCTCGGGGTCGTTCGTGAAGGCCGACACGGTGAGCGGCTCGATGATCGTGGACCTGGACCCGGCGGGCCCCACGGACGTGAGCCTGACGAGCGTCTCCGGCGAGATCGCCATCCGCATCCCGCACCCGGCGGACACGGAGGTCGAGGCGAACACGGCGAGCGGCGCGGTGTCGAACGCCTTCGACGGACTGCGGGTCTCCGGCCAGTGGGGCGCCCACAAGATCACCGGCCGGCTCGGGGCGGGCACCGGCAGCCTGAAGGCGACCACGGTCTCGGGCTCGATCGCCCTGCTGCGCAGGCCACCCGGCGAGGACGAGCCGACCGACATCACCCCCGACGCCGCCCCTTCCGACGCGGTCCCCTCCCCCGATGCCGCCTCCTCCGACGCCACCCCGTCCGCGCCCACCGACAAGAAGGTGCTCTGACATGGCCCCCGTCTTCGCCCACGGCCGCCTGCGCCTCTACCTGCTCAAGCTGCTCGACGAGGCCCCGCGCCACGGCTACGAGGTGATCCGGCTCCTGGAGGAGCGCTTCCAGGGGCTGTACGCGCCGTCGGCGGGCACGGTGTACCCGCGTCTGGCCAAGCTGGAGACCGAGGGGCTCGTCACGCACACGACCGAGGGCGGCCGGAAGGTCTACGCGATCACCGACGCGGGCCGGGCCGAACTGGCCGACCGGAGCGGCGAGCTGGCCGATCTGGAGCTGGAGATCCGCGAGTCCGTGGCCGAGCTGGCCGCCGAGATCCGGGACGACGTCCGGGGCGCGGCGGGCGACCTGCGCCGCGAGGTGCGGGCCGCCACGTCGCAGACCCGCAGCGGCGGCAGCGCTGGATCCGGTGCCGGTGCGGGCGCCGGCCCGGGTGGCTTCGGCGATCTGGGGGACCTCACGGACAAGGAGTCCTGGCGGGCCGCGAAGGAGGAGCTGCGCCGGGCGAAGCAGGAGTGGAAGGAGCAGGCGCGGCGGGCGAAGGACGAGAGCCGCCGGGCCCGCGAGGAGGCCCAGCGGGCGCGCCGCCAGGCCAAGGAGACCCAGGACCGGGTGCAGGCGCAGGCGCAGGAGGAGTTCCAGCGCATGGCCAAGCGCGTCCAGGACCAGGTCCAGGACCACTTCGCGCGCGGCGACTGGCCGACGGGGGTGCGCGAGGGCCTGTCCGAACTGGCCAGGGAGTTCGGTGAGTTCGGCAAGTCCTTCGGCAAGGACTTCACCGGGGGCTCCGCCAAGGAGGCCGGTGACCAGCGGACGGCCGACCGCGAGCAGGCCGGCGCAGGCAAGGGCGCGGGCGCCCCGGCACCGGCCGCCCAGCCGTCCGCCACCGCCCCGTCCGGCACCCGCCCGGCCCCGGCCGAGCCCGTTCCCGGATCCTCCCCCGAGCCCGAGTACCGGTCCCCCTCCGACGCGGTACCGGCCGCGTACGTCCCGGCCTGGGCCGCGGAGGATTCCACCGGCGACCCGGCCCGGGACCTGGACCGCCTCCTGGACCGCTTCCGCGACGGCATCCGTGACGCGGCGCGCGACCATGGCGTGACGGAGTCCCAACTCCGCACGGCACGGCGCCACTTGTCGGAGGCGGCGGCCCACATCGGGGCGACCCTCCACACCCCGGAAGCCGGGGGCAAGAAGGTGTGAGCGGGGGCGGGAAGACGCCGGCCTCCCCTGGCTCGGCGCGGCCGGCCCGGCTCGGCGTGGCCCGGCTCGGCCCGGTAAGGCCGGCCTGGAACGCCCGTCCCGGCCCGGCGCGGGCCCGGTGCGGCTGGCTCGGCGCGCTCGTCCCGGCGTGGCCATCCCTGCCCGGCACGGCCGGCCCGGCTCGGCGTGGCCATCCCGGCTCGGTGCGGCCGTCCCGGCGCGGCCATCCCGGCCCGACGTTGCCATCCCGGCCATCCCGGCCATCCCGGCCATCCCGACACACAACAGCTCGACCGAGCCCGGCCCAGCCCGACACGTCCAGCCCAGCCCCGCGGCCCCCGCCTACCCGGCCGCCGCCTCCCCGTCTCCGTACAGCACCCGCTCCACTCCCCCGGCCGTCACGCCGTGTTCGGCGAGGGCCTCGGAGACGATGCCCGGGCGGTGGGTGAGGGCGAGGAGGAGGTGTTCGTCGCCGATGGCGCGGTCGTGGTGGGCGAGAGCCGTCCGCAGGGAGGACTCCAGGACACCCTTGGCCTCGCGGGCGAAGGGGCGGCGGCCGCCCAGCCGCCGCCCGCCGGTCAGCGCGCCGACACCGTGGGCCTCCTCGACCCGGGCGACGACCTCCTCCACGTCGATGCCGAGCCCGGCGAGGGCCTCCGCGTCGGCCTGCGAAAGTCCGGCCCGGCGGCGTGCGGCGGTCAGCGAGCGGCCGATCTCCGCCCGCCGGTCCTCCGTGGCGGCACCCAGCGCACCGAGGGCGAAAGCGCCCCGGGTGCCGCGGGCGTCGAGCAGCGCGAGGAGCAGATGCCCCTCGTCGACGCGCTCGGCACGCTCCCGCTCCGCGTGCACGACGGCACCCTTGACCACGTCACGGGCACCCTTGGTGAACCGCTCGAACATCATCGCCTCCCGTACTTCTTGTGCACGGCCTGCCGACTGACTCCCAGCTCGGCCGCGATCTCCTGCCACGACCAGCCCTGATTGCGCGCACTGCGCACCTGTACCGCTTCCAGCTGCTCCAGCAGCCGCCTCAGCGCGGCGACCGCCCGCAATCCGACGCGCGGGTCGCGGGCGCCCGCCTGCTCGGCGAGATCCGTTGCCTCCGTCATGATGTCAATGTAGGTTGACAGTCGGTCGATGTCAACCACAGTTGACACGCCGGGCGCGAAAAAGGGGCGCCGCCACAGCGCCCCTCTCCGTGAACCTCTCCGGGAACCTCCCCGAGAACCGGCCTCCCCGAGAACCGACTCAGACGGTCAGCACGACCTTGCCGAACAGGTCGCCACCCGCCATCTTCCCGAAGCCCTCGCGGGCCCGGTCCAGGGGCAGCGTCTCGTCGATGACGGGCCGCACCCCGGTCGCGGCGCAGAAGGACAGCAGATCCTCCAGCTCGTCCTTGGAGCCCATGGTCGAGCCGACGACCTTCAGCTCCAGGAAGAAGATGCGGTTCAGCTCGGCGGCCGGCGGGTTGGGGCCGCTGGTCGCGCCGGAGATCACCAGCGTGCCGCCCGGCTTGAGGGACTTGACGGAGTGCGACCAGGTCGCGGCGCCCACCGTCTCGATCACGGCGTCGACGCGCTGCGGCAGCCGCGCCCCGGACTCCACGGCCTCCACGGCACCCAGCTCCAGGGCCCGCTTCCGCTTGGCCTCGTCACGGCTGGTCGCGAAGACCCGCAGACCGGCCGCCTTGCCGAGGACGATGGCGGCCGTGGCGACACCGCCGCCCGCGCCCTGCACGAGGACCGAGTCACCGGGACGCACCCCGGCGTTGGTGAAGAGCATCCGGTACGCCGTCAGCCAGGCGGTCGGCAGACAGGCGGCCTCCTCGAAGGAGAGCTCCTTCGGCTTGGGCAGCACGTTCCACTCGGGCACGGTGACCTGCTCGGCGAAGGTGCCCTGGTACTTCTCGGTGAGGATGGAGCGGCGCTCGCGCGGTCCGACCCCGTGACCGGTCTCGCCGATCACCGAGTGGAGCACGACCTCGTTGCCGTCCTGGTCGATGCCGGCGGCGTCGCAGCCCAGGATCATGGGCAGCGCCTCCTCGCCGAGCCCGACCCCGCGCAGGGACCACAGGTCGTGGTGGTTGAGGGAGGCGGCCTTGACGTTCACGGTGGTCCAGCCGGGCCGGTTCTCGGGGGCGGGCCGCTCCCCCAACTCCAGGCCGTTCAGCGGCTGATCACGGTCGATGCGGGCTGCGTAGGCGGCGAACATGACCTTGACGATAGGTGTCGTACGGAGCCCGGGGAACCACCTCCGCCTGTGACACACGTCCCCTGGCGCAGGGCGCGGAAAAGGCCCCGCCGAACGGCGGGGCCTCAACCACTGACGACAACCACGAACGACGACGCACGCGCCGACTAGCGCCGGGCGACGCCCTCGGCCCGGGCGGCCGCGGCGACCGCCGCGGTGACGGCCGGGGCCACCCGCTCGTCGAACGGCGACGGGATGACGTAACCGGCGGCGAGCTCGTCGCCCACGACCGCGGCGAGCGCGTCGGCCGCCGCGATCTTCATCCCCTCGGTGATCCGCGAGGCGCGCACCTGGAGGGCGCCCGCGAAGATCCCCGGGAAGGCGAGGACGTTGTTGATCTGGTTCGGGTAGTCCGAGCGCCCGGTCGCGACCACGGCCGCGTACTTGTGGGCGATGTCCGGGTGCACCTCGGGGTTCGGGTTCGCCATCGCGAAGACGAAGGCGCCCGGCGCCATGGAGGCGACCGCCGGCTCGGGGACCGTACCGCCCGAGACGCCGATGTAGAGGTCGGCGCCCGCGAGCGCGTCCTCCAGGGAGCCCGAGAGGCCCGCCTTGTTCGTGATCTCGGCGAGCTCGCGCTTGACCGGGGTGAGGTCCTCGCGGTCCCGGCTGACGATGCCCTTGCGGTCGGTGACCGCGACGTCGCCGAGGCCCGCCGCGAGCAGGAACTTCGCGATCGCCACGCCCGCCGCACCGGCGCCGGAGATCACGCCGCGCAGCTCACCGAGCTCGCGCCCGCTGAGCCTGGCCGCGTTCTTCAGCGCGGCCAGCGTCACCACGGCGGTGCCGTGCTGGTCGTCGTGGAAGACCGGGATGTCGAGCCGCTCCTGGAGCTTGCGCTCGATCTCGAAGCACCGCGGAGCCGCGATGTCCTCCAGGTTCACGCCGCCGAAGGACGGGGCGAGCCGCACGACGGTGTCGACGATCTCGTCGACGTCGGTCGTCGCGAGCGCGATCGGAACCGCGTCCACGCCGCCGAACTGCTTGAAGAGAATGGCCTTGCCCTCCATCACCGGGAGGGAGGCCTCGGGACCGATGTCACCGAGTCCGAGGACGGCCGTACCGTCCGTCACGACAGCCACGACGCTCGACTTCCACGTGTAGTCGTGGACGAGCTCCGGCCGCTCGGCGATCGCGCTGCACACCTTCGCGACGCCGGGCGTGTACGCCAGGGACAGGTCGTCCTTGTCGCGGACCGGCACGGTGGCCTGCACGGCCATCTTGCCGCCGCGGTGCAGCGCGAACGCCGGATCGAAGGGCTCGTCAGTGCCCTCGTCGCCGGTACTGCTGTCGCTGCGAGGATTGACGATCTCCGCTGCCACTTGTCTGACCCCTTAAGTCTTATTGCATCAGTTGAGGGTGTCCGCTCCTGGTTGAGGAGCGGGCGGGCACCGCGTACGCACCGGTCGGCCCCTTTGATGGACCGCCCTACGGGCACGTACGCGACGGGCGCGCCGCACGCACGCCCTGAGCCCCGGATGAGGGGTGTAAAGAACCTTCTTACCCGACGGACGGTGCTGGGGACGACCCCATACGTGATCGATCACTGACCGGTGACATGACTCATAGCCGAATATCTGGACAAGTCAGCAACTCGGAGCCGAACACCGGCGGAAGTCCGCCCGAATGGTGAGACAGCGGACGGTTCGCCGGAGAATCTCCGGCCGCTGGGCGAAAGGTCCGCAGAAGATGTGGGCCTCATGCACCGTGATGTGCGGCCCTGTTGGGCGCCTTGGTCCACCCGTTATCCGATTTTGACATCTCTGACCCCCTGAACAGGTCAGTCCGAATGGCAAGATGCCGTAATCACGCGAGGTCGCGACACCCGAAGGTGTGTGCAAGGCGACCGACGAACGGCAACTCCCACACCCTGCCGGAGGACCCCACCATGACCGCAAGCACCACCCGTCGCACGACCGCGAAGTCCGCGAAGTCCCGGATAGCCGCGGTCGGCGCGATCGCGGTCGCCGGCACTCTGCTGCTGACCGGCTGCGGTGACCAGACGAAGAAGGACGACACGGGTTCCGGCTCGGCGTCCTCCAAGGCGGCTCCGCTCGCGGACAAGCTCCCCAAGGAGATCCGCGACAAGGGCGTCATCCGGGTCGGTTCGGACATCGCCTACGCACCGGTCGAGTTCAAGGACAAGTCCGGCAAGGCCATCGGCATCGACCCCGACCTGGCGGACGCGCTCGGCAAGCAGCTCGGCGTGACGTTCGAGTTCCAGAACGGCACGTTCGACACCCTGATCACGGGTCTGCGCTCGAACCGCTACGACATCGCCATGTCGGCCATGACCGACACCAAGGACCGCCAGGAGGGTGTCGACTCCGACACCGGCAAGAAGGTCGGCGAGGGTGTCGACTTCGTCGACTACTTCAACGCGGGCGTCTCGATCTACACGCCGAAGGGCAAGACCCAGTCCATCAAGACCTGGGACGACCTGTGCGGCAAGAAGATCGTGGTGCAGCGCGGCACGGTCTCGCACGACCTCGCCAAGGCGCAGGCCAAGAAGTGCAAGGACGGCAAGAAGCTCGGCATCCAGGCCTTCGACGACGACCAGCAGGCCCAGACCCGTCTCCGCTCCGGCGGCGCGGACGCCGGCTCCTCCGACTTCCCGGTCGCCGCGTACGCGGTGAAGACCTCGGGCGGCGGCAAGGACTTCGAGATCGTCGGCGACCAGGTCGAGGCGGCCCCGTACGGCATCGCCGTGGCCAAGGACCAGACGCAGCTGCGTGACGCCATCAAGGCCGCGCTCGACGCCGTCATCAAGAGCGGTGACTACGACAAGATCATCGCCAAGTGGGGCGTCGAGGCGGGTGCCGTGAAGGCAGCCACCGTCAACGGCGGCAAGTGACCGCGTAGTACGCGCAGTTGAAGTCGTTGAAAGGCAAGATCCGTGTCAGTTGACATAGAGAAGACGGGCGGCGGCCCCGAGGACGCCCCGCCGCCCGCGACCGTGCCCGAAGCCATCAGGGCGATCCCGGTCCGGCACTACGGGCGCTACCTGGCGGCACTCGTCGCGATCGCGGTCCTCGCCTCGATCGTCTACGCCTTCGGGCAGGGCAAGATCCAGTGGGGCACGGTCCCGGAGTACTTCTTCGACGACCGCATCCTGACCGGTGTCGGCAAGACCCTGCTCCTGACGGTCCTGTCGATGCTGATCGGTGTCGTCGGCGGCATCACGCTCGCCGTGATGCGCCTGTCGAAGAACCCGGTGACCAGCTCCATCGCGTGGTTCTACATCTGGTTCTTCCGCGGTACCCCGGTCCTGGTCCAGCTGTTCATCTGGTTCAACCTGGGTCTGGTCTTCGAGTACATCAACCTCGGGCCCATCTACAAGGACTACTGGTCGTCCTTCATGACGCCGCTGCTCACGGCCCTCCTGGGGCTGGGCCTCAACGAGGCGGCGTACATGGCGGAGATCTGCCGCGCGGGCCTGATGTCCGTCGACGAGGGCCAGACCGAGGCGTCGCACGCGCTCGGCATGAGCCACTCCAAGACGCTGCGCCGCATCGTGATCCCGCAGGCGATGCGGGTCATCGTGCCGCCGACCGGCAACGAGTTCATCAACATGCTGAAGACCACCTCGCTCGTCGCGGCGGTCCAGTTCAACGAACTCTTCCGGTACGCCCAGGACATCGGCCAGCAGTCCGGCGCCCCGGTGGAGATGTACTTCACCGCGGCGGCCTGGTACCTGGTCATGACGTCGATCCTGAGCGTCGGCCAGTTCTACATCGAGCGCTACTACGCGCGGGGCACGTCGCGACAGCTGCCGAGCACGCCGTGGCAGAAGGTGAAGGCCAACATGCTCTCCTTCTCGAACCGATCCGGGGCGGTGGGCTCATGACCGAGAACGCGATGGTCAAGGCCGAGGGCGTGCACAAGTCGTTCGGCAACGTCGAGGTCCTCAAGGGCATCGACCTGGAGGTCAGGAAGGGTGAGGTCTTCTGCCTCATCGGCCCCTCCGGCTCCGGCAAGTCGACGTTCCTGCGCTGCATCAACCACCTGGAGAAGGTCAACGCGGGCCGGCTCTACGTGGACGGCGAGCTGGTCGGCTACCGCCAGCAGGGCGACAAGCTCTACGAACTCCGGGACCGGGAAGTCGCGTTGAAGCGGCGGGACATCGGCATGGTGTTCCAGCGCTTCAACCTGTTCCCGCACATGACGGCGCTCGAGAACGTCATGGAGGCGCCGGTCCAGGTCAAGAAGCAGTCGAAGGCGCAGTCCCGGGAGCGGGCCAAGGAGCTGCTCGACCGCGTCGGCCTCGCCGACAAGTCGGGCAACTACCCCTCGCAGCTCTCCGGCGGCCAGCAGCAGCGCGTCGCGATCGCCCGGGCGCTCGCGATGGACCCGAAGCTGATGCTGTTCGACGAGCCGACGTCGGCGCTCGACCCCGAGCTGGTCGGTGACGTGCTCGACGTCATGCGGGACCTCGCGGAGTCGGGCATGACGATGGTCGTCGTCACGCACGAGATGGGCTTCGCCCGTGAGGTCGGCGACAGCCTGGTCTTCATGGACGAGGGCGTGGTCGTCGAGTCGGGGCACCCGCGCGACGTCCTGACTAACCCGCAGCACGACCGGACGAAGTCGTTCCTGTCAAAGGTCCTGTAACCGGCGAACGGTTCGGCTTCCCCCGGTGGGGGCTGGTCGCGCAGTTCCCCGCGCCCCTGGAGACGCGCACTTCGTGCGCTGTCTCCAGGGGCGCGGCCGTCGGTGGGAAGGCTGCGCGCAGCGCATGCCTTCAGGGGCGCGGGGAACTGCGCGACCAGCCCCCACGCACCCGCACCCGACAACGCACCCCCCTACTTCACGGCGAGTACCAGCGCATCACTCGGCGACCGCCACACGGCGCGGGCCTCGCCGAACCCACCCTCGCGGAGCGCCTGCGCGTGCCAGGCCACCGACGGCATGTCCCCGTCCGCGTGCTCCCCGTAGATCGCGAACCGCTCGGCCGTGGGCCCCGCCAGCACCGGATCCTTCGCGGCGAGCGCCCACCACTCGGCCCAGTCCACCGCCCCGCCCGTCTTCGCCTCGTCCATCCGCGCATGCCGGAGCGCCCGCTCCGCGGCGTTGATCCGCGGCGTCGTCTGGTCGATCATGTGGTCCGCGTTCATGAACACGCCACCGTCCCGCACCAGCGGCGCGAGTTGGCCGTAGAGAGCGGCGAGGGGGTCGGAGTGCAGCCAGTGCAGGGCGGTGGCGGTGAGCACGGCGTCGTACGAGTCGTGCGGCAGCGCCTTCGTCCACTCCGGGTCCTTCAGGTCCGCCGCCACGAACGTGACCCGCTCGTCGCCCTCGAAGGTGCCCCGGGCGATCGCGAGCAGCGCGGGGTCGAGGTCGACGCCGACGCTGGTCGCCCCGGGGAACCTGCGCAGCAGCCGGTCCGTGATGCTTCCCGTGCCGCACGCGAGGTCGAGCACGCGCGGCGCGGGTCCGGCGAACGCCTCGACCATGTCGAGCATGACGCGGAACCGCTCCTCGCGGTCGGGCATGTACCACTCCTGCTGCCGGTCCCAGCTCTCCTGCCAGGCCCGCCAGTCGGTGGTCTGCGCCTCTGCTGCGGTCTCGGTCATACCAGGCCCTCCCGTAATACCCTTAAGCACGAAGCGAGCATTACTCTCGCTTCTCACGAAGATAGACCGCCCCGGTAAGGACTACAAGTGGAACTGGCCTATTACTCGGACTATGCAGTGCGCCTCGTCAACACCGAGGAGCCGGGCCGCGGCAAGGACTCGCTGACCTCGGTGGACGTGGTGCGCGAGCTCTTCGGCCCGAGCCAGGACGCGGCCCGCCGCGCCACGGACGCGGACCTGACGCGCTTCAGGAGCGTGCGGGCCCGGCTGCGCGCGGTCTTCGAGGCGGCCGACGGCGGCGACGAGGAGCTCGCCGTGAACCTCCTGAACTCGCTGCTCCTGGAGTTCCCGGTGAGTCCGCAGATCTCCGGGCACGACCACCGCGACGACGACGGCCGCCCGCTGTGGCACATGCACCTGGCGGACCACCCGTCCAACGCGACGGCGGGCTACGCCGCGATCGCCGCGATGGGCCTCGCCTTCCACCTCACCGAGTACGGCGTGGACCGCCTGGGCCTGTGCGAGGCGTCGCCCTGCCGCAACGCCTACCTCGATACGTCCACGAACCGCTCGCGCCGCTACTGCTCGGACCGCTGCGCGACCCGCGCCAACGTCGCGGCCTACCGCGCCCGCAAGCGCCTGGAGGCCGACCGGTCCGAGAGCACCGGACGCACGGACGACAGCGCCCAGCGGGCGAGCGCGAACGGCGAGCGCTGACCCGGCTTCGGCGGCCTGAAGCGCAGCCGGACCCTGCCGAGCACGAAGTCGTCGGGCACGGTGCCGTAGTCGGTGCTGTCACCGCCCGCGAAGACGTTGTCCGCCAGCACCCACCAGCCGCCCTCCCGGCGCTCGGCCGCCCGCTTCACGACCAGCAGGTCCTGCTGGAAGGGGTGGCGCAGGACGACCACGTCACCCGGACGGATCCGTGCCCCGTACTGCACCACGAGCCGGTCCCCGTGCAACAGCGTGGGCACCATGGACGGCCCCGTCACCTCAGCGGCTCCGAACGGCAGCACGGCCTTCCCTCGCTCGGTCTCCTGCGACAGCTCCGGCATCACCGGCACCTCCCCGGTCCTATCCTCCACCAGTCCCAGTCTCACCCCGGACTTTTGTCCTAAGCCCATGGGGGCACTCGCGAAAACCGGTCTCTCACGGAGTAATGTCCCACCTGAGAAGACGATCACGAGGAAGGACAGCTCAATGCTCTCCCGCCTGTTTGCCCCCAAGGTGACGGTCAGCGCCCACTGCGACCTGCCCTGCGGCGTGTACGACCCGGCCCAGGCCCGCATCGAGGCCGAGTCGGTCAAGGCCGTCCAGGAAAAGATGGCCGCCAACGACGACGCGCACTTCCAGGCGCGCGCCACCGTCATCAAGGAGCAGCGCGCCGAGCTCGCCAAGCACCACGTCTCGGTGCTCTGGAGCGACTACTTCAAGCCCCCGCACTTCGAGAAGTACCCGGAGCTGCACCAGCTGGTCAACGACACCCTGAAGGCCCTCTCGGCCGCCAAGGGCTCGACCGACCCGGCCACGGGCCAGAAGGCGCTGGACTACATCGCCCAGATCGACAAGATCTTCTGGGAGACGAAGAAGGCCTGATCCAGGCCGCGTTCACACCGTGACCGGCGGGCGGTGCACCCCCGCAGGTCCGTGTCCGTGGACATTCCGAGGGGCCCGGCCGAGCAGTCGCTCGGCCGGGCCCTTCGGGCGTTCCACCGGGCGGCACCGGGTGGTTCACCACGGCAGCCCGCCTCCGACTCACCCCCCGGCCCGCCCCCAGCCCGCCTCCGTCCGACCGGCGCACGCCCCCCAGGAGCCCGTCCATGTCCCGCCGCCCCCGCGTCCTGTACGTCTCCGATCTCGCGTACGAGGCCCGCGGCCGGCGCTACGGCGACGAGGACGTCTTCCTCACCTCCCGGCTGCGCGCCTCCTTCGACCTGGCGCTCTGCCATCCGCTGGACGCCGCGGCGCTGATGGACGGCTTCGACGTGGTCGTGGTCCGCAACAGCGGTCCGGTACTCGGCTACCAGGAGGCCTACGACGCGTTCCGCGCCCAGGCCCTCGACCGCGGCACGAACGTCTACAACCCGCTGACCGGCCGCGCCGACATGGCGGGCAAGCAGTACCTCCTCGACCTGACGGAGGCCGGGTACCCGGTCATCCCCACCGTCGACGGGCCCGACGCCCTGGACCGGCTCCCGGCGGCCCCCGCGTACGTGGCGAAGCCGAAGCTCGGCGCCGACTCCATCGGGCTGCGCTTCGTCGACCCCGGCGACCTCACCGAACTCCCGTACTCCGAGGGCCTGTTGGTGCAGCCGCGGATCGACTTCCGGTACGAGGTCTCCTTCTACTTCGTCGACGACGCGCTCCAGTACGCCCTCTACGCGCCGGACCCGGACCGCCGCTGGGAGCTGCGGCCCTACGACGTCACCGACGCCGACCGGGAGTTCGCCCGCTCCTTCGTGGAGTGGAACACGCTGCCGCACGGCATCCAGCGCGTCGACGCCTGCCGCACGCCCGAGGGCGGGCTGCTGCTCGTCGAGCTGGAGGACCTCAACCCGTACCTCTCGCTCGGCCTGCTGGACGACGCGACCCGGGACGCCTTCGTGGCGGCGACGGCCGCGTCGATCCGGTCCGCCGTGCGCACCGGCTGACCGCTCGGCGCCGCCGAGGATTCGGCCGTGAACCAGGTCAGGGGCTCGACGTTGCGCCGCACCCCCTGCCACCGTCGACCGCGGCACGACGGAACGCACCGGAGAGCGGCGGGCCGCGTTAGCCCCGGCGCCCTCTGGGCACCCAACGGCCGATGGGGATGCTCTTCGCTCTCGCCTCCGCCGCGTTCTACGGCATCGCCGACTACGCGGGCGGTCTGCTGTCACGCCGTGCGCACTTCGCCTCGGTGGCGCTGTGGGGACAGGCGGGCGGCCTGGTGGCCGCCGTCGCGCTCGCCCTCGTCGTCCCGGCAACGGCCGTCGGCGGCGCCGATCTGGCGTGGGGCGCGCTGTCGGGCGTGGGCAGCGGACTCGGGATGCTGTTCCTGTACCGGGGCCTGGGCCGGGGCGCGATGAGCGTCGTCGTGCCGGTCAGCGCGGTGACGGGGGTGGCGCTGTCCGTGCTGGTCGGCGTCTGGTTCCTCGGCGACCGGCCGGGACCGCTCGCCTGGACCGGGACCGTGGTGACCGTGCCCGCGCTGTGGCTGGTGTCCCGCGCCGACGACACCGACGGCCCGCCGTCGGGCCCGGCCACGCTCGACGCGCTCGCGGCGAGCGCCGCCATCGCCGTGCAGTACCTGGGGCTCGCGCAGGCCGGGGCGGACAGCGGGCTGTGGCCGGTCGC
>NZ_JASERH010000001.1:0-44509 GCF_030766975.1 Streptomyces sp. KL116D | reverse complement strand
GAGGGATGAGTTTATTTGTCTTCTTGACTCTGTGTTGCATGCCCCAAGGACGCAGACTTGAAGGATCACACTGATCCATCTTCACGACTTGATAATACTGTGGTAAGAGCAGATCTGAGTTGTTTGTGCTGTTTTGGCTTAGGTATGCATTTCAGGTACTGTATGGTCTAACCCACAAATGTGGTCGGCATCTGACCTGTCTCCATCAGATAGGTTCTTTGCTGATAATAGTTAGTGATGGCCTGACTGTGCTTGGGCCAGATCAATACTTTTCATGACACAATGGTGAGACATCATCCTGCCTGTCTGACATGACGTCTGGTGAACGTCGACCGGGATGCCGACGAGGCGTTCCTGTGTCTATCTTCAGTGAGGTGAAGTTCCAGTGAGTTGAGTTTTGGTGGGAATGTTAAATCAAGAGTCCACGTGATCGTCAAGCATCTTGATTCGATCAAATATCTTGTCAATGACTTCCACTCCGCTGTTCTAACTGGCCCACTCTGCGATCACATGGCACAAGGCTGCAGACCAGCTGGCAATGTCACCTGACGACATGAGATTTCGATAATGAGCACCATGAACGAGTGAGGTTCAGCCAGATCGTCCAGAGACTGATGGCAGCCTGCTTGTTGAATAGGAATGGTAAGAAGGTAAGCTGGCAGTGATTGCAGATGGAGGGAGTTAAGAGTAGCTGCAAACACCATCTGCTTGCTTGGCACCTGCTGGAGAAAGGCTGCAGAACCCTTCCAGCGGGAGCTGCCCAGCGCTGGGCCTCACTGCAGGCTGGGTGAGTTCCCTGCCAGGCCGGTGGCTGGCGGCGGCCGGTCCGCAGGTCGACGATCCCGCGCGGCGTGCACAGGGGCGTGCGCGGGTCCGCGGTCCAGGCGCGCGGCGTTCAGCACCATGCCAGGAGCCGACTTCGCCTCGCGCCAGCATCGCGTGGATGCCCGTCGTGCTCAGCGCCCGGCAACGGTGCTGCCACAGCGCGGCATCGGCGCGCGCCAGGCCGCGAGGGTCGGAGGCGGCCATCGCCTCCGCGAGGTCCCCGGCCGCCCACAACACCGCGTCGTCCTCGTCGATCTGCCAGCGTCGAGTCCCAGCGGCGGTGCCGCGCCAGCCGAGCCCGAGGACGTGCCGGTGAGTCTGCGCAGTAGAGCAGCACAGGCAACAGCTGCGCCGCCGCGGTCCGTGAAGGCTCTCCGAAGGATGGTGTGCGCCGAGGCCCGGCACGATCTCGTCTCGTTGCGGCGTGAGGTCATGCGCGGCCTGCACGGGTCGCTGGTCCGACCGATTCGCGCAGAGTCGTTTCGGCATAGCGGAGCTGATCCAGGCGTGTCCTGAGTCCTGCTGGGTCTTCCTCGCAGCTCAGAAGCCATGTGCATCAGCGGCGATCCAGCGACTCAAGCGACTCGCAAGTACTCGGCCCACACTAAGCGATACGGATCTAGGGCATGAGTGCGGTTCGGGCAATGGTTCTGGTGTGATCGTTATATGGTGCATATCGGCCATGAGATCAGAGCTGAGCGACCGGACCACGGCAGGGCGGCGACTGAAGCGACTCAGTTTCCTGCGAGGGTGACGAGCGCGCGCAGGATGGTAGCCGCCTGTTCGAGTCCAGCGTCAGCTCAGACCGCGTTGATCCTCGTGAGCCTCAGCATCGTAGCAGGCTTCAGCCCCACAAGATACCTACCACCCGGCTTTGGTTTTCAAGGGTGTTGCGCGCCGGAGGATCAGCGGCGGATGCGGCGGCTGACGCGATTCCAGGGAGGATCATAGGCCGGGTCGTGGGTCCGCCGTCGGCCGGGCGCGATGCGCGCGCTCAAGCGTGATGGGCTGCGATGTTTCCGTGCAGGATAGGGAATTGGCCATTCCGCACGGCGGGTGGCTGATTGTCGAAGTGCGCGAGCCGAACGTGGTTGAGGCGGGAGCGGGCCGTTGCGAAGAACCGTCCAACCGGGTGTTATTTTCGGTCTGCAGCGGCGTGGTCAACACGGCAAGTGACCCCCTGCCCGAGCCTAGAAAATCTGACGAGGAACGACAAAGAGCCGCAGGTCGTCATCGTGGGGGCGCCCGTGGAGCCTGGCTCCGGGCCGCGAGCTGGCGCGGTTCGGAGATACGCACCGTAGTCCTGGAGGCCAGGACGGAGAGGTGTCCCAGAGGCCCATGGGCCACTCGCCCTGCTACCGCCCGGACGGTGCAGTGCCTCCAGCAGCGCGGGCATTCAGCGCTACGCCGTCGGGCTGGCCGCCACGCGCCGGTCGAGCCCGTTCCACTTTCGCCGATGTCTGCTCACCATCCACGTGCGCTCCAGCCTGCCGAGCCCGAGCCCGCTGCTGAAAGTGCCCGCAGGAGGACCTCGAACGGCCGCTTCTAGGAGCGGGCCCCTGGCCGCCGGTGCGCCGCGTCCTGCGGGACCACCGGCGCGCGACGCGGTGGTCCAGAGCCGTCACGGGATCAGCGGTGCACATCGAGGCGGAGTGCCGTCGGGGCGGCTGATTCCGGCACGGCCGACTACGTGGTGGGCGCGCGACGGCGCGCGCAGCACGGTCCGGCGAAGCACGCGCATCGGCTCCAGCAGTCGCTCCCGGCCACGATCTCCTAGCGCTGAGCCGGCGACGTCCGCTGGCCGACGAGAGCGCGCTGCGGCGCTCGGCACCGCGCCGCGCCCGGCTGGAGTGCATCGTGAAGGACGCGGGCAGGGAGCCCAACGTGCGGCTGCAGCACTCCTGAACTGCTCGACCGCACCTCTGCGCGCCACCTCGCCGGTCACCCGGCCGAGAGTTCCGGCACGAGGTCTCCTGGCCTGCGTCGACCGGGACGTCGCGATGGCGGAGCCCGAGTGGCTGAGCCGGTTCAGCGACTTCTCCCGAGCTGGCCTCCCCGCCTATCGCGCGGGGCGGATCCTGCTGGCCGGCGGCGCGGCGCACGTGCACTCGATCGGCGGCCAGGGGCTGAGCACCGGTCTGCTGGACGGCTCAACCTGGGCTGGAAGCTCGCGCTCGCGGTCCGCGGCGACGCGAGCGACGGCTGCTCGACACCTACGAGCATGAGCGCCGTCCTGCCGCCCGGCGGATCATCGACAACGCACGGGCCCAACTCTCGCCCTGATGCGCGGGAGCCGGTTCGACCCCTGCGCGACATGTTCGCCCGGGATGCTGACGGAGGGGCCCTTCGGACGCCCTCGCGTCGATGGTCAGTACGCAGGACGCCGTCCGCCATCACTACCGCGCCCGTCGCTGGGAGGCACGTTCCTGTCGGCGCCGTCGTCGAGACCGCCGGCGGGCGCGCGACGTGAGTCGGCCTCGCGCGACGGGCGTCCGCTGCTGCTGCTCTCGGCACCGACCGCGAGGGCCACCGGCGGCAGGCACGGGCCGTGGCTGGACCAGCCCACGTGGTCCAGGTGGAGGCGACGCCCGCCGCCGTGCGACGCGCTGCTGGTCAGGCCCGACGGGTACATCGCCTGGTCGTCAGGCAGGGGATGCGCTGCCGAGCGCTCTGGCCGTCTACTCGGCGAGAGGGGAGGGGGCCAGGCGTCCCCGCTCCCGCACGGTCGGCGATAGCGATCTGGCCGACGCCCTCAGCTGACGATGAGCCGGCTCCTGGGGTTCGACCGCCTCCACCGTGCGGGCGACGAACTCGCCCCGGTCCGCGCCGAGTTCGACACTCGTCACGCACGGACGGATGCGCCACGCTGGGCAGCAGGTGGCGCGCATCGCGGAGACCCGGATCAGCAGGTCGTTGTGGTCGCATGGCCTGCGACATGAGCCTGCACACCGGCGAAGGCACCCACGGTGACGTCCGCTGTCTCGTGATCACCACCTGAGCAGCTCGCCTCAGCTCCTGGGCCTCGGTGAGCAGGGTCCTGACTATCTGGGACCAGCGCACGAACGGCCCGCTCGGTCGAGGCCGTGGGCCTGCTGATCGAGCGACAGCCGGACACCCGCCCCGCCACCATCGGTCGGTCTGCCAGCCGTAGGCGTGCAGCATCACGGTGTCGATGAGCTGCTGGACCTTGCAGGCCTGGTCTGGACGCCTGCTGATCCTGCTCGTAGAGCACCCTCGGGCCAGGTACTCGCGGAAGTGGAGTGGGTACAGGGCCCCCTGGGTGACGCCGGCCGTCTCGAGGGATCTCGCTGATCGTCGCTGCCTGGAAGCCACGCTCCTCGAAGACCTTGGCCGCAGCGGAAAGAATCACCCACTCCGTGTGCTGGCAGATCGACTCAGTCTTTAGCTTGCCATGAAGGTCTCTAGTCGATGGATCTACCGTCAGTAAACACCGTCCAGTGGGTATCTTACGTTGTGGCGGATGCTGGCCCATGTCTGAGGGAGAGACGCCTGACCGGGCGTCCGTGGTCGGGGAGGGACCTGATGATTCTGGTGACAGGAGCGACTCGGGACGGTGGGGCGAGGGTAGCCGGCGGTTGCCCGACGGGCTGCAGGTCCGTCTGTGACCAGGACGCCAGCGTGACGGTGAAGGGGAGACCACGGAGGCCGTGGCCGGCCGACTACGGCGACCCGCGGTCGCTGGAGCGAGCGCGAGGTGAGCGCGGCGCTCGTCATCACCAGCCGGGTGGGCGGCGACGCACACGACCGGGGAGTTCGTCCGTTGCCGCGCGGGAGGCCGCGCGTACGGCGCGGCTGGTGAAGGTGTCGGCCGCGGCCGTGCTCGACCCGGACGCCGTCGACCCTCATCTCGCGGTGGCAGCGCACGACCGAGCTGGGGCGCACCTCCGGTCTGGAGTGGACGCTGCCTGCGGCCGCGCGCCTTCATGAGCAACACGCTTTCCTGGGCGGCGTCCATCGGTCGAAGTCGTCAGAGGCTGCTGCTGGGACGATCGGCGGCGCCTGCGTCGACCCGCGGGACATCGCCGAGGTCGCGGTGCGGGCGCTGACCGAGGACGGGCACGCGCCAGGCGTACACGGTGACCGGCCCCGAGCCGATCACCCCCGCCGAGCAGACCGGCAGCTCGCCCAGGTGCCTCGGTCTGCCGCTGCTGTCCCGAGGAGTTGACGCCCGAGCAGGCCCGCGCGGGTCTCGCCGAGCGGTACCCGGCGCCGATCGTCGAGCGCTGCTCGGCAGTGCGCGGCGGCGCTGGCCGGGGCGAAGTCGGCCGTTGACGGCACCGTGGGTTCACTGACCGGCCGTCCTGGGCGATCACTCGGAAGTGGGCCGAGGACTATCGCAACGCCTTTTCCATCGACGCCCGGTTTGTGACCGTGAACGCAAAGGGAACGGGGGATATTCGTCGACCGCGCGTGACTCCGGCCATGACAGGGACCCGGAATCGGACTTCGCGATTTCGGGGTCGCTATCATTCCGTT
The DNA here is from genome assembly GCF_030766975.1 of Streptomyces sp. KL116D. Taxonomy (NCBI): domain Bacteria; kingdom Bacillati; phylum Actinomycetota; class Actinomycetes; order Kitasatosporales; family Streptomycetaceae; genus Streptomyces; species Streptomyces sp. KL116D. The sequence continues at coordinate 39,187 of NZ_JASERH010000001.1, read as the reverse complement.
CTCAGACGGGAAGAGCCTCCATCGTCACCACGGAAGTGAAGGCGGGTTCGTCGTTCTGCCGGGCGGTTACCAGGACCGCGCACCATCGCCGGGAATGATCTCCGCCTCGATGAAACAGGGCTCGTCCAACTCGATGTAGCGCGAGAACTCGCTTGCAAGCGACACAGAACGGCGGGCGCCCATGAGAGAGATCGAGGCCCGCCTGGCGGCTTCGAGGAGCGTCATTCCAGAACGTGATCGAGCAGGGTGCTCGAAGAGAATCGGATGCCGGGTGTCCACCCGCAGCTGCCACCGGTCGTCGCGCGGGGTGGCGGACAGGACGACGTCCATGGGGGACACCCGGCCGACGCCCTGCGGTGCCGTGCCGTGGGGCGGTGAGGGGCAGCGGGCGGACGGTGTCCGTCACCCGGCCGCCGCGCACCCGGCGCAGGCCCCTGGGGGCATGCAGGTGAAGCTGGCGCCGCCGGTCGCGGCCACCTGGCCGTCGCGGCGGACCACGACCTCGTACCGGAAGCCGGCCAGCGCGTTGTTGCGCCGCTTGACGTCGTGGCGGGTGACGTCCATGTCGAGGGACGCGGGAGCGCCGCCGACCGTCATGTGCGCCAGGGTGCGTCTCGAGCTTGAGGTCCACATGACGAACTGGAAGTCGAGCGGAACGTCGAACTCCGCGTGGGCGAGCAGCGACCCGACCTGGCGGATCGTCTCTGCGCGTGATCAACGGGTCGTGGCAGCCCGGCCGAGGGCGTGAAGAAGGCGTGCCTCTCGGCCACTGGGCCGCGACGGAGAAGTGCAGGTCGATCCTTGCAGAATCCAGTCCGTCAGCATCACTCGGCCACGCCCGCACGGTGGACGAATTCCTTGGGGACCGTGGTGGTCAGCTTGGAATAACGCGGCAGATCGACGGAACTGGTGGAGATCGTCAGGCCGTTCGCACTGTGCGCCGTACCGGGTATCGCGCGGAGTCATACGGAAGGTCTCGAGTGGACACGGATTCCCCCTGGCTTCGCGGTTTGGGGCCCAGTGGAGCCCGCCGTAAAGATACATACCATCCGGTTTAATTTCCAGACGTTCCGCGGTGATCGTGTGGACGGGGTTCACTGCCCGGCGACACTCTCCGTGACCAGGGAGTTGGCCGGAGTTGATGTTGATAGGACCTTATGCGATTCCCGGAGACCTCAAGCGACTTCATAGCGACTCTCGAGCGCGCGGGCGCACCGTCGGTTCCAAAAGCGGACCGAAGGGGCGTGGGACGGATGCGTGACGAGGAGTGCGTGCTGCGGGTGGAGCGCGGCCAAGCGGAGCCTGACGAACTGGCCGCCATCGCCGCGGTGTTGATCGCCCGCAGCAGGGGCGCTGCGGAGCCGGGCGGAGACGGCCGCCGCACGGCGCCCGCGGGTGCGCAGATCGGCACCGGCCTACTCGGCCCCGGGGAGCTGGCGCTGACCGGCTGACCAGGTGATAAGACAGAAAGATGTCGCAGCCACCTATAAACCGCATGGGCGGTTTGTTAAAGTCATCCTGCGACCCTGGGTGCGACCTCCTCGGGCTGGTCGCAGGAAGGGACTGGGTGATATGGCGATGGTGACTGCCCCCGCCACCGAAACCGCAGCCCAGTGGGGCTCGTGGGCGTACGGCAGAGCTGCACGCGATCCGTGCCCAGGCGCTGGCCGGGCCCAGTGAGAAGGCGACCGAGGCCCAGCACGCGAAGGGGCAAGCTGACGGCGCGCGGCGCTATCGAGCTGCTCCTGGACGAGGGGTCGTTCAACGAGGTCGAGCGAGTTGCGCCGGCACCGGGCGGTCGGCTTCGGCCTGGAGGCCAAGCCGCTACACGGACGGTGTGATCACCGGCTGGGAGGCACGGTCGAGGCCGTACGGTCTTCGTGTACGCGCACGACTTCCGGATCTTCGGCGGTGCGCTGGGCGAGGCCCACGCGACGAAGATCCACAAGATCATGGACATGGCCATCGCGGCCCGGTGCCCCGCTGGTGTCGCTGAACGACGGTGCGGGTCGCGCGGATCAGGAGGGCGTCTCGGCGCTCGCCGGGTACGGCCCGGGATCTTCCAGCGCAACACCAAGGCGTCGGGTGTCATCCCGCAGATCAGCGTGATGCTGGGCCCGTGCGGGCGGCGCCGCCGACAGCCCGGCGCTCACCGACTTCGCTGTTCATGGTCCGTGAGACGTCGCAGATGTTCATCACCGGTCCTGACGTGGTCAAGGCGGTCGCAGCGAGGAGATCACCCAGAACGGGCTCGGCGGCGCCGACGTCCACGCGGAGCCTCCGGCGTGTGTCACTCTCGCCTGACGACGACGAAGAGATTCTCATCGCCCGAGTCGGTATCTCCTCTCCCTGCTCCCGCAGGGCAACCTCGACACCCGCCCGTGGTCCGCCGGCGACGACGCGGCCGACCGGCGCACCGGAGTGCTGCTCGACCTGGTCCCGGTCGGGGGAACAGGCCCTACGACATGACCGAGGTCATCGCCGAACTCGTCGACGACGGCGACTACCTCGGGGAGTGCACGAGCGCTGGGCGCGCAACATCATCTGCGCCCTGGCCCGCCTCGACGGCCGGGTCGTCGGCATCGTCGCCAACCAACCCATGTCCTGGCGGGGGTGCTGGACATCGGGCGAGCGAGAGGCCGCCCGCTTCGTCAGATGTGCTGACTCCTTCAACATCCCCCTCGTCACCTTGCTGGACGTGCCCGGCTTCCTGCCGGTGTGGACCAGGAGCTACGGCGGGATCATCCGGCACGGTGCGGAAGCTGCTGTACGCCTACTGCAACGCCACGGTGCTGCGGATCTCGCTGATCCTCGCCGCAGGCGTACGGAGGTGCGTACATCGTCATGGACTCGCAGTCCATCGGCGCCGACCTCACTGCGCCTGGCCGACGAACGAGATCGCTGTGATGGGCGCCGGGGCGCCGCCAACGTGATCTTCCGCCAGCCGCAGATCGCCGGGGCCGAGGACCGCCGAGGCCACGTGCGCCTGCATAGTCAAGGGAGTACAAGTCCGAACTCATGCACCCGTACTACGCGGCCGAGCGCCGGCCTCGTCGACGACGTCATCGACCCGCCGAGACCCGAGAGGTGCTCATCAAGTCCCTGGCGTGTTACGGACCAAACACGCGGATCTGCCGTCCCTGAAGACGGCAGCCTCAGTGGCCCCCTACCCCCCGCACCCCCACGCACCCCCGCATCACCACGGCGGTCGTAGACACGTTGCCCGCCGACGGCCACAGGGGAAGTTGAATGGTCAAGCAGGGAACGTGCGGTGCGCGCGAGGAAGTCGGCTGATCGACGCCGCGGCACGCCCGGTGTTTCGCGGAGGGAGCGCGTGCCTCGCATCGCGACGGTCAGTCAAAGCGGGCATGGTGTCGCGGCAGCGGAGCGCTGCTACTGCGACCATCAGAAGGCGCTCGCACCAGGCGGTCTGAGGAAGCGGCCACCGATGATGCCAGGCATCGTTGCGGCTCTCAAGGGAGCGCGTCGACAGTGCAGCAGGCGCTCGTCGACGTCACTCGGCTGGTGGCCTAGTCTCTCCGACATCGTTACATCGTCGTCCGGGCCGGGTTCGACCCTCAGCGCCGCACTGCTGCTTTACAAGGGCCGACGCCGGATGGTGCAGACGTACATGCAGGCCTGGGTGGAGACGCTCCGCGCGCCGTGGGCGACACCTAAAGCTCCGCCGGCGTGTCGCTGGACGATCGCCGCCGCCGCGGTCAGTGGCGGCGACCGTCGGCATCGAGTGCTGGCCGGGGAGACCCGCAGTGTGGCTCGCCGAGCGGCGGATCGCCGGGTTCTGCAGGAGCTGCTGCTGCCCGCGCCTCGCACCCGAGGCACGTCCTGGTGTCCGCCCTGCCCCGCAGCGGGTGAGGGCGGCACCGTTCAACGCGCCCGCGACGGCAGCCGGTTGTCCAGCGTGAGGGCGGTGCAGCGCACCCCGCCACCCCCTTGCGCAGCTCGGTGGTGTCGAGCTCTGACCACGTCGAGGCCGCGCTCGCGCAGCGTGTCGCGAAGGCGCGGCGCGCCCGTGGTCATGGTCACCGTCGAGCCGTCGCTGATCATGTTCAGGGCGAACGTGCTCGCCTCCTCGACGCTCACCTCGACCAGATCGAGGCCCCAGGTCGCGCAGGCGCTGACCGCTCGGGGCGTCCAGCGCCTGCGGGCAGTACGCGACCGTGCGCGCGTCGATCACCGCGAGCGCGAGGTCCAGGTCGTACCACTGCTCACTGGTCGTGCGCAGCGGCACCACCTCGTACCCGGAGCACATCGGCCAGCACCCCGTGCATCCGGCGGTCGGTGCGCTGCCCGTACCCCGCGAACAGCAGCGATCCGCACGGCAGTGCGTCGCCCTGGCCGCTGAAGTCGTACGGCGCGTCCAGCACGTCGAAGCCACGGCCCTGAGCCAGGCCCGGAAGTGCGGGATCTCGGGGCGGCGGGCGGCCGGCGGCGCGCCGAGGACCGCGCGGCGGTCGCTCACGAAGGCCCCGTTAGTGCCGTGTACACCATGTCCGGGCACTCCCGCGCGGACTCCATGCGCGTGACGATCCGGGCCGGCCGCGACGTGCGCCTTCTCTCGATGGCCTCGTGCTCGGCGAGGACGGCCAGGCTGTCCGGCTGGATGCCGGTGTCCATGTACGGGTTGATGACGTAGTCGATGCGGAAATGCGTGGCATCGCACATCCAGCTAGTTCCGAGTTCAAAGAGGCCTCCAGAAGGCTTGCGGCGCACGGGGCCGGAGTCGGCCGTCAATTTCCCTTGCCCGCCACGGAGTTCGCGCTCGTGACGGACGGCGAGTATCGCCAGACCGCGGAGCGCCCTTCAACGGACCCGATCACCCGGTGCCGTCCCGCCGGCGGGACAGCCCACGCGGCCGCGCCGCGCGTGATGAACTGGCGGCGGGGAGGCGTCGCCCGCTGTGTCCGGGACTCAGGCACCCGCTTCGAGAGCGCGGGCGCACAGTAGTGCTCGGCGGCGAACCCGCCTCGCGGCCCGTCCCTCCTCATTCCCCCGTCAGGAGGGCGGGCCACGCCCACCTCGTTCCGTCCGCATTCGGGTGCGTGTTCAGCCCGTATTCACCCGTGGATCTCCGTGCCCGCGCGGTCCTTCGGCTGAGGCCCGATCGGGGAGCGCTCCAGCGGCGCTGGAGGAATCGGGCGCGCCGCGCCACCGCCGCTACCTTGCTGAGCAGGGCGAAAGCGTTTCGCTGCGTGAGCGTGAGAGGGGTGGGGGCCCCGCCCGGATGCCGATGAGCCACGGCCGTGCCACCGCCGAGCGCTGCACCGATGTGTCGATGACCGTGGTCGTCGGCCGGGCCAGCAGTCCCAGCACGACACCCCCGGTCCTCGAGGTCCGGGGACCACTGGCCGAGGGCCGGGTCTCGCCGCCCTCGACCACGCCGCCACGCGCACCGCGGGCGGCGGCACCTGCGCCACAGCCTGCAGCGGCTGGGACCCGACCACCACCTGCTGCACGTCGGCCGCGGCCCACCGCCGAGCCGGACGCGGCGGCACAACACCCGACGTCTTCCCGGCCGGCCTCGTCGCCGACCTGCTCACCGCCCGCGGCGGACCCGCCGTCCCGCTTCCGCCCCGGCCCCAGCTCGACCTGGTCCGGCGCGCCGAGACGACCCGCCGGGACCGCACCTCGTACGGGCCCTGAACGCGGCCGAGCCGTTCGAGCCCGGCCGCCGTGGACGCGCCCTGCGCGCCCTGGCCAGGGCCCACCCGCTGCTCGGCGCGGATCGACACGCGGGAGGGCGGCGGCATCCCACGCCGTGCCGCTCGTGCCGCGCCCGGGTGCACCGACCTCGTCGACGTCCCGCGGGCCCGCGAGCACGGGCCGTCGCCGCGCCGCCGCCCGCCGGCTCGACCCCCGCCACCAGGCCGCACCCTGTGCGCCCTGCTGCTGCGCAGCGCGCGCCGGCTCGTGGTGGTGGCCCACGAACTCGTCGTCGACCAGCTCTCGTTGGACATCCTGACGGCCGACCTGCGGGCGGCGCTCGACCGGCCCGACGAGGACCCCACCGCCGAGGACGTGCGGTACACGGACTGGAGCGCCGCTGCCGTCCTGGCCACCGACCCCCGCCGAGACCGACCCGCTGGCACGCGCCGTCGCCGAGGCGCCGCCGCGCGCGCGCTGCGCCCCCCGCGTCCCGCTGCCCCCGGCGAACGCGCCGCCACCCCGGCTTCGCGCTGGGCCGGGCGGCCCACCCGGCGGCTGACCGGCGCCGTGCCCCGGCGCTCGGCCTCACCCGCCCAACTCCTCACCGGCGCCATAAGTTGGCGCTCATCCGTGTGGCGCGGCACCGAGGCGGGCCTCCTTCGACGTGTGCGTCGACGGACGTGGCAGGGGCGGCCCGGCGTCGCCCGGACCGTCGGCCCGCTCGTCGAGACCGAGCCGTCCTGCTGGACGGCAGGCACGACGACAACGCGCGCCAGTTCATCTCCCGCGTCGCCGCGGGCCTCGGCGACCTGGGGCGCTGGCTCGTTCTGGCGCGTGCCGCGAGTACGCCCCGACGATGCTCCGGCTCGCGCGCGAGACCCGTGCCGGTCCCTGGTCCGGTTCACCCCGGACGCGCGCGTCCGCGCGGCCCGCCAGCCCGCGGCGCGCGCGCCGTCCCGCATACGCGCTGGACGTCGACGCGCCCGTATCAGGGGCGGCCGGCTGTGCGTCGGGCTCGACCGGCTGCCCGCCGCCCGCGACGACGTCGGCGAGGACTCCGCCGAGCGGCTGCTCGCCGCGCTGCGCGAGGTGGCTGGACGAACTGGCGGGCGGCCGCACCCTGCCGGCCGCGACGAGCACTGTCTCCGCGAGCCCGGTGCAGCACGAACTGCTCGCCACCCGACGCCGACTCCTGCACTGCGGCAGCTCGGACAGCTGTCAGTTTGGGCTCAGGGCACGTCTGGCACTGAGGCCGTCGACCTCGTGCCCAGGTTCGGGCTGGCAGTCCGTCTTCGACCGAGCACGCTACAGGGCCGCCTTCGACCACGGCCTCCTGACTGCAGTCACCATCCACGACTGGATCGTGCCGGAGGTCGTGCGGGTGACCGCGCGGGCGCCCGGCCCGACGCTGCTTCGTGGACGACCGGCGGCGCGGGCTCGACCCGCGGTCCCCAGGCCCCCTGCGGATCACGCTGCTCGACGGTCCCGGGACGATGCACGACGTGCCCGGCCACGGGTCCTGCCTCACCTACCACCTGGCGCTGATCGACACCTGGAGCGTGCGCCTGCTCGTCGCAGGTTTCTGCCCGCGCCTACCTGGCGGACGGCCCGCTGCCCGGCGGCGACCGGCGCCCGGACGTCCGCGACGGCGCGCTGGCTGGAGGCTCAGGACCTCGCCGCGGCCCGGGACTTCTGGCTGCGCCGAACTGCGCCCGACGGCCTCCGTGTCGGCGCACGTCACCGCGTCACCGGTCGCCTGCGCAGACCGGTTCGGACGCGCGCACGGCTTCACCTCCGCCGAGGCCGCCCGGCTCTGACGCACTGCCAGCCAGCCCGCTGGGCGCGCTGACGAGAGCGGTGCGCTGCAGGCCGCTGGGGCGTCTGCTGCTCTACCGGGCGGCCGGCGCGTGACGGCTCGATGCCGGTGCGGTTCCAGCGTGGCGGTGTCCGGGCGCGGCATCCGCGCTGGAGGGCGTGGAACTGCTGCCTGGCTGCACTGCGCAACTCCGCTGCCGGTCTCGGTCGACGTCGACCCGCGCGACGGTGCCCGACCTGCACTGGCGCTGCAGGACTCAGGCCATCGACTCCAGGTCGTCGTGGCCGAGTGGGTGTCGGCCGGTCAGGATCCACGACGGACCGGCACGGTGTCCGACGGGCCGCTCCGCCTCGGACTCCGACCACTGAGAGCTCGCTCGTCTTCGAGAGCGGCCTCGACCCGCCGCGCCGGCCGAACCCTCGTTCGCCGCGCACGGCATCCGCATGGAGTCTCCAGGAGACCACGGGCGCTGCGAACGCTGCTTCCCGGTCACGCTGGTCTCGCGCCGCGACGGGGCCGGCGGCCTGGTCCTGTCCGTGATCCACGACCGCGGCTGGCCAGGCGGCACCGAAGGGTCTGCTGACCGACTGCGCCGACCTGCCGCGCGAACTGCCGCACGAGGCCGACGAGTCTGATCGCCCATCGGCGAACTGCTCGACGAGGCGTGCCGGTCACGGCGGCCGCCCGGCCCTCCTTCTTCGTGACGCTGCGGCAGAGAGAGCCGAGCGGGGTCATCTGTCTGCGTGCCGTCTGGCGTGCCCAGAGCCTGGTACGCGCAGAAGCTGTCCCCGGCAGTACGCGGGGCCGCAGACGGTGATCCTGCCGCGTCTCTCCCCGGAGGGGCTCGAGGGCCTGGCACGGGGCGCTGGGCGCGCTGGCCGAGCGGGACGGCCGCTGCTCTCGTGCGCGCTTCTCCGGCGGCGGCGCGAGTGCCTACGAGACGGCCCGCCGGCTCGCGGCGGACAGGTGCAGCATCCGGACCGTCGTGCTGACGGCGGACACCGGCACCGACGAGGCGGTCGGCGATCTGGCGCGCCTGCTGGCCGAGGCGGCCCGGCGGCCCGAGGGGAGGTCTGACCGACCCGCTGTGCGCGGTCCGCCGAGGCGGGACCCCGGACCACCGCCCGGCCGGTCAGGCGGACGCGGCGGCGGGGAGGGGCGGTCGACCGCCGAGGGTGGTCGCTGCCCAGCGGCCCCGACGCGGAGGCCCTCGCCCGAGCTGGCCTCGCCGAACACCTCGACGGCGGCGGGCCCGAACGCGGCCCACTGCTGCGGCAGATCGTCCTCGTAGAAGATCGCCTCGACGGGACAGACCGGTTCGCAGGCACCGCAGTCGACGCACTCGTCGGGGTGCACGTGGCAGCATCCGCGGGCTTCGTAGATGCAGTCCACGGGGCACTCTGATGCAGGCCTTGTCCTTGGCGTCGACTCAGGGCTGCGCGATCACGTACGTCATGGGGCGGCTCAGCCGGCAGTCGGACGGGCGTGGTCGATCGACCGGCCCGACTCGTGAGGAGCTAGAGCGCCGATCGTCCCGTGCGAGTTGCGTTATCGACCGTAAAGCTCCCAAGAACAGACCAAGAGGAGCTCCTTGGCTCCAGCTTTCAGGTTGCCTCTGGCAGCCTGCTGTCTCTTCTCGGCCTTAGTATGTCCGGTAGCCGAGGCTGCGTGAGCATCTTCATGCGCCCTGAGGGATCCTCGAGGCTCATGAGGTCGAGTAGAAACAGCACGGTCGCTGTCGATTATTGACCGACCGTCCGTCCTGCTTTTTAACTCCAACGTACCAGAGACATGGATCTGGACGCGGCCTCGGGCGACCGATGACTCTATGCACCGAAGAGGGAAACGGCGTGGACATCGACAGAAGTACTGGGCGTTGGCCGTGAGAGGGCTGCTGGGTCTCGTGACCCGCGGGCGCCAGAAAGCCGCGACAGGTACCTGGCCCTGGCGTTGGTGCACACGCCGACCGGGCAGCGCCCGTCGCCTCGCTCATCGAACTCTGACTGCACCGCCGCGCAGAGCGCGGACCACTGCAGACCTACGTCCCCGCAGCTGCGGGAGATGACCGACCGACGCGCTGGAGAAGGACCCGGAGGGGCACGCCGGCGCGTTCGCCAAAGGACGCGTACTCGCCTTTCACTCGGGCGGCTACGTGCTGCGCACACCTCCGGCGCTCCAGCGACGTCGCGAGTGCGACCGGCTCGCCAGGCTCGGCTACCGGAGCCATGGACGGCGGCGCGCGCGACTTCCCGCGCGGCCGCGGCGCTGGGCGACGCCCTCTGCGCTGTGGGACCGGCTCCGCGCTTCGCCGACGTACAGGCAGGACCGCAGCTGGAGATGTGCAGACCCGGCGCCTGGAGAAGGGCCCGGCTTTATTGCGACGCTCGACCAGCGCATCGAGGCCGACCTGCGGCTCCGAAAGCCCGGCACCGCGAGAAAGCTCACTCGGCGAGACTGACCGTCCTGGTCAGCCGCTACCGCACGCACTGGCAACCCGCACGCCTCAGTTCATGCTCGCCACTGCACCGCTTCGGGCGCCGCGGCGAGGCACAGCTGGACGTGCACCAGCGGCCGCGGGCCAAATCTCTCTGCGTACGGGGCCGGACTCGAGCCCTCGGCCGCACTGCGCCGACCGCAGCGCTCGATCCTGATGGCCAATCCGGAGCACACCACCGAGACGCTCGGCGCCGACCGCAGCGAAGACGGCCCAGGTCGGCTGAGGCCCGGGCACCCGTCGCCCTTGAGAATCGCGACATGAGCCGCGATGCAGCCAGGTCGGAACGGCCACAGGACAACCTGATCGGCGGGCGCGCGCATGTTCGCGCGAGCACGGCCACGCCAGCGCCACGCTCGGCCGGATCGTCGCGGTCACCGGCGTGTGACGCCGCGGGCGCCGTGCGCTTCGCGCCCCAAGGACGAGCTCGCCACGACGCGGTTGCAACAGGAGGGCGGCGCACGGCTGGTCGGCCGCGGAGTCAGGAGTGACGCCCGGCGCGCGCCCATTACAGTACTCATCGACATGACGCGACTGGCTGGCCCGCGCCCTGCGCGAGGACCCGCTGGTCGGTGCCGGACTGCGGATCACCCACGAATGCGTCGACCGGGTCCCCCGGTCACCGACTTCTAACGTGTGGAACCGCGAGGGTGCTGCGCCTGCTCCGGCGGGCCGGCAGGCGGGACGCGCGCGGGCCGCCGGCCGAGCAGAGCGGCGACGCTGCTGCGGGCGACGGTGTGCTAGCTGGCCGCCGGGCCAAGACGCTGGTCCGCCGACGAACTCGCCAGGCGGCTCGCCGCGTGTGGGGACCTCCTCCTCACCCGCTGCTCGTACCGCCGGACGAGCCGTCTGGTACCGCACGCAAGCGCCCGGCCACGTCCCCGCCGGCGGACGTCACGTGACCCGCGCACCACACTCCAGGACCCAGACCCAGGACCATTGGAGCCCCCATGCGTGAACGACAGATCGCCCTCACGGCGGCGCCCGCCCGCCGCAGGGCCGACACGCTGGCCCAGATCGTGCGCATGCTCGCCGACGTCCTGCTGCATCAAGCCGAGAAGATCGACCCCGAGCAGACCTTCCGCACCTGCGGCGTCGACTCGCTGCCTCCCGTCGAGTACGTGGCCACCCTGAACCTGCACTACGGCACCGCGATCAAGCCCGCCACGCTGATCGACCACCCTGACACCGCTGGACTTCGCCCGGTACCTGGCCCGCGAGACGGCACCGTCCTCCGCGCTGCCCGCGTCGTCGCCCCGCGGTCCCGGCACCGCTGCCGCCCGCCGCTCCTCGCGCCCGAGACGCCCCGCGCCACCGGTCTCCGTACCCGCGCCGCCCGTCCTCGACGTGCTGCTGCGAGGAGCGTCGCCCGCATCTGTGCTGCGACCCGTGGGACATCGACACCCGCCGAGAATCCTTCACCGGTCTCGGCGTCGACACCGGGCTGGCCGCCGAGTTCGTCGCCCGTCATCAACCTCGTCTACGGGCTGCGTGAGCGCGACGGCGTCCTGTACGGCACCCGAACCCTCACCGCGCCGGCCGCCCACATCGCCGCGTGCGCAGCTGCCGGCTCGGCTGACCCGGTCAAATCGCCGTGGCGCAGGCCAGGGCCGCCGCGCCGATGCCGCTGGAGGGAACTGCTCGACGCGGTGCGCGACGGGCGGATGACCGCCTGACTGGGCGCTCACCCTGATGCTCGACAGGACTGAGGCGGCGCACGGACATGGACCACATGACCACATACCCGCCCGACGGGAGAGAGAGCCGGACGCGCTGACGCCTCCCGCACTGATTTCGGACCGGCCCGAGCGGACGGCGCGGCCCGCGGCACCCGTCCAGCTCTGGTTTCTGCCTCCAACGAGGCGCTCGCCGGCCATCTCGCCGCCACGCTCGCGACGAACTGGCCTGGACGAGCGGGAACAGGAGGCACGCTTCGGACGGCTCCTGATCGACCGCGACCGGCGCCAGTACCTGGTGGCGTCGCGCGCGTCCGCCGCGTCCTGGCCCTGGAGGCGGCGTTCCCGGAGGCGGGAGGCCGTGCTGTGGCGCTCCTCGCGGGGCCGGCCGTTCCTGCGCAAGCCCGTGGAGGGACTGCCGCGCGGCGGCCGCGAACTGGACTTCAAAGTCCTGTCGCACGCGGGCGGGTACAACCTGCTCGGCGTGGTGCGCAGACACCGCATCGGCGTCGGCATCGGAACGCCTCGACCGGGACCGGAGCATCGACGCCATCGTCGAGAGCTTCGCGCCCGAGGAGGCGGCTCTGGGTCGCGCGCCGCCCCGGCCGGGGACCGCGACCGCAGGATCCTGCGGCTGTGGACGCCGAAGGAGGCCCTACGCCAAGGCGCGCGGGCTCGCCTGGACTCGCTCGACTCCTTCGCGTTCACGCTCGCCGACGACGAGGGCGTGCCTCGCCTTCCGGCCGCCCGACGACGAACCGCCGGACAGTGGCGCTTCGCCGAACTGGGAGCCGGAACGGTGTGCGCGTCGCCGTCACCGTCATGACGAGCCCCGACGAGGAGCCCGTCCTCGACCTGCACCACGGCTTCCCGTGGAGCCGCAGCGCACCGCGGCGCGTCGTGCTGCCGCCGCCCGTGTGGGAGCGCCAGGCCAGGACGCCGACCGGGCGCCATGGGCCGGACTTGAACACAGTGGAGATACGAAGAGTGGCCGGGACATCACGGCTACCGTGCAGACGCGCCGGTGGTATCCAGACCACCGCGAGACTCGGTCGGGTATGGGAGGAAGCCGTGCAGATTCGGGTTCTGGGCCGTTGAGCGCCGACGTCAACGGGTGTCCATCGTGCCGACCGCGAGGCACGGCCGAGGCGAGATCCCTCGCGCTCTTGTCACGTTCTATCGCGGGGCCGGGTCGTCGTGATCACACGCTCATGTGGAGGAGATCTGGGGCAGCAACATGCCCCAGAGCGCGATGTGACCACGCTGCGAGACGTACATCACTATGCAGCTGCGCCGCGGCGCCCTCGGCACCGCGATGGGGCCCGGCGCACCCGGCGCACCAAGGAAGTGCTCGCCACGCGACACGGCGGCTACCTGCTGCAGGTGTCCCCGGAGTGCGTCGACGTGCGCACCGCTACGAGCAGCTGGTCACCGAAGGACAGGCGTCGTTCGAAGCCGGTGACGACGAGGCAGGCCGCCGCGCGGGTTCCGCGACGCGTCTCGGCATGTGGGAGGGCACCGCCCTGGTGGACGTGAGCACCGGGCCGATCCTGGAGATCGAGGTCATGCGCCTGGAGGAGAGCCGCCTCGTCACCGTCGAGCGCCGCATCGACGCCGACCTGCGGCTCGGCCGGCACTCGAGGTCATCGCCGAGCTCGCCGACCTGATCGCCCGCCACCCCCCAGCACGAGGACTGCACTCGCAGGCGATGGTGGCCCTCTACCGCTCGGGACGCCAGGCCACCGCCCTCGACGTCTACCGCAAGCTCCGGCTGCGGCTCGTCGAGGACCTCGGCGTCGAGCCCTCGCTAGCTGCAGCGCCTGACCAGGCGATGCTCGCCGTCGACCCGGCCCTCGACGTCCTGTGCGGACCGCGCCGCGGCTCCACCCTTCAACCTCTACGCGGCCTGAGCCGGGGCGCCCGGCGGGACGCGCCCGGCACTTCACCCCACCTCAGTCCGGTCCGACGCCAGAGTACGCCGCATGTCCGACGAACAGCCGCTCCGGGTCCACTGCTTCGCCCACGCCGGGGCGGGCGTCTCCTCCTTCGCGGGCTGGCGCCGCGACCTCGGTCACCACCGCGCGGACCGTGCCGCACCTGCTGCCCGGCCGCGACACCCGGCGCCGCGAGCCGCGCGTCACCGGACCCGACGCCCTGCTGGCCGACCTGCTGCCCCACTTCACCGGGGCCGACGGCATCACCGGCACCGCCGACCCGTCGCCCCGTACCTGATCTACGGGCGCAGCCTCGGCGCCTGTGTCGCCCTCACGCTCACCCGGGCCTGCGCGAGATGGCGCTGCCCGCCCCGCCCTGCTCGTCGTCGGCGCCTGCCGCCGCCCGGCACGCCTCGCCCTGGCCAAGGCCGGCCGGGCCCCCGACGAGAACTGCTCCGGTCTGCTCGGCGACTTCCGGCGTTCCGCGAGCGGCGCGGCGGCCTGTGGCACCGGATGGTGCTGCCCGTGCTCCAGGACGACTGCTCCTGCTCGCCGACGCCCTGCTACCGCGGCCGCCGCAGGCCGTCGCTTCCGCCGGACCGCTCGACGTGCCGGTGAGTGGCCGTCGCGAAGGGCCGGACGACCCGCGCTCGCCCGGCCGCCACGATGGCCGGCTGGCTGGCGCTGGACCGCTGGCCCGTTCGCCCTGCGCACCGTGCCGAAGGCGACCACTTCTTCGTGCGGGGTCGCGCACTGCCCCGCGCCTGCTCGGCCGCGCGAGCCGCGCCGTGACGCGCCTCGCGCCCCGTCCCGGCCGGCCGCTGACCGGCGCGGGACCAGCACCGCTGACCGGAACCGATCGACATGAGCGGCAACCGATGGGACGAGTCGTCATCTCACTTCGGAGTCGGGTGGTCGCGCCCGGCGGCACGCAGGCACCCGGGAGTTCTGGTCGCTGCTGCTCTGACGCACCGCGACCCGCCGCATCGCACTGTTCGACGCCGCGACGTTCCGCTTTCGCAGATCGCCGCGGAGGCCGGGCTGCGACCGAAGCCGACCACGGCTTCGCCCCCGCCGAAGGCGCACCGTCTGGACCGCGTCCTCGGTTCGCCCTCGTCGCGGCCAGGGGAAGCGGTCGCCGACAGCGGACTCGCCCACCGCCGCCGACGGCGAGCGCACTCGGCGTGTCCCTGGGCACGGCCGTCGGCACCCGGCAGCGGCCTCGGCGGGTGGCCCTTGCACGTCGGCGAGTCGGGCGGCCGGTGGCTCCTGGACCACACCGGGCCGAGGCCCGGCTCGGCGACACCTCGCACCGAGCTCCCGTCGCCGCCGAAGTGGCGCCCGACACCGGCGCGGTGGACGACCGGTCGGCGTCGTCTCCACCGGCTGCCTCCGGGCTCGACGCGCTCGGCCACGCCGATCCCAGGCTGATCGCGAGGCAGCGCTCGACCTCGCGGTCGCGCGCCGCCGAGGCCATCACGCCCATCACTCGCCTCGTTCGACGCGATCCGCGCGCCACCTCCGTGCACAGCGGCCAGGCCAAACGCACCGCCTCCCGGCGCGGCGGCCGGACGCCCAGCGGGTTTCGTGCTACGGCGAAGGGCAGCGCCGTGCTCGTCCTGGGAGGGCACGACCGCGCGCGGTCCGCCGCGGCGCCCGCATCTACGCGGAGATCGCCGGGTTCGCGACCCGCTCCAACGCGTACCACATGACCGGACTGCGGCTGGACGGCGGCGAATGGCCGAGGCCATCCGGCTCGCCCTCGACAGGCCCGGCTGGCCGCGACGGCCGTCGACTTCGTCAACGCCCACGGCTCGAGACCAAACAGAACGACATGCACGAGACCGCCGCGTTCCAAGACGAGCCTGGGGCAGCACGCGCACCGGGTGCCGATCAGCTCCATCAAGTCGATGATCGGCCACTCGCTCGGCGCGATCGGCGCCCTGGAGATCGCCGCCAGCGCCCTGGCCATCGCCCACGACACGGTGCCGCCCACGGCCAACCTGCACAGAACCCGACCCGGCCTGCGACCTCGACTACACGCTGACCGCGCGCAGGCAGCGCACCGACACCGTGCTCAGCGTCGGCGGCGGCTTCGGCGGCTTCCAGAGCGCGATGGTGCTCACCACCCGCCACCTGGGGGTGGCCGCATGACCGCCGTGGCCACCGAGCACACCGGCCTGATCGAGTGGCACGGCATGACCGCCGCCGTCACCGGACTCGGCGTCGTCGCCCCGGCGGCATCGGCGCCCGGGCCTGGTGGGACGCGACGCTGCGCGGCGGGAACTCGCCATCGCGCCGGTCACCCGCTTCGACGCGCGGATGCCCAGCAAGGCTCGCCGGCGAGGTCACAGGCTTCGTCGACGGGACCACGTGCCGGCGAAACTGCTGCCGCTGGAACGGACCGCGTGACGCGGCTCTCGCTGGCGGCGGGCACCGGGCACTGCGGCGCGGGCCTGGACCGCACGGACTGCCCGACGTACGCGATGGGCGTCGTCACCGCCAACGCCATGGGCGGCTTCGAGTTCGGCCAGCGCGAACTCCAGGCCCTGTGGAGCAAGGGCCGCCGGCACGTCGGCGCCCTACCAGTCCTTCGCCTGGTTCTACGCCGCCAACTCCGGCCAGCTGTCCATCCAGCACGGCCTGCGCGGGCCCAGCGGCGTCGTCGTCAGCGAGCAGGCGGGCGGCCTCGACGCCGTGGCGCAGGCCCGCCGCCGGCTCCGCGGCGGCGTACGCGCCGATGCTCACTCTGGCGGCTTCGACTCCGCCCTGTGCCTGGGGCTGGACCGCGCAGCTCGCCGCGGGCGGCATGAGCGAGCGCGCCGACGCCCACCGCGCCTATCTGCCGTTCGACGCCGACGCGTCGGGGCACGTGGCCGGCGAGGGCGGCGCCCTGCCTCGTCCTGGAGGGACGCCGACGCGGCCCGCGCCCGCGGCACCGCCGTGCTCGGCACCGTCGAGGGGCTGCGCCGCCCGCTCGACCCGGCGCCCGGCACCGGCGCGCCACGCCTGCTCGCCGCGGCCCGGCTGGCCCTCGCCGACGCCCGGATCGAACCCGCCGACGTGGACGTGGTGTTCTGCCGACGCGGCGGGCGACCGGGACGCCGACCGGGCCGAGGCCACGGCGCTCGCCGAGCTGTTCGGCCCCGTACCGGGGTCGCGGTCACCGCCCCAAAGTCACTCACCGGACGGCTGGGTTCGGGCGGATCCGCGCTCGACCTGGCGGCCGCCCTGTGCGCCCTGCGCGACCAGGTGGTCCCGCCGACGACCGGCGCCGTGCGGGTCGCCGACGACTGCCCTCGTGGACCTGGTCACCGGCGCCCCGCGCCCGGCCCGGCTGCGCCACGCCCTGGTCCTGGCCAGGGGGCGCGGCGCTTCAACGCGGCGACGGTCGTACGCGCCGCACTGACGGCCCCGACCACCCGACCCCCTATGACCTCCTATGACCCCCCGAAGATCCGGCAACCGAGGAATGAGGAACACCATGGGCGGCTGGAGCTGACCGAACTCGCCGTCCTGCTGCGCGGGCCGCGGGCGGCGACAGGGGACCGTCCTGGACGAGAACACCCTGGACGTCTCGTTCCTCGACCTGGGCTACGACTCCCTGGCCCTGCTGCAGGGTCATCCCGGGGTCGTCGAGCGCGACCACGACGTGATGCTCGACGGAGGCGCTGGCCGACGCGCAGACGCCGCGCCAGTACCTCGACCTCGTCAACGCGCGCTGGCCAGCGCGCGCCGCGGCTGAACAGGGGCCGCGGTGCGTTCGGCCCCGCGCCCGCCAAAGGACCGGTTCCACAGGTCGCCGACGGCGTCCACGCCTACGATGCAGCCCGACGGCGGCTGGGTGCCTGAGCAGCGCCGGGCTCCCTGTCTCGGACGGCGCATGCCTCCTGATCGACACGGTGGCCACCGAGGCGCGGGCCCGCCGGCTCAGGGGGCACGTCCTGCTCGTGGCCGGACGGCTCCCCGCAGTTCCCTCGTCAACACGCACTTCCACGGCGACCACACCTTCGGCAACTTCGTCGTCACGAGGCCACCGTCGTCGGCCACGAGCGGGCCCGCGAGAGGCCACCGCCGCCGGGACGCACCTGACGGGACTCTGGCCCGACGTGTGCTGGGGCGATCTGGAGATCGTCAGTGCCCGCGGTCACCTACCACGAACGGATGGACCTCCACGTGGGCGCGCGACAGGCCCGGCTGCTGCACGCGGGGCGCGCGCACCACCGGCGACACCGTCGTCTGGCTGCCCGACCAGCGGGTGCTGTTCACCGGTGACCTGGTGATGGCGGGCGCCACCCGTTCTGCCCGATGGGCTCCGTGACGGGGTCCCTGGACGCCCTCGCCCGGCTGCGCGCCTGGACGCCGTCACCGTCGTGCCCGGCCACGGCCCGGTCGGCGGCCCCGAACTGTTCGACGTCAACGAGGGCTATCTGCGCCGCCTCCGGCGCCTCCGCGGCCGACGGCATCGCGGCCGGCCTCACCCCGCTCGAGACCGCCCGGGAGGCGGCCCCGGACCGTACGCACGACCTGCTCGACGCCGAGCGGCTCGTCCCGAACCTGCACCGCGCCTACGCCGAGGAGCTCGGGGCGGCGCCCGGCGATCCGCTGGACATCCCGCGCTGTTCCGCGAGATGGCCGAAGCACCACGGCGGCCTGCCGGTCTGCCGGGCCTAGCAGCAGTCAGGCCGCCGCACCCGCGGCGAGAGCCAGGGTCGTCGCGGGTCACCAGGCGGGAGCGGGCCCGCCACTTGCCGCGCGAGCGGACCAGCTCGTCCTCCAGCACGCACACCCGCGACACCTTCGACTCGCCGCCGCGTGCGTCGCGTACACCAGGGCGTAGGCCCGCGTGCGCAGCGACCCGTCGAGCTGCTGCCGCACGTCGAGCATCCCGATCCAGTGCCGCAACTGCTCACCGCTGCGCTCCTGCTGGTCCTTGTTGCGGCGCACGTTCGCCGCGAGCGAGGCACGGCCGCGCACCGGCTGGTCGAGCGTGGGCACGACAGAAGACGGCGTCCTCGGTGAACGTACCCGCCCAGCGCTCGGCGTCGTGGTCGTCGAAGAGCTGCATCTGGTGCGCGTAGAACTGCTGGATCGTCGCGTACAGCGCGCCGAACGCCTCCTGCGAGGGAGGCGGGTTCGGCAGAGTACGAAGTACCTCGATGGTCATGGCTCGCCCCTGTCCCTTCGTCACCGTTCCGTTGGATTGGATGCCGACACTGTCTGTGGCGCCGATCGAGCGCTCTTCGAAGATTCCTCAAGCGGCCCGGCGGACGGTGAGTGCGTCCAGTGGCGCACGCCGCCCAGCCGGAGCCGGAGGAGAACGGGCGTTGTCGAACTTCGCCCACCCAGACTTCCCCGTCGACGGACTGCTGCGGCGCGCCGCCCGGCGCGACCCGCACGGGATCGCGATCCGCACCGCGACCCGGTCGGTCTCCTTCGCCGAACTCGACGCGTGGGCCAGACCGGATCGCCGCCTACTCTGGACCAGGAACTCGGCGGCGCGGCCGGCGCCCGCGTCGGCGTGGCCCGGCGTCCTCGACCCGGTCTTCGCCGCCGCCTACTACGGCACCGCCCGCAGCGGCGCCACCGTCGTCCTGGTCAGCCCGCTGGTCGGCGAGGGCGGGCTGCGCCACGCTCCTCGGCACCGCCCGGGTGGAGGTCGCCCTCGTGCCCGCCGCCACCGCGGGGCTGCTCGCCAAGCTGCGCGCCGAGCTGCCCGCACTGCGCGCCGTCGTCGTCACCGACGCCGCCGACGGCGTGGTCCCCCGCCGGCACCGTGCCGCTCCACGAGGCGCTGGCCGGCGCGCCCGCCCGCCCCCACCGGAACACCGCCGGCCGACCCCGGCGCCGTCGCCTGCGTGCAGTTCACCACCGGGACCACCGGCCGCCCCAGGGGGCGTGCTCCTGACCCACCGCAACATCGTCGCCAACGCCAAGCAGATCGCCCTCGCCCACCGCCTGGACACCGGCTCGGTCACCCTGAACCACCTGCCGCTGTACCACGTGATGCACCTCAACTCCGGCCTGTACGCCGGTGCCTGCCAGGTGCGTGCCAGGACCCCTGACCCCGTCGCGTCGCTCGCCGTCGCCGCCGAGGCGGGCGCCACCCACTACTACGGCCTGCCCGCCCGGCTGCACGCCCTGGCCCACGACGGGCGGCTGGCCGGAGCGGTCCACCCGGACCGCAGCTCACCGCCGTCCTGTCCGGCGGTTCGGCGCTCGCCCCGCAGACGGCGACCACGCTGCGCGAACGGCTCGGCGTGCCCGTCATCCAGGGCTACGGCATGGCCGAACTCTCCCCGCTCACCCACTGCCAGCAGCCCGACCGCTACCGCCCCTGGCATGGTCGGCGGCGTGGTGCCCGGTACCGAGTGCCGGCTCGTCGACCTGACCACGCGCCGCCCCCGTCGACGTCTGGTCGACCGGAGAGGTCCAGGTCAGGGGGGCCGCAGGTGATGGCCGGATACCTCGACGGCGGGCACGAGACGCGGATCGACGCGGACGGCTGGTTCTCCACCGGCGACGTCGGCTACCTGGACGACGACGGCGCCCTGCGCCTGGTGGACCGGCTCGCAGACGTCTTCAAGCTACGACAACGAGATCGTCGCGCCGAGCCGCGTCCGAGCAGATCATCCGCGAGGACCCGCGCGTCGCCGACTGCATCGTGGCCGACTGGCCCGACGCCGAGCACGGCGCGCTGGTCTGGGCGGGCATCATCCTCGCCGACGGCGCCGCGGCCGGATCGGGCTTCCCCGACGACGCCCCGCCGGGCCTAGGCATCCTCGACGTCCTCGACTCGATCACCAGCCGGGCCAACGAGCACCTCGCCGCCTTCGAGCAGATCCGGTTCGCCGAGGCCATCGACGCGGTGCCGCGTACCCCCACCGGCAAACCCGAACGACGCTCCGTCCGCACCCAGCTGAGACACCGGGCCGCCGCATGACCTGCCGCGCGCGACGCCCCTCGTGACCGTCCGCGCGCCCCCACCCCACGCCCCCGCCCACGCCCCGCCCCGTCACCGACCCTGGAGCAGACCATGGTGAACCCGCCGGACGGCCGGCCGAGCCCGCCCCCCGCGACCCAGGCGCTGGTCGTCGGCGCGGGCCCCGTCGGACTGACCGCCGCCCATGAACTCGCCCGCCGCGGACTGCGGGTGCGGCTGATCGACGCCGCACCGGGACCGGCCGCCACCAGCCGCGCCGTCGCCACGCATCCGCGCACCCTGGAGACCTACGACCAGATGGGCGTCGTCGACGACGTGCTGCCCCGCGGACGCCGCAACCGGGCGTTCACCATGTATGCGGGGGGCCGGCGCCGAGTGCGGCTGCGGGCCGACTACGCGACGATGCCCACCCGCTACCCCGCTTCACGCTGATCATCGAGGCAGACCGAGACCGAGGCGGCGCTGCGCGCGGCCGTGGCCCGGCTCGGCGTGCGGGTCGAATGGGGGCGTGCGCCTGGCGGACCTCACCCAGGACGCCGACGCGGTGCGCGCGAGCCTGGTGCACGCCGACGGCCGCGAGGAGGTCTGTACGGCGTCCTGGCTGGTCGGCTGCGACGGCGGCCACAGCACCGTACGCAAACGCCTCGGCCTCGAACTCGTCGGCGAGAGCAGCGAGACGTGGATGCCTCGCGGACGTGCCCGTCGACACCGAGGTGGAACCCGACAGCATCTACTGGACGCACACCGGCGGACGAGGCTGATGATGGTGCCCTTCGCCCGCGCGGGACAGTGGCGGATCCTGGACACCGTGCCCACCACGGCGGCGGCCGGGCCCGGCCGCACCGAAGACTGCTCGCCGCCAAGCTCAGCGCGGGCTTCGGCCACCGGATCGGGGGTCGGCCCGGCCACCTGGACGTCCGTCTTCACCTTCCAGCAGCGGATGGTGGAGCGCATGCAGGACGACCGGGTCCTGGTGGCCGGCGACGCCGCGCACGTGCACAGTCCCGCCTCCGGGCAGGGCATGAACACTGGCATCCAGGAGGCGTACAGCCTCGCCTGGAAGCTGGCCATGGTCGAACAGGGCCACGCCGGACGGGAGCTGCTGGAGACCTACAGCGAGGAACGCGTCCCGATCGGCGCCGCGCTCCTCGGCTCCACCCGCACCGCCACCACCCTGGTGCAGTTCAAGAACGCGCTCGCGGGCGTGGTCCTGCCGATCGCCCTGCGCGTCGTGAACACCGTGCGGCCGCTGCGCCGGGCCGTGCAGCGCAAGGTGCTGGGCGGCATGTCGGGCCTGAAGATCGACTACGGCACGTCGTCGCTGACCACCCCAGGTCCGACGCGCTCACCCACCTCGCGGACACCGGCTCCGTCCTGATGAGCGCGCGGGAACCGGCCCGCGCCCCCGGCCCCGGCGCCCGCGCCGCCGCGGTCCCGGCGCCCGGCCCGCTCGACCCGGCCACCCCGGCCTTCGAGGCCTACCGCGCCGAACTGCGCGATCCGCGCTGGGCGTTGCTGCTCGCCGCGGGCGGCCGCGGACCGGGCGACGTCCCCGTCGGCGTCGCCGTCACGGCAGCCGCCCAGTACGGCGAGTGGCTCTCCGTGCGGACCGTCGGCGGCACCGGCTCCGACGGCCCCCGCGCCCGCTCGCCGACCCCGGCCGGCGGCTGCGCGCCGCGCTCGGCCTGCGCCCCGGCGCCTGGATCCTCGTCCGCCCCGACGGCTACGTCGCGGCCCGCGGCTCCCTGCTCACCCGGCCGGCCCTGCGCCGCGCCCTGCCCCCTGCTGGTGGCCCCCGTCCCGCTCGCCGACGAGGCACGGCGCGAGCCGGCCCCGCCCTGCGCGCCACCACCCACGACTTCGAGGAGCACTGACATGCCCGACAACCACCCTGTCGCCCTGGTGACCGGAGCCACGAGCGGCATCGGCCTGGAGTCGGTCCGCCAGCTCGCCCGCACCGGGCACCGGGTCTTCCTGTGCGCCCGCACCGAGGAGGGACGTCAAGCAGACCGTGGCGGACCTGCGCGCGGAGGGCCTCGACGTCGCGGGACAGGCCGCCGACGTGCGCGATCGCGACTCCGTGCGCGCCCTCGTGGCCGCGGTCGTGGAGACGTACGGACCCGTCAACGTGCTGGTCAACAACGCCGGGCGCAGCGGCGGCGGCGTCACCGCCGACCTCTCCGACGACCTCTGGTACGACGTCATCGACACCAACCTGAACAGCGTCTTCCTGGTGACCCGCGAGGTCATCAAGAACGGCGGCCTGGCCGACGCCGCGTACGGGCGGATCATCAACATCGCGTCCACCGCGGGCAAGCAGGGCGTCCTGCTCGGCGCCCCTACAGCGCCTCCAAGCACGGTGTCGTCGGCTTCACCAAGGCCCTCGGCCGGGAGCTCGCCCGCACGGCGTCACCGTCAACGCGGTCTGCCCCGGCTACGTGGAGACGCCGATGGCGCAGCAGGGTGCGCCAGGGCTACGCGGCCGCCTGGGACACCACCGAGGAGGGACGATGCAGACGCAGTTCGAGGCGAAGATCCCGCTCGGCCGCTACTCCACGCCCCAGGAGGTGGCGCGCTGGTCGCCTACCTGGCCTCCGAGCCCGCCGCGTCGATCACCGCACAGGCGCTCAACGTCTGCGGCGGCCTCGGCAGCTACTGACCTCTCTCCCTGTCTCGATCTCCGTCTCTACCCCTGTCCCTGTCAAAGAAGTGAGGAAGACATGAACGTGGTGTCGATCGGGCGGGTGCATCGCACCACGCACTCCGTCCAGGTGGACGCGGCAGCCGGAGTCGTCTACGGGCTGATCTCCGACGCCGTGCAGTGGCCGCTGTACTTCCCGCCGAACGTGAACGTCGAACGGCTGGAGTTCGACGGGACGCACGAGCGGCTGCGGATGTGGGCCACGGCCAACGGCGAGGTCCGCTCGTGGATCTCCGAGCGGGTGCAGGACCCCAGGAACGGCGGATCGAGTTCCGGCAGACCGTGCCGCAGGCGCCCGTCGAGACCATGCACGGCACCTGGATCGTCGAGGAACGGCCCGGCGGCACCAGCCTGCTGACGCTGCTGCACGACTTCACCGTCGTCGGCGACCGCCCCGACGACGTGGCGTGGGTCGAGGCGCCTGCGACATCAACTCCCGCGCCGAACTGGACAGCATCAAGCGCCTCGCCGAGCGCTGGACGCGCCTGGACGAACTCGTCCTGTCCTTCGAGGACTCCGTACGGATCAACGGGCCGGCCGAGTTGGTCTACGACTTCCTGTACCGGGTGGGCGACTGGCCCGACCTGATCCCGACGTCTCCCGCCTCGACCTCACCGAGGACAGCCCCGGCGTCCAGATCATGTCCATGGACACGCTGACGGCCGACGGCAGCACGCACACCACCGAGTCGGTACGGATCTGCTTCCCGCACGCCGGGCGCATCGTCTACAAGCAGACGACCACGCCCGCCCTGATGGAGGCCCCACACCGGCGAGTGGTCGGTCGTGCCCGACGAGACGGGCGTCACCGTCGTGTCCCAGCTCGGCGTGGTGCTGCGCGAGGGAGGCCGTGACGCGCGTCCTCGGCCCGGCCGCCGACCTGACCACGGCCCGCCGCTACGTGCGCCAGGCGCTCGGCCGGAACTCCACCGCCACGCTGGAACTGGCCCGGCGGCACGCCGAATCGGCGATCCACGATGCTGTGATGTCCAGGCTCCGGCCCCCGCTCGAGCCGAGGGGACCAGGCTGGTGACGCCGGCGGCACCGGCCTGGTCGCGGACGGCTACGGCGGAAGGACGGAACCATCATGGACAAGGACACGCTCACGGGTACGGGTACGCGGTACCGGTGGGACCCGGGACCGGATCGCGCAGTACCTCTCCCGCTTCTTCCCGGTGCACGCCCTCGACGACGACGCCGACGTCTTCGAACTCGGCTTCGTGAGCTCGATCGTTCGCGATGCAGCTCGTCTCCTTCGTCGAGCAGAATTCGGCATCACCGTCGAGGCGGATGACCTGGAGCTCGACCACTTCCCGCTCGGTCAGCGCCCTCGACGCCTTCGTCACGCGCAAACTCGCCGCCCCCTCTCGCGCGGTAGGCACAGATGTCCCCGGCTGGGGCGCCCCATGCCCATCCCGACCGATTCGACCGACCCGACCGTCTGGAGTACCCCGCGCCCGCGGCTGGCCTGAGCGCGG
Organism: Streptomyces sp. KL116D; assembly: GCF_030766975.1. Classification (NCBI taxonomy): domain Bacteria; kingdom Bacillati; phylum Actinomycetota; class Actinomycetes; order Kitasatosporales; family Streptomycetaceae; genus Streptomyces; species Streptomyces sp. KL116D. The sequence continues at coordinate 14,482 of NZ_JASERH010000001.1, read as the reverse complement.
GCGCGCGCCGGGCCCGAGCCGATCGCGATCGTCGGCATCGGCTGCCCGGCTGCCGGGCGGCATCGACACCCCGAAGCGCTGTGGCAGGCCCTGCTCGACGGCGCCGACACGGGCGGTTTCCTCGACGACGTCACCGGGTTCGACGCGGACCTGTTCCGCATCCCGCCCGCCGAGGCCCGCCGGCTCGACCCCCGCGCAGACCATCGCCCTGGAGACCTCCTGGGCGCTGGAGGACGCCCGGATCGTCACGACACCGTCGCGCACGGCCTGACCGGTGTGTTCACTGGGCACCCACGGCGCCGACGGTCCCCGTCGCCATCGCCCACGCCCTCGACCTCGAAGTTCCAGAAGGCCTCAGCACGTCAGAGCCCTCAGAGAGTCGCCGAAGGCTCCGGCACCTCCGAACCTCTCGAAGTCGCCGAAGGCTCCGGCACCTCCGAACCCCTCGAAGTCGCCGAAGATGCGCTCGCCGTCGCCACCGCCTGTGGCTCCTCGCTCGCCGCCGTCCACCTCGCCGTGCGCTGCGCGACGGAGCGGCGGACCTGGCCCTCGCGGGCGGCGTCAGTGCGCCGCCCGGCCGCGGACCACACCCGTTCCGTACGCGACGAGGGCTGCGGCATCCTCGTACTGCGGCGGCTGTCCAGGCGCGCTCGCCGCCCGGAGACCGCATCCACGCCCTGATCCGCGACAGCGCGCGGACGCCCCGGCCCGCCTCCGCGCGCGCGCCCGCCGGAAAGTCAGATCGGCGACGGGGGCGAAGAGCGGCTCCGGCTGAGGTCGTGGGCGTCGTCGGTCTGACGAAGGCCGCGCTCGCCCTGCACCACGGCGAACTCCCGGCCGGCCTGCACACCGGCGCCGACCGCACGCCGTGGCCGGGCGACGCCCGCCGCCACGTCGTGGTCCAGCGGCACCGGCACCCACGTGACCCTGGAAGAACCCCGCACCGGCCACGGCTGTTTCGTCCGCTCGCCGCCGACAGCGCGAGCGGCCTGCGCGCGGCCGCCGACGAACTGACCCGCCGGGTCCGCGCGGGCGGCTCCTGGTACGCGCCCGAACTCCCTCAGTCGCGCCACCGGCACGCACCGCACCGTCGCCACCGTCGACCGCACCGGCGAACTGGCCGACGCGCTGCGCACCACGTCGACCGGCACGCCCGGTCCGGCGCCGCCCGGCCGGGCGCGCTCGCCTACTGCTTCTCCGGGCGCGGCGGCGAGTGGCTCGGCATGGGCCGCGACCTGCTCGGCGAACCCGCCTTCCGGGCCGCACTCGACGCCTGCGACCGGGCCCTGCTGCCGTTCACCGGCTGGGCGGTCACCGCGGAACTCCTACGCCGGGCCCGACACCTCCCGCCTGGCGCGCGCCGACGTCGTCCAGCCCGTCCTGTTCGCCCTCCAGACGTCCGTCGCCCCGCACCCTGAGCGCCTGGGGCGTCAGAACCCACCGTCGTCCTCGGACAGGGGCACCGGCGAGGTGGCGGCCGCGGTCGTCGCGGGCGCGCTGCCGCTCGCCGAGGGCGCCCGCCTGATCACCTCCTGGTCCCGGCGCGGCGCCCAACGCGCCTGCCTGGCACCGGAGTTGAGAAGATCGCTGGGTTGCGCTGCGCAGCGGCCCCCGGCACGATCCCGTTCTGGTCGACGGGCACCGGCGGGTACGTCGACGGCGCGGATCTCGACGCCGGGTACTGGGCGCGCAGCATGCGCACCCACGCCCGCCTCGCCGACGCCACCCGCGCGCTCGCCGACGGGCGCCGGCTGCGCGTCGTCGAGATCACCCGCACCCGGTGGCCCGCCTCGCACTGCGGCGCGGCCCTCGACCGGGCCGGCGGCGACCAGCCGCGCATCCTGAAGCACCGGCCACCGCGACCGGCCGGCCCGCCAGGCCCCTGGAGGACGTGGCCGCCGCTGTGGTGCGACGGCACCGACGTCGACTGGGGCGCCGTCGCGGCCGCCGCCGACGCCGCGCCGCGACCGGACCGGTCGCCGTCACCGTCTCCGGCCGCACCGCACGGGCCCGCGCGGACAACGCGGCCCCGGCTCGCCGACCGCCTCGACGGCACGCCCGACGCGGGACTTTCCGACGTGGCGTACCCGCCGCCCGGCACCGGCCCCACCTGGAGCACCGGGCCGGCGTCGTCGCCTCGTCGGCCGCGGAGGCGGCGCTGGCCTCGCGCCCTCGCCCACGACCGTGACCACCCCCGCCCTCGTCACGGGGACGGCGGCTACGGGGCCCGGCCTCGCCCTGCTCTTCCCCGGCGAGGGCGGTCGGCACTGAGGGCATGGGACGGGAGGTTGTACGCGGCCTTCCCCCGCGTACCGGCGGGCCCTCGACGAGGTGTGCGCCGCGCTCGACCCGCATCTGCGACTGCCGTTGGTGGCGGTGCTGTTCGCCGCGCAGGACGGTCCCGACGCGGCGCTGATCCACGAATCGGAGTTCGCCCGGCCCGCCCTGTTCGCCGCCGAGGTCGCGCTGTTCCGGCTCTGGCAGTCCTGGGGCGTGACACCGTCCGCGGTGGCCGGCCACGGAGCAGGGAGGTGGCCGCCGCGCACGTGGCGGGCGCCCTCAGCCTGACGGACGCGGCACGGCTCGTGGCCGCGTCGCGCGGCTGCGCTCCCCGCACCGGGGCGCGGTGCCGGACGAGTTCGCGCGGGCCGTGGCATCCTGCGCGTTCCGCGAGCCGTCGATCGCGTGGGTGTCGGCGGTGACGGGCGGCCCGCGTCGGCCGGAGAGGTGGCGGACCCGGCGTACTGGGTGCGCGACACCGGGCGGTTCGCGGACGCCGTACGCACCCTGGAGCGCTCCGGGGTGGGCCGCTTCGTGGAGTGCGGGCCCGCCACGACGCCCGCCCCGACGGGTGCGTCGTGCGTGCGGGACCGGCCGTCCTCGTGGCGTCGCAGGACGCGGCGCGCGACCCGGACGAACCCCTGGGCGAAGTGCGGGCGCTGGTCAGGCGCTGGGCGCGCTGCACGTGGCGGGACAGACCATCGCCTGGGAGCGGGTGTTCGCCACCGGTGCCCCCGGTCGATCTGCCGATCTATGCTTTCCAGCGCGAGCCGTCACCCGCGGCTCGCCACCGGAGTTTCAGCACGGCCGGAGCGCGATCACTCATCGAGCGACGTTCAAGTGAGCGTCCAGCTCCGGTCGTGACAGTGGTGATGCCGTGCACTTCCGGCAGGGCTGATCCTTACGGCAAGGAGAACCGCATGACCGAGACTCCGCAGAGCAACCGCGGCGAGGGCGACGACGCGGAAACGGTTCGCGCGAAATTCAAGGGAGGCGCTGGGCGCAAGTCGCGGGCCTCGCAGGCCAAAGCAGGCACACGAAGAAGGCCGCGCCAAGGTCAAGAACATGGGCAACAACCCCGCAGGCCAGAAGCGCAACTTCCGCCGTAAGACCGGCTGAGCGACGACCTCTTCCTGACCATGCTGCGGCACCCCGCCCGGGGTGCCGCAGCTTTGCGGACCGTGCCGCCGACGGAACCGCTGGAGAACCGCCGGAGAAACGCCGCACGGGCGCCGGAGCATCTGTCGAGAGCACCTCCACCCGGACTCGAGGAGAGCCGTGGAAGGTCTGGATACGGGTGCGCACCGCTGCGCCCCGGTGCCGTGCGACGAGGGAGCTGACCACCGCCGCCATGACCATCACCGCCGAGATCATCCACCCCCGGGCGCGCCGTTCGGACGGACGGAGGCGGACGCCCACGCGCGAGCCGCGCGGCTCGAGGCGCTGCTGGGCGACCCCTACGACCCGGCGAACCCGCACGGTCTTGCGGCGCTGTTCGCCGCCGACGACCGGGGCGAGCCGCCCGCCGCGACCGAGACCCTGCTCGCCGGGGCGGGATTCGGCGCCGAACTGGTGCCCGCCGCCCACGGCGGCCTGCTCACCCGCGCCGACCTGCTGGCACGCGCCCTGCGCCCCCGTCTTCCGGCGCGACGTCGCCCTCGGCTTCGGCTACGGGATCACCTCCTGTTCGCCGCCGGCGCCGTCTGGACGGCGGGCACCGCACGGCAGCGCCAGGACGTCGCCGACCCTGCTGCTCAACGGCGGCCGGGCGACGATCCTGCACCACGAACTCGCCCACGCCAACGCGATCCTGCGCCACGAGTTCAGCGCCCGCCGCACCGCGGACGGCTACCGGCTCGACGGCCGCAAGGACGTCATCATCAACGCGGCCCGCGCCGACCTCCAGGTCGTCTACGCCCCGCACCGACGCGGCCCGCGGGACCCCGCAGCCACTCCGTCCTCCTCCTCGACCCCGACCGGGCCGGGACCGGCCACGTACAGCGGCTGCCGCGCGTGGCGCTGCCCGGCATGCGCGGCGCGCTCTTCTCCGGCCTGGGTTCACCGACTGCCCCGTCCCCGCCGAGGCGCTGGTCGGCGCCGAAGGAGACGCAGTGGGCGTCGCCCTGCGGGTGTTCCAGGTCAACCGGAGCGTGATCTGCGGCGTCGTCACCTCGGCCGTCGGCACCGTGCTGCACTCCGCCGTGCGGGCCGTCACCGAAGGACGCACCGCACCGGTGGCCAAGCGCTGGCACAAGCCGCTAGCCGGCGTCTTCGCCGACCCACCTGCTGGCCTGCGACGCCATGGCCACGGTCGTGCTGCGGGCCCTGTCCCTGCTGCCGACCCAGGCCCCCACGTCTACGCCGCCGCCGTCAAGTACGTGGTGCCCGACCTGCTCCGCGAGGACCTGGAGGAACTCGCCACCGTCCTCGCGCGCGCGGCTACGACCACGCCAGCCCGGCCTACGGCGCGCTCGACAAGCTCGTGCGCGACCTGCCCGTCGCCGGACTCGGCCACGCGGGCAGCGCGCCTCCTGCCAGGCGGTGCTCGTGCCCCAGCTGCGCGGTCTCGCCGAACGCTCCTGGTTCGCCGAGGAGGAGCCGCCGCCCCAGCTGTTCCGCTCCGGCAGCGAACTGCCCGACCTGGACTACGGGTTGCTCGGCATCGCCGGCGGCGGCGACTTCATGGCCGCCTCCCTGGTGGGCAGCGCCGACCGGCTCGCCCCGCACGCGGCACGTCCGGCACCCTCGGCGCCCTCGCCGACCTCGCCGAGGCGTTCCGCACCGAGCTGCGCGCCCTGCGCGAACAGTGCCGGCGCCTGCCCGCGTCCGGCGCCGCCCTCACCGATCCTGCGGTGGTCGTCCTCAGCGACCGCTACGCGGGGTCGTCGGCGCCGCCGGCGTCCTCGGCATCTGGGAGCACCAGGACGGCACCGACCCGTTCCTCGCCGATCCGGCGTGGGCCGTCTCGCCCTGTCCCGGCTCGCCGGCCGGCTCGGCATCCCCGCGCCCGACCTGCCCGACAGCGTCCACGCGCAGCTGCTCGACGAACTCGTCCGCCGCCACCGGGACGGCCTCAGCTGCGACCTCGACGCGGTCTCCCACGCGCCATGACACCCCGCCACGACGCTCCAGGGAAGGAAGGCCCCTTGACGACCGTCATCCCCGGCGGCGCCGACCGCATCAACTTTACACCGCTCCACGTCAGCGGACCGGACGCCCCGTGGCACCGGGTGCGCGAGGTCCATGGACCGCTACGGCAACGCCGTCGTCCACACCACCTGGGGCGAATGGCTCACCGCCGCCGTCGCGGAACCCTCGCTGCGCCCGCTGCTCGGCCGCGACTGGCCGCGCTACCGCCGCACCGCCGACCCCACGTCCGCTACCGCTTCGTCGCCTCCCGCCTCGCCACCAAGTACACGGCCGCCGCCGACTGCACACCGACCCGGTCGAGCTCGACCTCCGCATACAAGATCGGCGGCCGCCCGTACCTGCGCGGCCTCGACCAGATCGACGTGAGCCTCACCCACCGACGACCGATCGCCGTCGGCGTCAGCCGGGACGGCCGCATCGGCGTCGACGCCGAACCCGCCGACCGCCGCATGTCGTACGACCTGCTCAGCGGCCACGTCCTCACCCCCGCCGAGCGCGCTGACCTCGACCCCTGGACGACGCCGACCGCACCGCCGCCATGCTGCGCCTGTGGACCCTGAAGGAGGCCTACACCAAGGCGCTGGGACAAGGACTGCGGCTCGGCTTCACCGAGTTCGGCTTCGGCGTCGGCAGCCGGCGACCTGCTCGCCTCCCGACGGCAGGCCCGCCGCCCGGGGCGAATGGTCACTTCGCCACCCACCGCGTGCTCGGCCGCTACATGCTCAGCGTGGCCCGGCACGACGCCGGCCTGGACACCTCCCGCGACACGGCGGCCGCACGATGCTCGACGAGGGCTTCATGGGCGCCGTCACCGAACTCCTCGACGCCGACCGGTGCTGACGACACCGCGGGCGGCGGGCACCGGGGCCGCGGCCCGGTGCGCCCGCGGCGGGCCGCCTCAGGCGGTCGAGGGCGCCGCCTCGACCGGGCGGGCCCGGCCCAGCTCCCCGCTCGGTGCGCCGCACGCACGATCAGTCGGCGATCTCACCGCTGCGCACCGCGATGTTCTGACAGCAGCGACGACGTCAGGGCCGTGACTGTGCTCGGTGCCGCCCTGCAGATACACACCGCAGGTCAGCCCCGACGTACTGACCAGGCGGTAGTCCCGCTCCACCCGGTGCCGGCCCGCCGCGTCGCGCGCGAAGTGCCGGTCGAAGTCGCCCAGCAGGTGCGACGGGTCGAGACCGTCGTACCCGGTCGCGAACACCAGCGCGTCGACGGCGAGCTCCCTCCGTCGGTCGTCGAGCAGCGAGCGCGGCACCACCCGGGTGCCGCTCCCGGCCCGCTTCACCTCGGCGACCCGCGTGAGGTTGCGGAAGTGCAGCCGCCGGCTGCCGCGCACCTGCTCGTCGTACGAGCGCTGGTACAGGTCCCGGATGACGTCGGAGTCGACCACCGAGTAGTTGGTGTTGCGGTGGTAGCGCCAGAACGCGTCCTGCACGCCCGCTCGGTGCCCGAAGTAGTACTCGTCCACCGCGCCCGGGTCCGAACACCTGGTTGGCGAAGGGGGTGTCGTCGGCGATGGAATAGCCGTACGACGGGATGATCGCGGACACCTCGGCGTGCGGCAGCGCGTCGTGCAGGAAGCGGGTGATCTCCGCCGCGCTCTGGCCGGCGCCGACCACCGCCACGCTCTTGAGGTCGTCCGGCGCCTGCGCGTTGAACCTGCTCAGGAACTGCGAGCTGTGCCACACCCGTTCGTCGGCCGTCACGCCCTCCGGCAGGCGCGGCACCAGGCCCGTCGAGATCGCCACGTTGCGCGCGGTGACCACACTGGTGGTGCCGTCGCCGCCGCGCACCTCCACCTCCAGGAGACCGGGAGTCCTGCCCGCCGTCCTCGCCCACCGGCCGGATCGAGGTGACCTCGGCGCCGAACGAGACCCCGGTCGCGGAGGCCGGCGGCCCCCACTCCAGGTACTGGTGGAACTCCTGTCGGGTCGGGAAGAAGTCCTGGTTGTTCACGAACTGCACCAGCCGGTTCGAGGCGTGCAGATACGAGACGAAGCTGAACCGGGACATCGGGTTCCTGAAGGTCGCCAGGTCCCTGAGGAACGAGATCTGCATGGTCGTCGACGGCAGCAGCATGTTCCGGTGCCAGCCGAACGAGGGCTGACGCTCGAAGAAATGAGACGTGACCGGATGCTGCGGAGCGCTCGTGCCGTGCTCCTCAAGGCGATCGCGAGCGAGAGGTTGGACGGGCCGAACCCGATACCGACCACGTCGAAGATCTCGCCGCTGCGCCTGCCCGTTATGCCCATAGAAAATTCTCCCGTTCGCGTCTGGAAAACTCGTCCTGTGGCCCGAGACCCGTCCCCAGTGTTGCCCCGGAGAACGGCCAGAAAGCAACTTGAAGACCGAACGAGGCCCGATTGAGCGCCACTTGAGCCGCTCGATATCCGAAAGCGTTGTCCCGTCGACGGGACAACGGTACGTCGGCGCGAATTCTCAACCGCTCTGCGTGGCGCGGCCTACGGCGCAGACGCCCGGGCAATGCGATCAGCCATGCCCCGTGCCGGCCCCGTGCCGGAGGCCATGCCCTGAGCCAATTGCTGAAAGGGTCGATCCATATGTTCGTGCCCAGCTTCTACCGCGAACCGGACCATTCGTGGATGGTGGACCTGATCCGCGGCAATCCCTGGCGCTGGCCGTGACCAACGGCAGCCCGGAGACCGGTCCCCTACGCCACCCACCTGCCGGTCATCTTCGACCCCGAAGACAACGGGCGACCCGACCGGCGAACTGCCCGGGACCACCCTGCTCGGGCACCTGAACCGGGCGAATCCGCACTGGGCGGCACTGGAGACGGGCAGCGTCCTGCTGCTGACGTTCACCGGACCGCACTCCTACGTGTCGCCCACCGTGTACGAGAAGTCGCCGGCGGCCCCGACCTGGAACTTCACCTCGGTGCACGTCCGGGGAGTGGTCGAGAAAGATCGACTCGACGGAGGAGACGCTGGGCGTGGTGCAGTCCACCGTGCGCGCCTTCGAGGGGGCGTTCGGCAACGGCTGGGACATGACCGAGTCGCTCGGCTACTTCCCGCAAGATCGTGCCCGCCGTCGGGGCCTTCCGGTTCCGGGTGACCGGCGCCGAGGGCATGTTCAAGCTCAGCCAGGAGCAGCCTGCGAGGTGCGCGAGCGGGTGCGGGACTCGTTCGGCCAGAGCGCGTGCACGTGCCGGCGCGAGACCGCCGGCCTGATGAGCCGGCTGCCCTGACCCGCCAGGGCCGGGGAGCCGGGAGCCGGTGGGCCGGGGCCTCAGGCGCTGATGGCCACCGGCCGGGCGCGCTCGGCGAGCCCTCCGCCCGCGCGCTCTTGAGCTGCGCGACCTCCTTGCGGTCCTCCAGCTTGACGAGGTCCTCCAGGGCGTTCTCGGCCGCACTGTCCAGCGTGTTCAGCACCCACTGCTCGAAGTCGACGCCCAACTGCTCGGCGGCCTTGTACCACCACTGCAACCGGCTGCCGGGGAGGTCCAGGCGGTGGCTCTGCTCCACGGGGGCGCAGGGCGGCTGCTGGCTCTGCCGTGCGGCTCTTATCGCGCCGCGCAACTGCTTGGTGGTCCACTGCCGTTGCTCGGCCCGGTCGAGCCAGCGGTCCTGCTCGCTCACCGCGCATCGACGCCAGCTCGGCGTGGTGCTGGAAGCTCAGCGTGGGCCGGCGCCGGGCGAGCACGAAGCGGGAGACCCACGCGTAGTTGCGCAGGGTCTGGTACGAGACCGGCGGCGCGGATGCCGCGCTGGTACCGGTCGGTGAGTGGTCCTGCCGTAGACGGGCCAGTCGCCCAGCCACCAGGACGACGAGTCGAGGACGTCGGCGAGCTGGCGTCCGGCCCGCTCCCAGTCGTCGTAGCCTATATCACGGTCGGCGGCCGCAGGCCCACCTTTGGTCGTCAGCACCTGGCCCCGGTGCGGCGGGTGGTTGCGGGAAGGCGGTTGCCGGGCCGCCACGCGACCCTGAGGTTTTGACCGGCCTGACGCGCCATCATGCCTCCATGGGAAGGGTGCACATAACCGGCGTGAAGTCTTGCGAGGCGGGCTGGAGCGGCGCTCGAACCCACTGCCCAGTGAGTCTTGAGCGAAGGGCAGGCCGTCGTCAGGCCGGGACTGCACCCGGCGGACGCGGCCTGCCCCGGCGTCGGAGTTCAGGAGCTGTGGAGCTCTGGTGCTCAGGAGGCGGGCGCGGGGCAGAACTCGGCGTTCAGCACCGAGAGGATCGTCTCCGCGCCGTAGTTGCTGTTGTAGCTGAACGCGAGCTGGTGGCGGCTCGTCCTCGGTCAGCGCGGCCAGGGTGAGCCACCCGACCGTGCCGCCGTCGTGGTACCGGAGGGTGGTGCCGCAGCCCAGCGTGAGCCGCTCGATGCCGAGACCGTAGGACGAGCCGGGAAGCCGGGTTGTCGACCGTCGTCCGCAGCTGCGCCGAGCTGCTGGGCGGGGAACAGCTTTCCGCGCATCAGCGCCCCGTAGAACCGGTTCAGATCGGCGGTGCTGGAGATGATGTCGCCGTTGCCCCAGATCTGCGACGCGTTCACCTCGGTGACGTCGTCGATCGGTCCGGCTGCGCGCCGAACGGCTTGGAGTAGGCGCGGCCGCTCGGCTGGGGGCAGCCCGACGGCCGTGCCGGGGTTGGACGTCGCCGTGAGCCCCAGCGGTTCGATGATGCGCCGGCGCACCTCGTCCGCGTACGGCCTGCCGCCGATCTTCTCGACGAGCAGCGCGGCCGGGACGTCGTTGGTGTGGGAGAACCCGTGCCGGGCACCGGGCTCGAACAGCGGCTCGTGCGCGAGCGCCACCCGCACCCGCCCCTCGGGCGTCAGGGTGTCGTAGCGGTGCTGGAGATAGCCGTCGCCCATCAGATACGTCTCGGCGAAGTCGGTGTCGGCGAGGTAGTCGAACAACCCGCTCGTGTGGTTGAGCAGCTGGCGCACCGTGATGCGGCTGCCGTCGTTGCCGTTGCCGCTCACCAGGCCCGGCAGATGGCGCTCGACGCTGTCGTCGAGACCCAGCTTGCGCTCCGCCACCATCTGGAGGATGACCGTCGCCACGAAGGTGTCGGTGAGGTTGGCGACGCGGAACCGGTCGTTCTTGCCGCGTGGCGCGCCCGTCGTCAGATCGCCCCACGCCCGACGCCGACCGCCACACCCCGTCGGCGTCGCGCGCCTCGGCGGTGATGCCGGGGACCCCGGCCGCGACGGCCGCGTCGATCGCGCGCTGCGTCGCCTGGTGCGCGGCCGCCGTGGGGGCCGGGTCCCGCTGCGCCTGGGCGGGGGCCCGTGAAGGCGGTGGCGGTGATCGCGAGCGCCGCCAGGCCCACCACGGTGGCCCCTCGGTCTCTTCCACATGCTCATGTCGCACTCCTGAGAGTCGTGTTGGTAGGTGAGGTGCGTCAGTTCCGTGCGGTCTGTGCGGTCTGTGTGGTCCGCTGTGTACGTGCCGTCGTGCACGCCGCGTCGAGTGCCGCGGTCGCGTCCCGTTCGATCTGCCGGAGCAGCGGTCCGTCGTCCTGGAGTGAAGTGGCCGCCGTCGAAGACCCGCGGCCCCAGGAAGTGCGTGGAGTGCTCCCGCCAGCCGGCCATCCGCCCCCGGCGTCGCGGAGCAGTCGTCGACGCCGGCGAAGGCGGACAGCGCCACGGGCAGCGCACCGGCCCGCGGGTCGGGCCGCCAGGTCTCCACCAGCCGCAGGTCGGCGCGGATGACCGGGGCGAACAGGGCCCACAGGTCGGGGGGCGTCCAGGACCTCGTCGGGGAGTGCCGCCGAGCTGTCGCAGGCGGGTCCGCAGGTCGGCGTCGGGCAGCTCGTGGTACCGCGGACCGGGGTTCGTGCGGAGCGGGCGGAGACACCGGCCCACACCCGGCGTCGGCAGGCCCCGCCCGACGGCCCGCCGCGATCCCGTACGTCAGCAGGGCGCCGGCAAGCTGTGCCCGAACAGGGCGTAGGGGGCGGTCGAGCCGGGCTCCATCTCGTGCAGCAGGTGGTCGGCGAGTGCGGCCCGCGTCCGACCGATCTGCGCTGGTCCGTTTGATGGCGCCGCGACCTGGCGTCGAGCAGCCGCGCACGTCCCAGCCGAAGCGCAGCCCGGCCGGCCAGTCGCGGCACAGCAGGTGCGAGCTGCCGGCGTGGCGCAGGGACGAAACAGGCGCGCGCGTCCGTAGCGCCGGTCCAACGGTCCCCGGGCCGCGTCGCACCGCCCTGTCACGCCAACGGCCGCCGGCCCGCCCGAGCCGGACTCTGACCGCCACTGAGGAACCGCCGCCACCGGCTGGCGTCCGCGATGCCAGCGCGCCCAGCTAACCACGCAAGCCCGGCGGTAAGCCTGACCAACGGCTGGAAACGACGACGCGCAGAGGGTCCGTGACGAAGACGCCCGGCCACTCTACGGCGGTGGCCGCCCGCACGGGCCGGCGTACCGCCGCTGCGGGCTCGCCGGAGCTGACGACGACGCGGCTGTCACGGCCGAGCCGCACATCGTCCTGCGGCATCGACTGACGTACTGGTCGCTGACGTAGCGGCCGGTCCGCACCGACCTGACGTAGCCGGCCGTCCGCACCGACCTGACGTACCGGCCGGGCGCGGCAACTGCCCTTTGTAGGACGCATTGTCGGGGCCGGAATTAGTCGGTCCGCACGGCCACCTGCAGACAGGTTCGCTGACAGGTCCGCTGACAGGTCCGCAGACAGTCCCCGGACAGGTCCGAAGGCCGTCCTCGGGCCGCGGATCGGCATCGTGGCACACGATTCCGGCCCGGCACAGGAATCCCGGCGGGCACGGACCCCGGCGGACGAACGGGCGGCCGGCGGGCCCGTCGCCCTTGTAGCGCCGATGGCCGGTTCCTTACGGTGACGTCGCAACGCCGCAGTCGTCCCCACCGCCGGGTGTCCGCGTCGACCGGACACTCCAGTTCTGTTGTCCCGTCGACCGGACAACGCCGAGCGGCGACCTCAGGCCCGGTGCGGTCCTGCACCCTGCCCGGCGGAGCCCCATCCCGAGTCACACCACGACGGTTAAGGACGGTGCCAGTTGAGCACGAACCCTCCGATGACGAGGCCGGCCGCTTCTGCGTTGTGATCAACGACGAGGAGCAGCACTCCCTGTGGCCGGCGTTCGCCGAGGTGCCTGCGGGCTGGCGGGTGGCTTCGGCGAGGCGGCCAGGGCCGAGTGCCTGGAGCACTGTCGAGAGCAATTGGACCGACCTGCGCCCCAAGAGCCTGCGCGAGGCCATGGCGGCGGGACTGATCGCGGCCCCCGGACCGGGAAGACACTCAGAGTTGGGAGATGACGTGGTGACGGGCGCTGTGAGAACCGCGAGCAGGTACAAGACGAGGCCGGTGGGCAGCGGCGGCGAGCCCGCGCAACGGGACGTGGTCCTGTCCTTCGTGGGATCGCAGGCCACGGTCCAGAAGTCGGGGATGGTCTTCCCGCAGAACCTGCCGGAGCGGTCCTGGGAGCAGATCGGGGCCAATCTGCGCGAGCTGGTGAACTCCCTCGGCGTGGTGGCTCGCCGACTGGCTGATCTACGGCGAGCACCTGCGGGTGGCGGCGGTACAAGGAGGCGTTCAAGCGGACCGGGCTCGACCACCAGACCTGCGCAACTACGCGCTGCGTGGCCCGGCGGTTCGAGCACCACGCAGGCGCGACGGCCTCAGCTTCGCCCACCACGCCGAGGTGACCCGGCTGTCGCCGCCGGAGCAGGACTACTGGCTGCGCAAGGCCGAACAGCAGAAGTGGTCGCGCAACGAACTCCCGCCGCGCCGTCCGCGCCGCCCTCGCCGCGCAGAACGAGGGCGGCCGAGATCGCCCCGGCCGGCGGCGACGAGCCGAAGGAAGTGGCGCAGCTGGCCACGGCGGCGGCCGCCGGGAAGCGCAGGCGAAGGTCACCACCCTCACCATCGAGCTGTCCGCCGGCCAGCTGAGTTACTCACTCAGCCGCCGCCGCGCACGGTCTGCCCGTCGACAAGTGGGTGACGCAGGTGCTCGAGCGCCGACGGGCGCACTCGCCGGAAGCGCACGGCGTAGCGCCCCGGCCGTCCGGTACCGCCCGCCCCTGCGGTACCCGGTCGGTCCGGAGCCGCACCGCTCGGAGGAACGAACACCTCCTCACACCGACATCGGGTCAGTTGATGATCCTTCAGGGAAAGCGCTCGCCCTGCCCCCGGTGCCCGTCGTCCACCGGCGCTCGAGAGCACATCGGCGGCCACCCCCGACGCCGTCGCCGTGCACCGGGCACGGCCGGCAGCTGACGTACGCGGAACTGGACGCGGCGGCGAACCGCTTCGCGCACCACCTCGCCGCGCTTTCGGACACGGCAGGGCGGAGTCGGCGCACCGTCCCGACTACTCGGCCGACGGCTCTGCCGCTATCCTCGGCACGCCTGCAGGCGGGCGCGGGCCTACGTGCCAGCGCTGCTCGGCTCGCCTCACCCGCCGGCGCGCCACTGCGGCTGCTTAGCTCGGGCGGATCCCCGACTCGCTCCTGATCGTGGCGTTCGGAGACCGCCGCACCTGGTCCGAGTCGGCGACCGTCCCGGTCGCTCGACCTCGCGGGAACTCGCCGATCGAGCCGAGCGGAACTCCCCGCGACCCGCAGACGTCCCGGTCACCGGGGACGACGTGAGCTGCGCGGTGCTTCACGTCCGGTCGACCAGAAGCACGCCGAAGCTGACCGCGGTACGGCACGAGGGCTGGGTTCCAAAGCTCTGATGGAGGGGCTGCGGGCCGAGCACGGCCTGCACAGCGGCTCCCACCACCTGGAGACAGTGGTTTCAGTGCCTTCGGGTTCGACCTCTCCCCACCGAGGCTGATTGACACTGCTTGCTCTGCGGCGCCACCCCAGCACCTGCTGGCGAGCCGGAACTTCGACGCCATGCTCGCCCACCGCACCCTGAAAGCAAGCACGAGATCCGCGTGGTTGCACTGCGCCTCCAGCACGCTGTACCTGCTGGTGGACTGGGAGACCGCGGGGCGGCGACGCGCTGGCCTGCCGAAGCGGCGCACGAAAACGCGAAGCGTCACGAGAATGAACGGCTAAACACCTTGCACCTTCCGATTTGGAACGAAGTACA